>CAZYFM010000069.1:0-18363 GCA_964646885.1 uncultured Flavobacteriaceae bacterium
TCGCCGTGCCGCGCCTGCTCAAACGCCACGGCCTCAAGGTCTCGGACATCGACCTTTGGGAGTTGAACGAAGCCTTCGCAAGCCAGTGCCTCTATTGCCGCGACAAACTCGAGATCGACCCCGCGAAGTACAACGTCAACGGCGGCTCGATCGCCATCGGCCACCCCTTCGGCATGACGGGCGCTCGCCTGACCGGCCACGTGCTGATGGAAGGCCGCAGGCGCAAGGCCAAGCACGTCGTCGTCTCGATGTGCATCGGCGGCGGCATGGGCGGCGCAGGCCTCTTCGAAGTCTACAACTGACGCCTTCAGGTCTCCCCCAAAACCCTGTTTTGGGGGAGTGCCTGCAAGGCAGGTCAGGGGGCAGCGCCCAAACCCGCCACCCCAGGCACAAAAAAGCCCGGCCAGCGAAACGCGGGCCGGGCTTTTCTTTTGTCTGTGGCTTGCGGACTAGTGGAGCTTCGTACCCAGGTCGGCGATGGCGCTGTTGATCAGGGCGTCGCCCTTGGCGTCGTTCATGCGCTTGGCGATGACATCGGCCGCGGCGGCGGTTGCAGCGCTCGTGGCGGCAGCGCGCACTTCGGCGATGGCGTCGGCCTCGGCCTGGGCGATCTTCTGCTCGGCCATCTTCGCACGGCGCTCGATCTGCTGCTGCAGCTGCACCTTCGCATCGGCGGCAAGGCGCTCGGCCGTGGCCTTCGCATTGTCGACGATCGCCTGGGCTTCACCGGCCGCATTCGCGGTCTTCTTGCGATAGTCGGCGAGCAGGGCTTCCGCCTCGGCGCGCAGGCGCTTCGCTTCGTCGAGCTCGGCCTTGATCGCGGCCGCGCGGTCGTCGAGCATCTTGGCGACCATGCCGGGCACCTTCTGGCGCACGAGGACAAGCACGAAGAGTGCCGTTCCCACGCCGACCCAGAAGGTTGGATCTTCGAATACTCCGCTCACGGATGACCTCTCAGGCGCGCTTCAGGGCGCTGGATACAGCTGCGTCGAGTTCGCCGGCCGGCACGCTTTCACCGGTCAGCTTCTGCACGATCTCTCCCGCGGTGTCCCGGGCAATGGACGACAGCTTGGCAAGGGCCCCTGCGCGCATCTCTGCAATGCGTGCTTCGGCCTTGGCCATGTCCGCCGCCAGCTGCTTCGAGGCGACCTCGTTCTTGGCGTTCGCCTCGGCCTGCACCTGGTTGCGGACGTCGTCGCTCAGCTTGACGGCCTTGGCCCGGGCATCGGACAGCGCACGCTCATAGTTCGCGATGGCTGCCTCGCTGGCCTTCTTGGCGTCGGCCGCGGCATCAAGGTCGCCCTTGATGCGCCCGGCGCGATCGGCAATGACGCCGCCGATCTTCGGAGCCGCAAAGCGCGAGATGATGATGTACAGGACCGCAAACGACAGGATCAGCCAGAAGATCTGGCTCGCAAACGTGCTGATGTCGAGTTGGGGCAGCCCTGACTTCGCGCCATGGCCTCCTTCCTCGTGACCAACGGTTTCCGTGTGGCCGTCCGTCGTCTCGCCCTCGGGCGAAGCGCCGTGACCCTGGTCCTGGTATTCAGTGGCCGGCACGTCGGCCAGCTTGAACTCGGTTGCGGCAGGTGCCGTCATGACGGGATCAGACGGCGAAGATCAGCACGAGCGCGACGACGAGACCGAACAGGCCGGTCGCTTCGCAGAACGCAAAGCCGAGCAGGAGGTTCTGCTGCTGGCTGGCGGCCGCCGACGGATTGCGCAGGGCGCCGGCAAGGAAGTTGCCGAACACGTTGCCGATGCCGATGCCTGCACCGAGCAGGGGAAGGGTGGCGAGGCCTGCACCGATGAGCTTTGCTGCTTCTGCGTCCATTGTAGAAACTCCTTCTTGAGAAAAGTCTTGGGTGATCCGGAAAACTAGTGGTGGTCGTGCAGGTGCACGGCCTCATTGAGGTAGATGCACGTCAGCATGGTGAAAACCCATGCCTGGACGGCCGCCACCAGAACTTCGAGTGCCGTCAGCGCAACGCCGGCAAACAGCGGCGCGATGGCAAGGGCAGAGAAGATGCCGCCCGCGCCGAGCAGCGAGACGACGAAGCCCGCGAACACCTTCAGCATCGTGTGGCCGGCCAGCATGTTGGCGGCAAGACGAAGCGACAGGCTGATCGGGCGCGACAGGAACGAGATGACTTCGATCGGCACGATCACCGGCATGATCCACGCGGGAACGCCTGACGGCACGAAGAGCGAGAGGAACCGCAGGCCGTGCGTCCAGAAGCCGACAACAAGCACGAGCCCGAACACGAGCAGCGCCATCGCGAAGGTGACGGCGATGTGGCTCGTCACGGTGAACGAGTAGGGCAGCAGGCCAAGGAAATTCGTGAAGAAGATGAAGATGAAGAACGTGAACAGCAGCGGGAAGAACTTCGTGCCCGACTCGCCCATCACCGGCAGAACGGTCTGCCTCATGATGAAGTCATAGAAGATCTCGACCACCGACTGCATGCGTCCGGGAATGATGCCGTCGCGCTTGACGCCAAGCGTGAGGAAGGCCGCGCTGCTGACGACGGCAAGCAGCATCCAGAGGCTCGAGTTCGTGAACGAGATGTCGTAACCGGCCACGTTCAACGGCACGAGCGTATGGATTTCGAACTGCGCCATCGGGCTGTGGCCAGCGGCCATGTTCACTTTCCTTCTTTATTGTCCGCGTCGAGCTTGCGCATCAGGCGGAAAACCAAATGGAACGCTGCCACGATGCCCAGGATCGAAAAGACAATGATTCCGACCGGCTTGAGCCCCGTGATGACGTCGAACCCCCAGCCAAACGCTGCGCCCACGAACACCGCGGCCACGAATTCCGTCGGCAGCCGGTACGCAATGTTGTGGCTTCCAGACGATCGCTGGGGACCCTGTTCGGGCGAGGATTTGCGCGCGGCCTCTATTTTCCGGCCAAGTTCGTCGAGACGTTCCTGGTCGGCATTTTCACTCTGATCTGTAGGGTCATTCGCCAAGGATCAGGTGCCCGGGGCCGCTACAACCCCCTCCGAAAGTCGCGCGGACCATATGGGGCGGT
This sequence comes from uncultured Flavobacteriaceae bacterium, assembly GCA_964646885.1. GTDB lineage: Bacteria > Pseudomonadota > Alphaproteobacteria > Micropepsales > Micropepsaceae > SZUA-430. The sequence continues at coordinate 3,035 of CAZYFM010000069.1, forward strand.
TTTCTGCCAGTCAAGACGACTGCTGCATCGCACACGCCATGGAAATCAGCGACTTTTCAGCGCCTCCACAGCCGCGTGGGGCAGGCGTTCCATGACGTATGGTCGCACTGCCGCGAGGGGGCGCCGGAAGGCCGGGAATCGGGCATGGTGGGGTGGTCTTGCGATGGCTCAAGGCGGCATGCCCCGGGAACTGCGAGGCTTTCTCATGCGTGACACCGACCCGCCGGAGACGGACTGATGGAGACGCCAGCCGCATTCACGGTGCGCGGCCTGACCAAGGTCTATGGCCAGGGCCATGGCGCCGTCCATGCGCTGCGCGGCATCGACCTCGACATTCCCGAGGGCGAGTTCGTCGTCCTGCTGGGTCCATCCGGCAGCGGCAAGTCGACCCTGCTCAACATTCTGGGTGGACTGGACCGCCCGACGGCCGGGACGCTGCATTTCCGCACCCAGGACCTGACGGCCTGCTCGGACCGGGAACTCACGGCCTATCGCCGGCGCCGCGTTGGCTTCGTCTTCCAGTTCTACAATCTCATCCCGAGCCTGACCGCGCGCGAGAACGTTTCGCTGGTCACCGAGCTCGTGGATTCGGTCATGACGCCGGAGGAGGCGCTGTCGCTGGTCGGCCTCAAGGACCGGATGAAGCACTTCCCGGCCGAACTCTCGGGCGGTGAGCAGCAGCGCGTCGCCGTCGCGCGCGGTCGCCAAGCGTCCGGAGGTACTTCTGTGTGACGAGCCGACCGGCGCGCTCGACAGCGCGACCGGCATCAAGGTCCTCGAGGCGTTGGCCGACGTGAACCGCAGCCTGGGCACGACAACGGTGGTCATCACCCACAACGCGTCGATTGCCGTCATGGCTGATCGCGTCATCCGCTTCGCGGATGGCCGCATCGCTTCGGTCGAAACCAACGCGACACGCAAGCCGGCGAGCGAGGTGCGCTGGTGATCAGGCTTGGCGCGCTCGACATGAAGCTGCTGCGCGACATGTGGCGCAGGCGTGGGCAGGTGCTCGCGATTGCGATGGTGATCGGCTCGGCCGCCGCAACGCTGATCATGGCGCTTGGCGCCCTGCAATCGCTGTCCGAGGCCCGCAGCAGCTACTACGACCGCTATCGGTTTGCAGACGCCTTCGTGTCCCTGAAGCGCGCGCCGGAGACGGTGGCCAGCCGCCTGCGCATGGTCCCGGGGGCGGCGAGGGTGCAGACGCGCCTGTCGTCCTACGCCACGCTCGATGTGCCGGGACTGAAGGATCCTGTCCGGGGGCACGCGCTGTCCCTTCCCGCGGACAACAGCACGGCACTGAATGCCATCGTCATCAGGACAGGGCGCATGCCCGATCCCGCGCGCGCCGCCGAAGTCCTCGTCCATGAGGCTTTCGCCGAGGCGCATGGCTTCAATGTCGGGAGCCGCTTCGCCGCGACGATCAATGGCCGCAGGCTTGAGCTCACGATTGTTGGTACAGCCCTGTCCCCTGAATTCATCTATGTGATCGGGCCAGGCGAGATCGTGCCGGACAACAGGCACTACGGCGTGTTCTGGATGAACCGCAAGCCGCTGGCCGCCGTCCTCGACACCGAGGCGGCGTTCAACGAGGCCGCACTCACCCTGGCACCCGGGACTGATCTCAAGGAGGCGCTCGCGGCCATCGACCGGATCCTTGCGCCCTATGGCAGCGGTGGTGCCTATGGCCGCAGCGAGCAGGTCTCGCATGCCTTCATCGACAGCGAGTTCTCGCAGCTCTCGACCATGGCCGGCGTGATCCCGCAGATTTTCCTGATCGTGGCGGCATTCCTGGTCTATTCCGTGATTGCGCGGCAGATCGAAACGCAGAGGGAAGAGATCGGCCTTCTCAAGGCCTTTGGATACGCCGACGCGACGATCGCCTGGCACTTCGTCAAGATGGCCCTGGTCACCGCCATCATTGGGCTGTTGCTGGGTTGGGCCGCTGGAAGCTGGCTGGCCAGCCTCATCACCGACCTCTACCGCGCCTACTTCCGGTTCCCGAGCCTCGAACTTCATGTTTCCGCTGATGTCGTGGCCCTGGCCGCCCTCGTGTCGTTCGCAGCCTCGTCCGGCGGAGCGCTGATGGCGGTCACCGGCGTCATGCGCCTGTCGCCCGCCGTTGCGATGGCGCCCGCAGCACCGGCAGTCTATCGTGCCGGTCCGCTGGAGCGCCTCGGCGTCCTGAAGGGAACGGGCTCCATCGGCTTCATGATCCTGCGCCACATCACGCGCTTCCCGCTGCGTTCGTCGATGACGGTGACCGGCATGGCCCTGTCACTGGGCCTGCTGATTTCGACCACGCAGTTCTTCGACTCGGTCAACGTCATGGTCGATACGTTTTTCTTTCGGGCGCAGCGGCAGGACGTGTCGATCCGCTTCACCGAGTTGCGCGCGGATGCCGTCCGGGCTGACCTGTCCCGCCTGCCGGGCGTGATGCGCGTGGAACTGCGCCGGGGCATGGCCGTGCGCCTGTCCAATGGAACGCGCAGCGACCGGGTCTACATCCAGGGCATCGATCCCGATGCGCGGCTCTCACAGCAGGTCGACGTGAACGGCAAGGCGATCACGCTGCCACCGGACGGGCTGGTACTGTCACGCAGGCTTGCCGAAAAGCTGGGCGTGACCACAGGAGACGAACTGCAGCTCCAGCAGCTGGATGGTCGCCGCCGCTCTGCCGGCGTGCGCGTCACTTTCGTCATCGACGAATATGTCGGGCTGGCCGCCTACATGGCCCGCGCCGCCCTCAATCGCGTGGCAGGTGACGGGCCCGTGGCGGACAGTGCCGCGCTGAAGATCGATCCCCTCCGGGAGCGGCAGCTCTATGAAGCCGTGCGGGACATCCCCGGCATCTTCACGATCTCGCTACAGCGTCGCTCCTACGAGATGTTCCGCTACCTCATCGACCAGAACATCATGACGATGGTCTGGTTCTATTGCGGGTTTGCGGCAGTGATCTCGTTTGGGGTGGCCTACAATGCAAGCCGGATCACACTGTCGGAACGCTCGCATGAACTGGCCACGCTCCGCGTGCTGGGCTTCCACCAGGGAGAAGTCGCCCGTATCCTGGTGGGAGAGCTGGCACTGCTGACGATCCTGGGCATGCCGCTCGGCGTGCTTTTCGGTTATGGAATGTCGCTCTTCATGATCGACCGCTTCACGACCGACCTGTTCCAGATGCCGTTCGGCCTGACGGCTGCAACCGTTGGCCAGGCCGTGATCGTCGTGGGCATTGCGGCCGCTGTCAGTTGCGCGATGGTGGCGCGGCGTGTGACCGAACTTGATCTTGTACGCGTACTGAAGACACGGGAATGAGCATGGACATGAAGAAGCTCCGGCCATGGATGTGGCCACTGATCCTCTCGGGCACCGTCGTTGCGGCCCTGGTCTTTTCGTTCTGGCCGCGGGCCGTTCCGGTCGACATGGCCGACGCAGTGCGCGCGCCCCTGATGACGGCGATCAGCGACGACGGCACGACGCGCGTGAAGGAAGTCTACGTCCTGTCGGCCCCCATCGCGGGAAAGCTCCTGCGCGTTGACTCGCACGCCGGCGATTTCCTGACAGCGGGCAAGACGGTCGTTGCGACGATCGAACCCGCCGATCCGGCATTCCTCGATGCAAGGTCGCAGCGGCAGTTCGAGTTCACGGTCTCTGCCGCGCGCGCGGCCCGTGATCTCGCCCTGGCGGCCGTGCGCGGCAAGGAGGCGGAGCGCAAGCTCGCGGCACGCGAACTCGATCGCGCCCGGCAGTTGCTCGAGAAGGGTGTCGTTTCGAAGGCACGGGTGGATACGGCGGAAGCCACACTGGCCGCCACCGAAGCGGCTTTGGAAACGGCGCAGGCTGCACTCCGGCAGCGCGAATTCGAGATCAAGACGGCGCAGGCCGCGCTGATCAGTCCGTCGGCGACCGCGGGAACGGCAGGCAAGGGATGCTGCATCCAGTTGCGGGCACCGGTCGACGGGCAGTTGCTGCGCGTGCTCCAGGAAAACGAGAGCTTCGTGCAGCCGGGCCAGCCCATTGCCGAAGTGGGCGACCCGGCAAGCCTCGAGGTCGTGATCGATCTCATCTCGAGCGAAGCCGTGCAGGTCGCGCCAGGCGACGAGGTAATCATCACGCAGTGGGGCGGGGAAAAGCCGCTTGAGGCGAAGGTACGCCTGGTCGAGCCGGCCGGTCAGCAGAAAGTATCGGCGCTCGGCATCGAGGAGCGGCGCGTGAACGTGGTCATCGACTTCGTGTCGCCCCGCGAGGAATGGAAGCGCCTGGGTCATGGCTACCAGCTGGAGGCGTCGATCGTGCGCTGGCGCAGCGACAGCGCCCTTCAGGTTCCCGTGGGCGCGCTCTTCCGCCAGCAGGCGGACTGGGCCGTCTATCGCGTCGTGGAAGGCCGCGCGCGCCTGACCCGCGTGAAGACAGGACACATGAATGACGCCTCAGCCGAGATCGTCGAGGGCGTCTCGGAAGGGGACAGGGTGATCCTGCATCCGGGTGAAAGCGTCGTGGACGGCGCAACGGTGACGGCGCGCTGAGCCGGCGCCTTACTCCGCCGCCTGCAGCACGCGCTCGGCACCCGCGAGGTCGACGGACACGAGCTGGCTGACGCCACGCTCCTGCATCGTCACGCCCATCAGGCGATCCATGCGCGACATCGTCAGCGCATGATGCGTGATGACGAGGAAGCGCGTCTCCGTCATGCGCGTGATCTCGTCGAGCAGGTTGCAGAACCGCTCCACGTTTGCGTCGTCGAGCGGCGCATCGACTTCGTCGAGCACGCAGACCGGCGCCGGATTGCATAGGAACACGGCGAAGATCAGGGCCATGGCGGTCAGGGCCTGCTCGCCGCCGGACAGCAATGACATGGTCTGCAGCTTCTTGCCCGGCGGACGCGCCAGGATCTCGAGACCCGCCTCAAGCGGATCATCGGACTCCGTCAGCGTCAGGCGCGCTTCGCCGCCATTGAAGAGCGAGGTGAACAGGCGCTGGAAATTGCTGTTCACGCGGTCAAAGGCTTCCAGCAGGCGCTCGCGGCCCTCGCGGTTCAGCGAGCCGATACCCTGCCTCAGCCTCGAAATGGCTTCTTCAAGATCGGACTTTTCGCCCTGCAGCGACGTGAGGCGCGCCTCGCATTCATCGGCTTCTTCCTCGGCGCGCAGGTTCACGCCGCCCAGCTGCTCGCGTTCCCGCTTGAGCTTCTCGGCGCGCTGTTCGGCCGCTTCCAGCGAAGGCAGCGGATCGCCTGCCGGATGTTCGGCGCGTGCGGCGAGCTGCTCCGGCGCGCAGTCCAGCATGTCGCGTGCGCGCATGACGGTCTCGTGCACGCGTTCGACCTGGGCGACGAGGACGGCTTCGGCACGGGCCCGTTCTTCGCGCGACTGGGCCAGGGCCTGGTCGGCGGCGCGGGACTCCGACTGCGCGGACTTCAATGCGGTCTCGGCAAGGGCGAGCGTGTCGTTGGCCTGCGCCAGCGCCGCCTCGGCCTCCGACAGCAGCTCGAACAGGCGCGCACGGCGGGCCGCGATCTCGTTGGGAATGTGCTCGAGTGCCTGCAGTTCCGTGCGGGCTTCGCTTTCACGCGCCTGCAGCCCTTCGAGGTGGCTGCGTGCGGTTGCAATGCGTACGCTCCAGGCATCAAGGTCGGCAGCGATCGCCGACAGGCGCTGCTTGCGGGCGCGAGCCTCGCGCTCGACGCTGTCGTGCTGCGCCTTGGCATTCGCAAACTGAGTGCGCGCGGCGTTGAGGTCATCGCGGCCGCGGGCAAGCGCTTCCTCGAAAGTGGCAAGCGCCGGCAGCGCCTCGACATCGCGCGCGTGGGACGCTTCCTGCGCCGTCACTTCGGCGAGATCCCGCGTCAGGCTTTCCTGGCGTTCCTGCAGCGACTGCAGGCGGGCAGCGGTCTGTGCGTGCTTCTTCTCGGCTTCGGCAAGCGACGTGCGGGCGCTGGACGCCTCGGTGTCGGCTTCGCGCCAGACGCTGCGGGCGGTGCGTTCGGCAGCTTCTGCCGCTTCGCGGGCAGAGCGGGCCTGGTTGAAGTGTCCCCGCAACTCGCCGAGATGCGCCTCGACCGAGGCAATCGTTCCGTTCACGTCCGAAAGACGATTGCGCTGCTTCAGTCGAACGGCAGCGGCTGTCGGGGCTTCTGCCGTCGCCGTGAAGCCGTCCCAGCGCCACAGGTCGCCTTCGCGACTGACAACGCACTGGCCCGGCTGCAGATGTGCCTGGATCATGTCACCCGCGGCGCGGTCCACGAGGCCGACCTGCGACAGGCGGCGCGCCAGCTCGGCAGGTGCCTGGACGATGGAGGACAGCGGCTGGGCGCCTTCGGGCAGTGCAGGAAGCGAAACGTCGCTCTCGAGCACGCGCCAGTGAATCGGCGCCCCGCGGTCGAGCGGGACGTTCAGGTCGTCGCCCAGCGCCGCGCCAAGCGCCGCTTCGAAGCCGGGTGTGACCTGCAGCAGGTCGATGACGGGCGTGAAGCCTTCAGACACGCCGGCAGACAGCATCTCGGACAGCGCCCTGGCTTCGGCGCGCAGGCGCTCAAGCTCGCGCTCGGTGCCGTCGCAGGCCTGCCGTCGAGTGGTTTCGGAGTCGCGCGCCGCCTTCAGCGCCTCTTCGGCATGGGCGTGTGCAACCTTGGCCGTCTCCGCCGACGTGACGCTGAGCGCGATGCGCTGGCGCGCCTGTTCGACGGCGGCAGCGGTATCGGTGTCGCGGGCAAGACGCTCGACTTCGGCAAGCACGGCGTCAAGTTCGGCCTTCAGGCGCGAGATCGACTTGCGCTCGGCCTCGATGCGCCGTTCAAGCTCGCCGCGCAGGGCTTTCGCTTCGGCGAGTTCCGCAGCCGCCCGGTCACTGCGCTGCTCTGCAGTCTTCATGGCCTGCTCGGCGGCCTGCAGGGCTTCGCCCGCAAGCGCTGCAGCCTGGACTTCTCCGGCCGCCGCCGCATCAAGCGTGTTGCGCTCCGTCTCGAGCACCGAGACCGAACGCATGGCATCGTCGACGCGCGCGGTTTCGCGCTGCTGGTCGCCGGTGATCTGGGAGAGGCGCTGCTGCAGGCGCTCGGCCGCTTCACGGGCACGCGCTTCCTCGCCGTCCAGTGCGATGCGCTCGGCCGTCAGCCGTTGCAGCGCCGCGCTGCGCTCGGCCGCCGCCATGCGCAGGGGAGGGAGCTTCTCGTCCGCCGACAGCACGGCATTCGACGCCTGCGCCGCACGCAGCGTCAGTTCCTCGACCTGTCCGCGCGCCGTCGCAAGTTCCTGTTCCGCCGTTGCCGCGGCCGCCGATGCCATCTGCCAGCGAACAAGCAGCGCCAGCGCATCCGCGCGCTGGATGTGGCCCGAAAGGTTGCGATAGCGCGCCGCCTGGCGGGCCTGCCGCTTCAGGTTCGCGAGCTGCTGCTCGATTTCCTGGATGATGTCGGCCACGCGCGACAGGTTCTGCTGCGCGGCATTGAGCTTCAGTTCGGCCTCGTGGCGGCGGGCATGAAGTCCCGCAATGCCGGCCGCTTCTTCAAGGATGGCGCGCCGCGCGATGGGCTTGGCGTTGATGAGCTGGCCAATCTGTCCCTGGCGGACGAGCGCCGGCGAATGGGCGCCGGACGAGGCATCGGCGAAGAAGATCTGCACGTCGCGCGCGCGCACGTCGCGCCCGTTGATCTTGTAGATGGAGCCCATCTCGCGCTCGATGCGCCGGATGATCTCGAGCGCATCGGTGTCGTTGTACTGGGCCGGCGCGCTTCGCGACGCATTGTCGATGACGAGCGCCACCTCGGCCATGTTGCGGCTGGGGCGGGAGTTGGTTCCCGCGAAGATGACATCGTCCATCGCGCCGCCGCGCATCGACTTCGCCGAGTTCTCTCCCATCACCCAGCGCAGCGCTTCAAGCAGGTTGGACTTGCCGCAGCCGTTCGGCCCGACGATGCCCGTCAGCCCCGGCTCGATCGGCAGTTCGGTCGGCTCGACGAAGGACTTGAATCCGGTCAGGCGAAGCTTTGCGAACTTCACGGGGGATGCTCCATTCTTTTTCTTGGGCCGGCGGGCAAGCCGGCCTCAGTCATGCCGCCCTCAGGGGGTCGGCTTGCTCGCGGGTGCAGCCTCGGCCGGAGCCGCGCCTTCCGCGGGCGCAGCTTCTGCAGGTGCCGTTGCTGCGGGCGTACCTTCTGCCGGTGCACCTTCGGCCGGCGCAGCAGCGCCTTCAGCCGGTGTCTCGGCGGCGGCCGGCGGCGGAACCTCGACGCCTGCCTTCTTCAGTTCGGCGCGAATGGCTTCGTCGATCTTTTCGAAAGCCGTGTTCATGCCTTCGAGCTTCTTGCCGTTGAGCAGCAGCGTGGGCGTGCCCGTGATGCAGTAGTCCTTCGACGCCTGCTGGCTCGCCTGCGCAAGCTTGGTCGCGAGGTCCTGGTTCTTCAGGCAGGTTTCAAAATCGCCGCTCGACATGCCGGCGCGGCGGGCCATCTCGCGAAGGCCTTCAACGATGTTGTTGTCCTCGCGCATCATCCATGACTGCTGGTTCTCGAGCAGCATGTCGGTGAAGGGCAGGAAGCCCTCGCGACCGAGGCAGCGTCCGAGCACCGACGCGGCGACGTCGACGTTGTTGCGGTGGAGTTCGCGGAAGACGATGCGCACCTTGCCGGACTTCACGTAGGCTTCCTCGATCTTCGGGATCTCGGTCTGCCGGAACTCGGCGCAGTGCGAGCAGGTCTGCGAGAGATACTCGACCAGCGTCACCGGCGCGTTCTTGTCGCCGATGATGTAGTCCTCGTCGGTCACGGCCACTTCGGTCTTTGGCACGCAGTCCGCCTCGACGACAGGCGTGTCCTCGATCTTGTCCTGCGTCATGAAGAAATAGGCGCCACCGCCAAGCAGCAGGGCCAGCGCAACGCCGCCACCGGCGAGAAGGCGCTTGTCGGTCTTTTTGATCCAGGCGGTGATGTTGTCCATGAAACTCAAGCTCTCGAGAGATGCAAAACGAAGCGGGTTGCTACGGGCCGGGAGTATAGGACGCGCAGGCGCGGCGGCTCAACGCTTCAAAACTGCGGTTTTTCGGCTTTCAGCCAGGGCGTTGCGCCCCAGACGCGTTAACGCTTCCCGCAATTGCGGGTCTTCGATCCCCGATGTCCAGCTTTGCAGGTCGCTCTCTTCGGCAGCCGTCAGGCGACGGAGCTGCAGTGCGGTCCGTGGCTTGGGGATAACTCCGGCCACGACCTTGATCTTGCCCACCACGTCGCGCCCGAAGTAGCGATTGATCCTCTCGATGAGCTTGGGAGCCTGATGCTGCAGTTCCAGGCTGGCCCGGTCATCCGCGAGGAGCGTGAGCGTGGCGGTGCCATTGGCACCCGAGGAGAGCTTTTGCGGAACACAATGCGCCGAAAGACCCTGGCCGGCGATCTCGGTCCAGCGCGTGACGATCTCGATCTGCGCAAATCCGCGCTTGTTGAGGTGACCCTTCAGCAGCTCGAGCGCGTTCTGTCCGAGGGGGACCGGCCCGCGCTTGAAGTTCCTGACACTGGGATTCTGCTCTGACATGCGTGCACCGGTAGCGAAGAAGGATGTTAACCCGCCGGCGCCTGACGCGCAAAGGAACAACGCGCTCGTCCGCAAGCTCCTGGCGTGGTACCGGGCGGGACATCGCAAGCTGCCCTGGCGCGCCGCACCCGGCCAAAGGCAGGATCCCTACGCCGTCTGGCTGTCGGAGATCATGCTGCAGCAGACAACCGTCACGACCGTCATTCCGTATTACCTGAAGTTCATGAAGCGCTGGCCCACGATGAAGGCGCTCGCGAACGCAGACCTTGCCGAAGTGATGTCAGCCTGGGCGGGCCTTGGATACTACAGTCGAGCGCGCAACCTGCACGCCTGCGCGGTGCGCGTCGCGACGGAGCACGAAGGCCAGTTACCCGCCGACGAGGCCAGCCTGCTGAAGCTGCCGGGCGTCGGCCCCTATACCGCAGCGGCCATCGCCTCGATCGCCTTTGGCCGGAAGGCGGCGCCGGTCGACGGTAACATCGAGCGCGTCCTGTCACGCCTCATGTGCGTGGAGGAACCGCTCCCCGCCTCGAAGCCACGCCTGAAGGCAATCGCCGAACAGCTTGCGCCAGCAAGGCATGCGGGCGATTTCGCCCAGGCGATGATGGATCTCGGCGCGACCGTCTGCACGCCGAAGTCGCCGTCGTGCCTCATGTGTCCGTGGCGCGGGGATTGTGCGGGCCTCGCAGCCGGCATCGCGGCCGAGTTGCCACGCCGTGCGGACCGCAAGGCAAGACCGGTGCGCCGTGCCGCGACCTTCGTCGTGATGACGGGCGGGGGCGACGTCTTCCTCGAGCGAAGGCAGGACAAGGGGCTCCTTGCCGGCATGCACGGAACGCCCGTCACGGCCTTCGAAGAGGAGTTCCCGGACAATCCGCTGAAGCTCGCGCCGCTGAAGTCGGACTTCCTGAAGGCGGCCACGCCCGTGACCCACACCTTTACGCATTTCGATCTTGAGCTTGAGGTTTACGTCGCCCAGGTGCCCGCGCGCCGCAACTTGTCCATCGCCGGTGAATGGGCACCGATGGCCGAGCTCGAGAAGTTCGCACTGCCCACGCTGTTCAGAAAGGTGATCCGCACCGCCCGGACCGCGCAGCCAAAAGGAAAGGGCCGGCGCCGCAATTGAGCTGGCACCGGCCCTTGAGTGATTTCCGTCAGGCGCTGCTGATGCGGCTAGCCCATCTGCGCCCGGATCTGCTGGCGCAGCAGGTCGATCGGCTTCAGCGTACCTTCGGCATCGAAGTGCCAGTAGGTCCAGCCATTGCAGGCCGGCAGGTTCTGCACGTGGGCAGCGATCTGGTGGATCGATCCCGTGGCGTCGCGGCAGACCAGTGAACCGTCGGCGCGAACCTTTGCCGTGTAGCGCTTCGCCGGATCATAGAGCTTCGTGCCCGGCTCAAGCAGGCCGCGCTCGACGACCGTACCGAACGGAACGCGGGGTTCGTCCTTCTTGGACTTCGTGACCTCGAGGTCTTCGGCCGAGCCGCGCACGACCTGGGCAATGCGCTTCTTGGCAACGGAGATGTAGCCGGCATCGCGCTCGATGCCGATGAAGCGGCGGCCGAGCTTCTTGGCGACGGCGCCCGTTGTGCCGGTGCCGAAGAACGGGTCGAGCACGACGTCGCCGGGCTTGGTGGACGCCAGCAGCACGCGGTGGAGCAGGGCTTCCGGCTTCTGGGTCGGATGCGCCTTCTGTCCCTTGTCATCCTTCAGGCGCTCGCCGCCCGTGCACAGCGGGATCAGCCAGTCCGAACGCATCTGCAGGTCGTCATTCAGCGCCTTCATGGCTTCATAGTTGAACGTGTAGGACTTCTGGCCCTTCGACTTCGAGCACCAGAGCATCGTCTCGTGTGCATTCGTGAAGCGGCGGCCGCGGAAGTTCGGCATCGGGTTCGACTTGCGCCACACGATGTCATTCAGGAACCAGTAGCCGATGTCCTGCATGATCGAGCCGACGCGATAGATGTTGTGGTACGAGCCGATGACCCAGATCGTGCCATTGTCCTTCAGCACGCGGCGCGCCGCCTTCAGCCAGTCCTTCGTGAACTTGTCGTACTCGGCGAAGCTCGCGAACTGGTCCCAGGCGTCATCGCAGGCGTCGACCTTGCTCTGGTCCGGACGGGACAGCTCGCCTTCGAGCTGCAGGTTGTACGGCGGGTCCGCAAAGATCACGTCGACGCTCTTCGCAGGCAGCTCGTTCATCATCGCGATGGAGTCGCCCTTGATGATCGTGTCGAGGTAGTTGTTGATTGGCTTCGTATGCAGACCCATGGCCGGTGGCCCCCGTATGTGGAGCGTTTTGACAGACACGCAGGCGTGCGTACTCAGCTGCCGGAATGCCGTCAGAACGCGTTTGGTGATGTTGAATCGTGAGCCGGTTCAGAATTTGCCCAACCGCAACCAGCCCTTACACGAGCCACCATGAGTCACGCATGACTCGGCGTCAATAAGTGTTTTGAATCAGAAAGTTAACGCCTGAATCGATATTGAATCCTCAACTCCGTTACCCACTACATCTAGACCACGACTCTCCACGCGGTTGTGCATAACTCGGTTAATCGAACGCGAGCACGTACATCAGCGTCGTGTTGATGATGAGCATGACGATCGCGGTCGGAATCTGCATGCGTATGACAAGGTTGCGATCCTTCAGGTCAAGCAGCGCGGCAGGCACGATGTTGAAGTTCGCGGCCAGTGGCGTCATCAGCGTGCCGCAGAAACCCGCGAGCATGCCGAGCGCTGCAACGGCGGCGGGATCACCGCTGAATTTCTGGATGAGGAACGGTATGCCGACGCCTGCCGTGAGCACTGGAAACGCAGCAAACGCATTTCCCATCACCATCGTGAACAGCGCCATGCCCGTGCAGTAGACAATGACGGCGATGAGCAGGCTGTTGTCCGGCACGAAGCGTGTCGCAATTTCGCCGACGACATTGCCGACACCCGCAAGCGCGAACACGGCGCCCAGTGACGCCAGCATCTGCGGCAGCAGCGCGGCCCATCCGATCGTGTCGACGAGCCTGCGCCCTTCCTGGAAGGGCGCCATGAGCGGCTGCCGGAACAGCCAAAGCGCCGTCACCCCTGCGATCACGGCAGCCATCGCAAGAGAGATGAGCGTGGACTGCTTGGGATCGGCCAGCGGAACACCTCCAATCATGATCGACTGCAGTGCGAAGGTGCCGATCAGCGTGATGATCGGGATCATCAGGGCTGGCACCAGCAGCCTGTGGCCGAAGGTGAGAGAGGATGCCTGCCGTTGTGCGGCATCCGTTGTCTTTACGCTTCCCGCGCCCAGCCCGCCGAACCCCGCGACCAGCGCCATGGCCAGCACCAGGATCCCGTTGCCGAGGTCGCCAATGAAGTCACCGGCGAGGAAGCTTGCCGCAAACAGGGCCCAGAACAGGGCTGTAGTCACACGCTTCGGGTTGGAAGTGTCGCGCAGGCTCAGCCACGCGAACACGCAGAACAGGACGCCCGCCAGGATATAGAGGTGGGAATAGGTGATCATTGGCCCTGCTCCTTTCCGCGACCCGAAATCTTCCGGTCCAGGAGATAAAGGCGGACCCCGTGCACGACGAAGGCGGCGATGGCGGTCGGGATCGACCACAGCGAAAGCTCGAGCGGCGCGATGATGATGTTGTTCGAGGCGAGGAAGCCCACCATCAGCAGGATCGAGCCCACCGCAAGGAAAACGTCTTCGCCGAAAAACAGGGCGACATTGTCGGTCGCCGCGGACATCGCCCGTATCTTTTCGCGCTCGCCGTCTTCCAGCCGTTCATTCTTGAGTTCGGCAGCGGCTTCGGCCATGGGCGCGATCAGCGGTTTCACGGACTGCGCGTGTCCGGCGATCGAAAGGAGCCCGATCGCCGCCGTCACCTGGCGGAACGCCATGTAGACAATGAGGAGGCGACCGGTCGTCACGGCCTTGAAGCCCGAGATGAGCCGCCGCGCATGCTCCTGCAGCCCCGCGCGCTCCAGCACGCCGATCACGGGCAGCACCAGCCAGGCAACGCTGACAAAACGGTTGTCGTTGAAGGCCTTGCCGAAGGCCGACAGCACCTCGACCATGGACAGTCCCGCAAGCAGGCCCGTGACAAGGGCCGCGGTGATCACCACCAGCAGGGCGTTGAGGCGAAGCGCAAAGCCGACAATGACGACGGCGACGCCCAGAAGAACAAGCATCAGGTGGATCTCCCTTTCAGGGGATCAGGATGCCGCCTTCTTCATGAGATCTGCAACCGGTGCAAAGCTTGTTCGGTGCAGGGGTGTTGCACCCAGGCGCGACAGCGCCTCCATGTGGTCCGGCGTGCCGTAACCCTTGTTCTTCGACCAGTTATAGCCGGGCCAGGTTGCGTCCAGCTCGCTCATCAGCCGGTCGCGCGTCACTTTGGCAATGATGGAGGCCGCCGCGATCGAGAGCACCTTGCCGTCACCCTTCACCACGGCTTCACCCGGACAGGGTAGTCCCGGTGGAACGCGATTGCCGTCGACGAGCGCATGGACGGGCGGGAGCGACAGCGCCTCAACGGCGCGGCGCATCGCCAGCATCGTCGCGTGGAGGATGTTGATCGTGTCGATCTCCTCGACGCTGGCCTGTCCGATGCCGACCGCGAGCGCGCGCGCCATGATGTCGTCAAAGGCCTTGTCGCGCCGGGCCTCGGTCATCGCCTTGGAATCGTCGAGCCCTTTGGGAAGCCGTGCCGGGTCGAGGATCACGGCGGCGGCCAGAACCGGCCCGGCGAGAGGCCCGCGTCCGACCTCGTCAATGCCGGCAACGGGCCCGCTGATCCGGCGTTCGAGGGTAAAGCGCGGCATGAAGCTGTCTCGTCAGAATAGCTTGAGCTGGTCGCCTTCCCGCGGAGGTGGCCTGAAGAGGTCGGTCCTCTGTGGTGGCCACTCCCGGTTCAGCCCCAGCCGGTCACAGGCGAGTTTAAAGCGCTTCGCGATGAGTTCAGCATAGGTACCCGTGCCCGTCATGCGTTTTCCCCATTCCGCATCATAGGCCTTTCCCTGCCGCATCGAGCGCAGGATCGACATCACATGCTTGGCGCGACCCGGATGGGCGGCCTGCAACCACTCCTCGAACAGGTCCTTGATCTCCAGCGGCAGCCTCAGGACGATATAGGCCGCATTCCGGACACCTGCCTCATGCGCGCGCTCAAGGATGGCCTCGAGTTCGTGGTCGGTGAGCGCCGGCACGAGCGGCGCCGTCATGACTGCAGTGGGAATGCCCGCAGCCGACAGTTCCTTCAGCGCTTCGATGCGCCGCTCCGGCGTCGGCGCGCGCGGCTCCATCGAGCGAGAGATCTTGCGGTCCAGCGAGGTCACCGAAATGGCAACCCGCGCCAGGTTCATTGAAGCCATCTCGGAGAGGATGTCGATGTCGCGCAGCACGCGGTTGGACTTGGTCACGATGCTGACCGGGTGGCGGAAGTCCCGCAGCACCTTCAGGATCTCGCGCGTGATCTGGTAGCGCCCGTCAATGGGCTGGTAGGGATCGGTGTTCGTTCCCAGCGCCATCGGCTTCACCTTGTAGCCGGGGCGCCGCAGTTCCGTGGCAAGCAGCGACGCCGCCTTCGGCTTCGCAAAGAGCTGCGCCTCGAAGTCCTGCCCGGGCGAGAGGCCCAGATAGGCATGCGTCGGCCGTGCAAAGCAGTAGATGCAGCCGTGCTCGCAGCCGCGATAGGGATTGATCGAGCGGTCAAAGGGCAGGTCGGGCGAGTCATTGCGGGCAATGATGCTGCGCGAGGCATCGATCGCCACGCTTGTCTTGAGGACCGGAGGCTCCGCATCCAGCGTGCCCCAGCCATC
>CAZYFM010000070.1:0-17748 GCA_964646885.1 uncultured Flavobacteriaceae bacterium
AGGACCGGGGTCGCCTGAGAAGCTTCAGGCGCCGATCCGCGCATCCGGCAACGCGCGCCAGGCGTCGTTGCGTGATGTCGGCTCGATCGAGAAGCCTGCGTTCCCGCCGCCAAACACGACCTGCTGGCCAGCATCGCCTTGGCGCGACGGCCAGCTGACACCATCAATCGACGGCACGCCGGTCCGGGCAAAGCTCGCCCAGGCCTGCATCATGGCGCGGTTGATCGCGTCGGGGATTTCCCCCTTGCCGAAGAAATTGTCGGGGCCCTTCAGGCTGTAAGAACCAAAGACAAAGCCGAGCTCGATCGCGTGGCACGAGCCGAACGCGCCGCCCACCGCCGGCGAGCGCCAGTCAAACCGGTACTCGAAGCCCGAAGCAAAGCGCGTCTGCGCATCGAGAAGCCGCGACGTGGGCTCGCGAAACGCCCGCAGCGTCTGCATTTCCACATAGCGCTCATAAGGTGTCGTGGCAGCGCAGGCCGCGATCAGGCGATTGCCGTCTTCACCGAACATGCGCTCCGCCCAGCGCTGCAGGCGCGCCTCGTCCATCGCCTGGATCTTTGGATCCAGCGCGGTCCAGAGCTTCCATTCCTCCTGCGTCGTGCCGGCGATCAACGGGATCCCGCGCGCCGATCCGGCGCGGATGGCATCGATGGGAACCTGCGAGAAGACCTGCCCGTCGGCCGTGGGCTGGAACGGCATGGTTCCAAGCTTGTGCGGGTCATGCTGGTTGTCGACTTCGTTCACCAGGTCCAACTGCGCTTTCAGCAGCACGTCCACCGGTGCCTGCAGCAGGTCGTTCACGCCAAGGCCCGAATGCCGGATGAAGACTTCGGCGATGCGGCTTGCATGCTCACGCGTGTGGGTGAAGTGACCACCACCGCTCTGGCAGATCGCCTTGTGGAACAGGCCCTGGGCCTGCGGGCTCGCCATGAGCGTGACGACGGACATGCCACCCGCGCTCTCGCCGAAGATCGTGACATTGCCCGGATCGCCACCGAAGCTCGCGATGTTGTCCTTTACCCAGCGCAGGGCCGCGATCTGGTCGGCAATGCCCTCGGCGCCGCGCGCGCCATTCTTACCGCCGGACAGATCGGCGAGTCGAAGGAACCCGAAGCTTCCGAGACGGTAATTGATCGTCACGACGACAACGTCGCCGCTCTCGCTCAGGTGCTGGCCGTGATAGAGCCCGAGGCTGCCGGCTCCCGTCGTGAAAGCACCACCATGGATCCACACCATGACCGGTCGCCGGTTGCCATCGCATCCGGGCGTCCAGACATTCAGGTTGAGACAGTCCTCGCCCTGCGTTCCGCCACCCGTGCCGATGAGGCCCTGTAGGGCCGTCGGATTCTGCGGCGCCATGTTGGCGAACTGACGCGCGGGCCGAACGCCGCTCCACGCGGCTACCGGCTCGGGATCCTGCCAGCGCCTCGCCGTCGCGAAGGGAATGCCCTTGAACGCGCAGATGGTACCGCGGCGTGCGCCCTCGAGCTTGCCGCAGGGGGCATCAACAACAACGGGAACGGATTCAGGCGAGTTCATGTGGATCTCCGGTCAGGCAGGCATGACCATAAAGCCGGCACGCGGAAAATGCACGACCACGTCCCCGACCTCGGGCGCTGATCGGCGAATGGCGATTTCATGGGCATTTGAGAACACGATCTCGCCCACGACGGGGTCCCGGCCATAGTCGTCCGGCATCACGCTGACCCTGTCCCCCGGTTTGCGCCCATTGGGATCAAAGCTGTCCGCAGGCCCCGCAGCGGCCGGAGAGGCAGCCCGCGCAATCGCCAGCGCCTCCTTTGAGTCCATCGGCGTCGGCGTGCCATGTCCCATCGCCTTCACGCGCTCGTACCACGCAGACACAAGCGGGAACTCCTTCAGCAATGACGCGGAGATTGCCGAGAGCGGACCACTCAGGAACCAGACATTCATGTGGCAGTGCGCGTCGATCACCGACGGCGTGTCGCCACCCAGGAACGGCTTGCCACCGGAAAGGCTGTCATTGATGAGAGCCGCATGAGCACGCCACTGGTCGCGGAACATCGGGCTGGCGGCCTTCATCATCGTGTAGTCGAAGGGCCGGTCGGGAAACATCTTCTCCCGGTCCTTCTTGAACTCTTCCGGAACCATGGGGCCGATCTCGCCAAAGATGATCGGCACGGTCGCCTGGAAGAACGGCCTGTCCGTCCAGAAGCCGAGCCCGTAGGAAAGTCCGCCATCGCGCACGACCTTGGTCTCCGGGAAACGGCGATCAAGCTCGCGGATGATCAGTTGCGTGTCGCAGTAGATGTCGGCGCCGATCTGCATGACCGGGGTTTTCCGGTAGCCGCCCGTCAGCGGCATCAGGTCCGGCTTCGGCATCATGTTGGGAATTTCCACCGAGCGCCACGCAAGCTTCTTCATGCCGAAGACCACGCGCACCTTCTCAGAGAAGGGCGACGTCCAGTAATGGTGGAAGATGATCTCTGTCATGGGCAGCTCACTTGAATTCGTTGGAGAAACGGATGGTGTCGGCCTTCAGGCCTTCGAGCACAACGTCCAGCCCGCCGGAACGGATCATCCACTCCAGCCGGTGGTCACGATACTCGCGCTTGAACAGGCGCTGCTTCACGGCCTCGCCAACCATGGCCATGCCCTTGATGGAGTCGGCAGCAGCCGCGGCCGTCTTCGCCACGGAAGGGCGGGCATTGGCGCGTGCCTGCCACTGGCCCAGCTTGGAATTCGCCGACGGTCCGACGCCGAGCCCGCTCGACCCATTGATGTAGGGAATGACCGAAAGGTCGGCCCAGCCGAAACTGTCCCCGCAGAACCAGGTCTGCTCGCCGAGTTGCCGCTCCAGCCACGTGAAGAAGTCGCGCGCCTGGCCCGCCGCGCGGGCTTCGATCACCCGGGCCCGCTCGCCCTCCGCGCGCTTGAACCAGCGCAGTTCGCCCAGGCCCCAGTTGATGGGCTCGTAGAGCGTGTCCATCGCATCCTCGATCATGCGGGCCTTCGCGCGCAGCTTCGGATCCTTCGGCAGCATCGGCGGTGTCGGGAAGCTGTCCTCGATGTATTCGAGGATCACCGTGGAATCGAAAACGGAAAAGTCGCCATGCACGAGGGCAGGGACCTCGCCGCGCGGACTGGCGGCAAGGAACGCCGTGTCGACCTGTCCCGTGCCGATGGCGGCCGGCGTGCGTGGTTCGAAGTCGACGCCCTTCTCGTAGAGCGAGATCTTGCACTTCTGGGCATAGGGCGACAGCGGATGTTCATACAGGATGACGGACGTCATGGAAGCTACCGGGTTGTAGGAATGGCGATGATCTGCAATAGCACAGCCTGGCCAACATTCGGGAGGGCGTACTGACATGGAGCCGGTATACGGGGTCGATCCGCGGGCACTCGACGTGGAAAAGTCATGGGGATCCGTGCTGGTCCGCCCGCTGTGCCGGAACGACAGGTCCGAATGGGACCGCCTCTGGACGCTCTACCTCGAGTTCTACAAGACAAGGCTCCCCGGAGCGCAATACGACCTGACCTTCGAGCGCCTGCTGGATCCGGGCGAACCGATGTTCGGCTACCTCGCCGAGAAAGAGGGAAAGACACACGGCCTCGTCCACATCATCCTGCACCGCTCCGCCTGGATCGAGGGTCCCTCCTGCTACCTGCAGGATCTCTATGTCGACAGCAGCCTGCGCGGCAGCGGCATGGGACGCGCGCTCATCGAACACGTCTATCACGTCGTGAAGTCCTTCGGCGGCACGCGCGTCCACTGGCTGACCCACGAAACCAACACGACAGCCCGCCACCTCTACGACCGCGTCGCCAGCAACGGCGGCTTCATCCAGTACGTGAAGACCCTCTGAAATCTCCCCCAAAGCAGAGCTTTTGGGGGAGTGGGTCAGCAAAGCTGACCCGAGGGGGGCAGCGCTGGCTTTTGAAGCACGGGCGCAAGAACTTTGACCAGGAAACGAAATTGAGCACCAGACTGAGCCAACTCTTCGAAGCCGCACTCACCTCCAAAGGAGGTGGCTTGATGACGTATGCCGAATTGCACGAACTGACGGCAATGGCCTCGGCGCGCAGATTGGTTGTCCAGTCGGTCGAAGCTTATGAAGTGAGCGGCGATACGCGGTGGGCGAGGATGGACGCCACATTCTCCTATCCCCATGAAGACTATGCGGAGACCGCGGAAGAGACGATCACAAAAACGGTGGCTGCACTGAACGATCTGCTGTCAACCGTTCCCGACTGCGGACAGCTGCACTATCTGGTTTGGATTGACCCTGATCCGGTATGACGTCTCTGTTCGATACGATGAGTATCAGTGTCGCGTGTTCGCGTTTTCGCGTGAGAATTTCCTTTCGGACGAAGCGCCGCCCCCCTCGTTCGCTGCGCGAACACTCCCCCAAAACGCTGCCGCGTTTTCGGGGAGACATTCACCGCCTGCCGCCGCGCTTCTTCCAGATTTCGCCCATCAGCGTGAACAACTCGGCCGCATTGGTCGGCGACGTGTCATGCGCGAACTCCTTGTAGAGCGTCGACACGTTCACGGCGATGCGCTCGGCATCTCCCCAGCTGTCATAGTCGCCAAGCGAGATGTCATGCGCCGCATCCCGCGCGCTCAGGCCGGCATCGAAGCGCTTGCGCGCCTCGTCGCGAATATAGGTCAGGTAGGACTGCACAGCCTTCACGCCACGCTTGTCGGTGACGGGACCATGGCCCGGCACGATGGTCTCGCAATCGAGTTTCAGGATCTGATCGCAGGCCGCGATCCAGTTGGACACGGGTCCCGCCCACATGATCGGCGTCCCTTCGATGAAAAGGATGTCGCCGGTAAAGACCGTCCGCTCGGCCGGCACATGCACAAGCACGTCGCCGCCCGTATGCGCAGGCCCCACCTCGATCAGGTCGACGACCTTGTCGCCCACCTTGCGCTGCAGGTGGCCCTGGAAGGTTGTCGTCGGCAGAATTGGCGTGATGCCCTCGAAGTTGAACGCACTGAAGCAGTGCAGGAAATAGTCACCCGTCAGCCCCATGCCGGGAGCCGCCTTCATGAGACCCGCCAGCATCGCCGGCTGCTCGCGCTTCATTTCCTCGGCGGCATGATGCGAAGCAATGATCTCCGCGCCGTGCACGCATTCATTGCCATAGCAGTGGTCACCATTGTGGTGCGTATTGACGAGCGTGCCGATCTTGCCCGCGGCCCTGGGTGCGGCGTCCTTCATCGCACCGAGCATCTCGCGCGTGAGCTTCAGGTCGAACAGCGTGTCCACCAGCAGCGACTGGTCGCCATCCGTGATGAGCCCCGCATTCGACCAGCCCCACGAGCCATCCGGCTGCATCCAGGCGAATGTGCCTCGTCCGAGGTCCGTGAGGCCCTTTCGATAGGCAAACCCGGGCTTGGCAAGCGTCATCGAGTGATCCTCCGGCAGTGCGTTAGGCGCGGGATCGCGCAGCATCACTGGCAGGGTAATACGAAAACGCGGCGCAGTTCAAAGCCTCGCTGGCAAACGAAAACGGCGCCATGGCCGGTGAGGGCCATGACGCCGGAGTTCATTCTTCTGTGCTCGCATCAGGCCGCGGGAGCAGCCATCCGCGGACACATCAGGCTGCGCGAAGGTTCACGGCTTTCGGGCCGCGAGCATCCTGCTCGGTGTCAAACGAAACCGTCTGACCTTCCGTGAGGGCGCGCATGCCGGCCTGTTCGACCGCAACAGCGTGGACGAAGACGTCCTTGCCGCCGCCATTCGGCGTGATGAAGCCAAAGCCTTTGGCTGTGTTGAAGAACTTTACGACACCTGTATAGGTGGACATGGTTGTATTCCTTGCAAATGCATATGGGTTCCGCCCGGGCAACATGCCTGGACGACGTGAAAAGCCTTGATGTCGTGGGTCAGGAACCGGTCTGCGCGCAGGGAAAGCCCCAGCGAAAAATGGTCCGCACTTCACAAATGTGCAGCAGTCACGCGGTTGATATGGCAGTTGGGGCCCCCAATTGCAAGGGGCCCCCCGGGGAGATAATTAAGGGGACATGATGAGGAGGGAGTTTATTGGCTCAGTTCCGCCCCTTAATCTGCTTTCCGGGCTACGCTATCGCTAGGAAGGCAAACCCTGGTCGAGGAACCGCTCCGCCACGGCAGCGTACAGCGCAATGCCGTTCGCCATGGCGTTCTCGTCCAGCATCATGCGGTTCGAGTGGCAGGGTGCCGCATGGTGATGGTCGCAGCCTTCCGGAGCAACACCGAGGAAAACCATGCAACCCGGAATGCGCTGCAGCACATAGGACCAGTCCTCCGCGCCCATCACGGGTGCAGGCGCCTGGACGAACCCGCGCTCGCCGAACATCGATTGGGTCACGTCACGCGCGAGGCGCACCATGCGTCCGTCATTGACGGTGACGGGATAGCCTTCGCGGAAGCTCGCGGTCGCCTTGGCGCCATGCGCGTCGGCCAGCTTCTCGATGAGCTGGATGATGCCGGCCTTCGCCGCCTTGCGTGCTCCCTCGGAGACGGAGCGCAGCGTGCCTTCGATCTCGACGGATTCGGGGATCACGTTGTTCGTCGTGCCGCCGGCAATGCGCGCGATGGTCAGGATGATGGGGTCGAAGGCATTGATGCGACGCGTGACGAAGGCCTGCAGCGCCATCACGATCTCGCAGGCGATCGGCATGGGATCGAGCGCCAGGTGTGGCGTGGAGGCGTGACCGCCGCGACCGGTGATCTTCGCGTTCAGCACGTCGGCCGACGCCATGAACGCGCCTTCGCGCGAGGTGAACATGCCGGTGGGAACGTTGGGCGTGATGTGCAGGGCGAAGGCACCATCGGGCTTCGGGTGACGGTCGATGAGGCCGTCCTCGATCATGCGCAGCGCCCCGAAATGTCCTTCCTCGCCCGGCTGGAACATGAACTTCACGGTGCCCGCCAGCTTCGAGCGGTTCTTGTGCAAGAGCTTCACCGCACCCGCCAGCATCGCCGTGTGCGCATCGTGACCGCAGGCATGCATGCGGCCGGGTTCCTTCGACTTGAACGGCAGGTCTGTGTCCTCGGGCATGGGCAGCGCATCCATGTCGCCGCGCAGCAGCACCGTTCGCCCCTGCGTCGGACCGGCGAGCGTGACGATCATGCCGGAAGACGAGGGGCCTTCCTCGATCGTGACATCAAGCCCCGACAGCGCCTCGCGCACGGCGGCAACGGTCTTCGGCAGGTGAAGCCCGAGCTCGGGATGCTCGTGGATCTTCCGGCGCAGCGTCACCGTCTCCGGCAGGAGGTCCTTTGATCCCTTGACCCAGGTTTCGAGCTTGTCCACGAAAGTCTCCCTTATCTCAGGCTTGTGAGGCCGCCATCGACGGCAATGGTTTGGCCTGTAATGTACGCCGCCTCGTTGCTCAGAAGGAAGAGCGCCGCATAGGCCGTCTCCCATCCGGTACCCTGCCGACCGAGCGGAACCGGCGTCTTCGCGCGCCCCGGTCGTCCCTGCGTCGCAGCGCGCCCGATGGACGTATCCATGAGCCCCGGCGCCACGATGTTCACGCGGATCCCGCGACGCTCGCCCTCGATCCCGGCATGGCGCATCAGCCCGCCCAGGGCGGCCTTCGAGGCATCATAGGCCGGCAGCCGACTGCCCGGCTTCATCGACGCAATGGAAGAGACGAGAACGATGGACGACCCTTCCGCCATCAGCGGCATGGCCGCGCGCAGCGTCAGCATCGCGCCGCGCAGGTTGATCGCGAAGACCTTGTCCCAGTCCTCGGGCGTCGTGCCGGCAAGCCACGGTGCGCCGACACCGACACCCACGTTATAGACGAGCCCGTCCAGCCCCTTCATGGAGCCGTGGGCCGCGCTGACCATGCGCGTGATGTCATCCGGCGCGGCGACGTTCGCTTCGATCACGTGGCTGCGGCCCTGCACGCACGCGCGCCCGGTTTCCTCCGCACTGTCGCGGTGGCGGTCAGCGACGGCAACCTGCGCTCCTTCGCGAGAGAACAGTACGCACATGGCGCGTCCATTGCCGACCGGAGGATCCGCAAGGCCGCGCGTGTCCTGTCCGCCGCCGACCACGAGGATGCGACGGCCATCGAGCCGCCCGCGTCCGGGGGCCAGACCCTGAGACTCGGGTGCGAGGGGAAGAGGGGCCGTCTCGCTCATGGACGCTTCTTCTGCTCGTCGGGGAAGGACACGGTGGCAGTGCCTGCCGGCTCGATGTCGATGTCATAGGTCTCGAGGAACCGGCTCACCATCATGTAGAAGCCGATCGTGATCGTGAGTTCCTGCATTTCCTGCAGCGAGAGCTTCGCGCTCAGCGGCTTGAACGTGGCGTCGCCGGCACGGACATTCAGCACCACATCATCCGTGTAGAGCATGACGAGCTTCTGCATCTCGTCCAGCGCCGGATGCGTCGGGCCCACATGCATCGCCTCGATCAGCGCCGCGCTCATGCCGAGGTCGCGACCGATGCGCTCGTGCTGGTGGACCTCATACTTGGCCTTTGACAGCACGCCGACACGGATGATCGCGATCTCGCGCAGGATCGGATCCAGCTTCGAGCGGAACAGGAGATAGTTGCCCAGCTTCAGGAAGGCCGGCAGCAGGCCCTGGCCGCCGGCAAGCATCCGGAAGATGTTCAGCGGTGCAAGCTTGCCGAGCGCGTCCTTCGCATCTGCACTCAGCGTTGCGGGGTCAGGGTAGGGGACGCGGGCCATCAGGAATTCTCCACTTGCTGCAGGTTGATTTCCTGCACACTAGCCTTAGTGCGCAGGCCTTCACAATCGCCATTGCCTCCGGCGAAAGCCACGCTAGATTGCACCAAAATCCGAAAACGTCTGGGAGGACTTGATGTACGACTTCAACGGTCTGAATTCGCTCGCCGATATCACGCGGCAGCAGGCGCGCCAGCGCGGAAACTCGACCGCCTTCTGGTACGAGGGCCGCGAGACGACGTTTGCCGAACTCGACCGCCATGTCAGCCGCGTGGCCAACGGCCTGATCGCGCTGGGGCAGAAGCCCGGCGCCCGCATTGGCTACATGGGCATGAACTCCGACCGCTACTTTGAAGTACAGCTCGGCTCCTGCAAGGCCAACACAGTGCTCGTGGGCGTGAACTGGCGCCTGGCCGGTCCGGAGGTCGTCTATGTCCTGAACGATGCGGGCTGCGAAGTCATGTTCGTCGGCGCCGAGTTCGTTCCCCTGATCGAGAAGATCAAGGCCGAATGCCCGCGCCTGAAGCATGTGATTGCAATGGATGGCGGCCATGCCACCTGGCCTGACTATGCCGGATGGCGCGACGGCCAGAGCGACCGCGATCCCATGGTGCCGATCAAGTCCGATGATGATGCGATCCAGCTCTACACGTCCGGCACGACGGGCCACCCGAAGGGCGTGCAGCTGACGCACGGCAACTACATGGCCTTCTTCAAGGCGAGCCAGGATGCGCAGTGGGCGGACTTCGCCGTGGGCGATCCCAACCTCGTCGCCATGCCCAACTTCCACGTCGCGGGCGTGAACATGGGCCTGACGACGCTCGCCCAGGGCAGCTTCGGCGTCGTGATCAAGACGGTGACCCCGGACGCCGTGTTCGACATGATCGACCGGTTCCGCATCCGCAACCTGTTCCTCGTGCCGGCGGTGATCCTGATGCTCGTGCAGCATCCGCGCATCCGGACAACGGACATTTCCTGCGTGAAGCGCATGTTCTACGGCGCCTCGCCCATCACCGAGGAACTCCTGAAGACCGCGCAATCCATCTTCAAGGGCTGCGGCTTCTACCAGCTCTATGGCCTGACCGAGACGGTCGGCGCCGGCACGGCGCTCCAGCCCGATGACCATCAGGGCGGTCTCCTGCGCTCCTGCGGCAAGCCCTATCCCGGCATCAGCATCAAGGTGGTCAACGAGGAAGGTCACGAGGTCCGCCAGGGCGACGTCGGCGAGATCATCATGAAAGGTGACGTCGTCATGAAGGGCTACTGGAACAAGGCCGACGCGACCACGAAGTCGATCAAGGAAGGCTGGTTCTATACGGGAGACGCCGGCTACTTCGACCGCGACGGCTTCCTGTTCATCCATGACCGCGTGAAGGACATGATCGTGTCCGGCGGCGAGAACGTCTACCCGGCCGAAGTCGAGAACGCCGTGTTCGGACATCCCGCGGTCGCGGACGTCGCCGTGATTGGCGTCCCCGACGAGAAGTGGGGCGAAGCCGTGAAGGCCATTGTCGTGCTGAAGCCCGGCGCCACCGCCACGGCCGAAGACATCATCACCTACACCCGCTCGCGGATCGCCGGCTACAAGCTGCCGAAGACCGTCGACTTCATCGAGGCCTTGCCCCGCAATCCGTCCGGCAAGATCCTCCGCCGCGAGCTGAGGGAGCCGTACTGGGCCGGCAAGACACGCCGCGTGAACTGACCTGGGAGCGCGGGCTTCCAGCCCGCTCTTTCTCTGTCTCAGGCGGACCGGAAGTCCGCGATCCCGGGAATGGCAAATGAAACTCTACGACGACACCGACCCCGCGCCCAATCCGCGCCGGGTCAGGCTTCTCATCAATGAGAAAAAGATCAAGGACGTGGAGCTCATCCCCACGCCGATCACCAAGCGCGCACACAAGGCGCCCGAGCACGTCGCGCGCAATCCGCTGGGACAGCTCCCGACGCTTGAGCTCGACGACGGCACCTTCATCTCCGAGAGCATCTCGATCTGCCGCTATCTCGAGGAGCTCCATCCGGAGCCCAATCTCTTTGGTCGTGACGCGAAGGAGCGCGCGGTCATCGACATGTGGCTGCGCCGCGCCGAGTTCCGCCTGATGATCCCGCTCGGCCAGGTCTGGGTGCACACGCATCCCTTCACGGCCGCCGTCGCGACGCAGGGCTTCGGCAAGCAGTTCACGGAGTTCGGCGAAGCCAACCGCAAGGTATTCTCGTCGGCCTGCCGCCTCTTCGATTCCGAACTGGCAAAGCGCGACTTCATCGCAGCCGACCGCTACACCATGGCCGATATCGTGATGCAGACCACATTCGACTTCGGCCGATTCATCGGCGTCGACATTGCCGGCGAGCACGAAGCACTCGCGGCATGGTACGCGCGTGTGAGTGCGAGGCCCGGCGCGGCCTTCAACGTGCCGGAACAGGTGATGGCGCTCGCACGACGCGGATAGCGCGTCTGATGCCCGCGCTACCGGTTGATCTCGATTGTCAGCTGGATGCAGCCTTCCTCGCTGATGCCGTGCCGTCGTGCATCCTTGAGGATCTGCTCAAGGCCCTGCGCGAGGGCGGCATCATCGGCAACCTTTGAAAGGTAGCGTCGGCCGACGCCTTCAACCTCGTCGATGTCCCAGCTGGAACTCAGCCGACGGCACGCATAGTCATAGGTCAGTCCTTCCACCTCGAGTGCAGGCGCGAGCAGCAGGCCGGGTGGAAGAACGTCATGGTGGACCATGCCGGTGCGCCGGTCGATTCCCTTGCACCAGCGATCAAAGGCATGCGCCACGCGCTGGTCGGGGATGGTGTCGTCGAACCAGACATCCAGGATCTCGACCGAGTGGCGGGCCACGCGCATCGCCTCCTTCAGCGCGACCGTCCAGTCGCGGCAGTGATGCGGCACGAACGAGAACGCCACCACGTCAAACTCCTGGTCCCGGAACGGCAGGCTTTCCGCTTCGGAAACCGAGGCTTCGAGCCCCTCCAGCGTCAGCGCGTCCACCGCCTCGACGTCGGGATCCACACCCACAAGGCGCAGGATGTCGTTCCGGACAGACCGCAGGAAAGTACCGCTCCCGCAGCCAACCTCAAGAAGGCTGCGTGGCCGCCCGGCAAGGACGCGCGCCCTGAACTCGCTGCGATAGATGTCTTCAACGCCAGGCATGGGAGCTTTCCTTTCGGCGGGGCCTCTTCATTCCCGATTTGACAGCGGGCAGGCGATACCGCATTGACGAAGCACAGCTATTTCATAAATCCGGGAATGGAAACAGAGATGAGTGCCGCGACGAAAAACCTGCCACCCTTCAAGCCCCTGCCACAGCTGCCGCCAAAGATCTATTCACAGCGCCGGGCTGACGGATCCTGGATAATCAGGTCCCTCTACGACCTCGGGCCGATGCATCGCTCGATTGCGCATCTCCTCGAACAGCGCGCGCAGGAACATCCCACCCGCAACCTGCTCGCGCAGCGTACGCCACAGGGCCCCTGGAGGTTCATCACTTATGGCGAGATGAACCAGCGTGCGAGCGCCATCGCGCAGGCGCTGCTTGACCGCAACATGGGCCCCGACACGCCGCTCCTGATCCTGTCGGGAAACTCGATCGAGCACGCGGCGATGATGCTGGGTGCGATGAAGGCGCGCGTGCCAGTGGCACCGGTCTCCGTCGCCTATTCGCTGTTCAGCCAGGACCACGGCAAGCTGCGCCACGTCGCGGCCCTGACGAAGCCGAAGATGGTCTTCGTCGACAATGGACCCGTCTTCGCGAAGGCCATCCGCGCACTGGACCTGTCGGGCATCGAGGTCGTGACCGTCGTCCCCGCACCGGACCTGCCATCAACAGCCTTCGCCGATCTGTGTCAGGTCAATGTCGGTCCGGCCGTTCAGGCTTCGATGGATGCCATTGGCCACGAGACTGTGGCCAAGTACCTCTTCACCTCGGGCTCGACGGGCATGCCGAAAGGCGTGATCCAGACGCACGGCATGATGTGCGCGGTGATCGCAGGCCAGGAGTCGCTGCGCGCCGAAGAGAAGGATCCGAACGAGATCCCCGAAAGCCTCGAGTGGATGCCGTGGAACCACATCTCCGCCGGCAACATCGGTTTCAACGGCAACCTGAACAGCGGCGGCACGATCTATCTCGACGCTGGCAAGCCCATCCCGGGCATGTTCGACGAGACGATCCGCAACCTGCGGGAAATCGCGCCGCTGGTCTTCGGTTCGGCGCCGATCGCATTTTCCATGCTCGCCGACGCGATGGAGCGCGACGATGCGCTGCGTGACAAGTTCTTCTCGAAGCTGCGCTTCATGGGCTATGGCGGCGCCACGCTTTCCGATGATCTTTATGACCGCATGCAGGCGCTCGCGATCAAGGCAACCGGCAATCGCATCGCCCTGACCACCATGTACGGCGCTACCGAAACGCAGGGCATCACGGTCGTGCACTGGATCACCGAGCGCGTGGGCCTGATCGGCCTGCCGCTGCCCGGCGTGACGCTGAAGCTCGTGCCGAACGGTCAGAAGCTGGAAGTGCGCGTGAAGGGACCGACCGTAACGCCGGGATACCTGAACCGTCCGGACCTGACCGAGGCCGCTTTCGACGAGGAAGGCTTCTACAAGCTGGGCGACGCCGCGAAGTTCGTCGACCCGTACGAGCCTGCAAAGGGTCTGATCTTCGACGGCCGCGTGACCGAGGATTTCAAGCTGTCGAGTGGCACCTGGGTCTCGGTCGGCACGCTGCGCGCGGACGTGATCGCTGCAGTCTCGCCACTGATCCAGGACTGCGTCGTGGCAGGTCTCGACAAGGAGTACATCGCGATCCTGGCCTGGCCCAACATGCAGGCCGCGCGCGAGATCTGTGCCGACGCCGCCCTGACGACGCCGGACGAGATCCTGCGCTCGAAGCCCGTGGTGGAATATGTGCGCGAGCGGTTGGCCCGGCACAACAAGGGTGCCGGCGGCTCTTCCGGCAAGGTCGCGCGCATCATGCTGATGACCGAGCCGCCGTCCATCGACGGCCACGAAATCACGGACAAGGGCTATGTCAACCAGAGGGCCACGCTCGAGCGCCGCGCCAAGCTGGTCGACGCCCTCTACGCCAAGGCGCCGCCGGCCGACGTCATCGTGGTCTAGCGCCACCCGCGCCCCAATTCCGCCCCATTCTGTTGTACTGGATGGGGCGGGTGCTGTTGTGTCTGTTAGGGGGCCATGATGAGAATCCTGTTCCGCATTCTGATCGCCGTGTTTCTCGTGGCGATCCTCGGCATCGGCGGACTGTTTGCCTGGTATGAGTCCGGCAAGGTCGTCGTCGGTGACCTCGCAGCGGCGCAGCCCGCGGAAACACGGACAGCACCCGTAACCGATGCGCAGCTCGCGGCTCGCGCCTCCAGGATCTTGCAGGATCTCCGGATCAAGGGCGGCTATCCGGCCGTATCCGCCGCCGTCATCGTCAATGGGCAACTCGCATGGCAGGAGGCCCGCGGCTGGGCGCGGATCGAGACGCGTTCACCCGCGTCCATCAACACGACTTTCGCCATTGGCAGCGTGTCCAAGGCACTGACCGCCAGTGTCGCGATGAAGCTCGCGGAGCAGGGCGTGCTGGACCTCGACAGGGACATCCGCGCCTATCTTCCGGCGTTCCCGGCCAAGGCGCATCCGGTCACCGCACGCCAGCTGCTCTCCCACCAGGCCGGCATCCGCCACTATCGGTTCGAGCTGTCGCCGCCGACATTCTCCGAAATGGGATCAACGGTCCAGTACGACACGACCGTATCCAGCCTGGCGCCATTCGCAGCCGATCCATTGCTGTTCAAGCCGGACACGGACTTTTCCTACAGCAGCTATGGCTTCACGCTCCTGAGCGCCGTCATGGAAGCTGCATCGCGCACGCCATTCCTCAAGTTGATGGAGCGTGAGCTGTTCGCAGCCCAGGGTCTGTCGCACACGGGCGCCGATGACTTGCGCACGGCGAACGCGGACCGTGCCGCCGACTACCAGAACATCCTGCGTGATGGCGCCGTCGTGCCCGCACCCGTCGTCAATGTCAGCGGCAAGTGGGCCGGCGGCGGCTTCCGCTCCTCGCCGACCGACCTCGCAACCTTCGGATCAGCCCTGATCTCCGGCAAGATCATCGGCCAGCCGATGCTGCAGGTCATGTTCGAGCCCCGAAAGCTGGTCGACGGCAAGGTCAACCGGCAGAACTACGCGCTTGGCGTAAGGGTCGATACCATCACCGACGACGCCTATCCGGGCCGCAGCTGGCGCGCCGTGCACCACGGCGGCGTGGCCGTCGGCGCTCAGTCCATGCTGGTCATGCTGCCCGACCAGGGCGTGGTCGTGGCCATCAGCACCAACGCGTCCACCCAGCCGCCGGCCCAGGGACTCTTTGGAGCGGCAACGTCCATCGCCGTGATGTTTGCCGAAGGCAAGTAGCACGGACCCATCCGGCATCTGAATTGTAACCGCCTGTCGCAGCGGCCGCATTGCTGCCGCGACCTCGCGATGTCGTGTCCGTTGGAGGTGACGGATGCAACAGGTGGGTGGCTGGACTTACATGCTGGCGAGCGGACGCGAAGGGATGCTCTACACGGGAGCGACGCCGGATCTCCTGCGCCGTGTCGCAATGCACCGGCAGGGACTGGCATCCCATTTCACGCGCAGGCACGCGGTCACGCGGCTCGTCTGGTACGAACCACATCCCCGCCTCGAGAACGCGGCAATGCGCGCTGACCTCATCCGCCATTGCCGGCGACAGTGGAAGCTCGACCTCGTGGCGCGCACCAACCCGGACTGGCTCGACCTCTTCGACGTCATTGGCCAGTTGCCCGATGTACCTTTGCTGCTGTCCGCGGATGCATCGCGCAGGCATGGCTGATCAACGCCGCCGCGCGATGCTGCAGCGCCAAATGTTAACGCAGGCGCGTGCGGTGTCGGGTTCGTCGCGTCATGGTTGTTGAGTAGTTCGAAGGTTGAATCGGAAACGCTTGCACACGCTGTCAGCCGCCTGTTTGATGCGCGCAACCAGAACCAAGGGAAACGAGAAGATGGCGCTTGATGCATTCGTCAAAGGCCTGATGGACCAGATGGCCGCGAGCCCCATGCCCAAGCTGTGGGAGGTCCCCGCCATCCAGGGACGCGAGATGTATCGCATGATGGCCTCGGCGCTCGAGCCACCGGCAGTCTCGATCGGCAAGATCGAGAACATCACCATGCCGGGCCCTGCCGGCCAGATCCGCCTGCGTGTCTACACGCCCGTCGCCGACGGCGGCGCAGCCCTTCCCGCCATTGTCTACTTCCATGGAGGCGGTTGGGTGATCGGCGACCTCGACACGCATGACGCCCTCTGCCGCAACCTCGCCAATGAATGCGCGGCCCGCGTGATCTCCGTCGACTACCGGCTCGCCCCCGAGCATCGTTTTCCGGCAGCCGTGGACGACTGTTACGCCGCCGTGAAGTGGGTGGAGCAGAACGCAGCCAGCATCGGCGTCGACGCCAACCGGATCGCTGTGGCGGGAGACTCGGCCGGCGGCAATCTCGCTGCCGTGATGTGCCTCCTGGCGAAGCAGAAGGGTGGCCCGCAGATCGTCTACCAGTTGCTCATCTATCCCGTGACCCAGTGGAAGGCCGAAACCGGCTCCATGAACTCCTTCGCCGAAGGCTATTTCCTCGAGAAGAAGACCATGCACTGGTTCTTCGACCAGTACGCCGCCGGGCACGATCCCAATGACTGGCGCCTCTCGCCGCTCGCGGCACAGGACCTCTCGGGGCTGCCCCGCGCCTATGTCGTGACCGCCGGCTTCGATCCGTTGCGCGACGAAGGCAAGGCTTATGCGGACAAGCTCAACCGCGCGGGCGTGGCAGCCGTCCACATCGACTACCCCGGCATGGTGCACGGCTTCTTCAACATGTCCGCCGTCGTGCCGACTGCAAAGTCTGCGATTGCCGACGCCGCCAAGTCCCTGCGCGCGGTGTTTGGCAACTAGCCAGGGTCGGAAGAACGGCAGGGGACTGAAGCGTTCCCTGCCACGTGCCCTTCACAGGCGCGCGCGCACATCAGGCCACTTCACCACGTCACACAGATCACCAGCAAAGAACCAACATGACCAACCGCCAGATCCACATCGTTGAACTCCCCAAGGACAAGCTTGGCCCCCAGCACTTCCGCCTCGGTGAAGGCCCGATGCCCGTGGCGAACGAGGGCGAGCTGCTGCTGAAGACGCGCCTGATCTCGCTTGACGCTGCCAACCGCGCCTGGATGCAGGGAGCCACCTACCGCGCCGCCATCGAGGCCGGGCAGGTCATGGCCGGCGGCGCTGTCGCCGAAGTGGTCGAAAGCAAGTCACCCGCCTTTGCCAGGGGCGATCTCGTCTTCGCCGACACGGGCTGGCAGGAATACGCCGCCGTCAATGCGCGCACGGCCCAGAAGCTCCCGCGCATCGAGCCCATGTCCCATCTCATCAGCGTCTATGGCATTGCCGGCCTGACCGCCTATTTCGGCCTGCTCAATGTGGGCAAGCCAAAGGCGGGTGAGACTGTTGTTGTCTCGGCCGCTGCCGGATCCGTCGGCGTGTTCGTCGGCCAGATCGCGAAGCTCAAGGGCTGCCGCGTCGTCGGCATCGCCGGCGGCGCGAAGAAGTGCGACTGGCTGAAGAACGAACTCGGCTTCGACGAGGTGGTCGACTACAAGGCCGAGGCCGTGGCCGGCGGCCTGAAGCGCGCGGCCCCGAAGGGCATCGACGTCTACTTCGACAATGTCGGTGGAGATATCCTCGAGGCCTGCCTCTTCCGCATGAACCTGCATGGCCGCATCTCCTGCTGCGGCGCTGTCTCGCAGTACGACGGCGCAGCCCCGCAGGCCGGACCGCGCGGCGTGCCGGGCCTCATCGTGACGAAGCGCCTGACCATGCAGGGCTTCATCGTCATGGACTTCAACGCCGAACGCGACAAGGCGCTGTCCGATCTCCAGTCCTGGGTGAAGTCAGGCCAGATCAAGGTCCCCGAGGATATCCTCGACGGACTGGAAAACACTCCCAAGGCGCTCATCGGCCTTCTCGCCGGCGACAACTTCGGCAAGCGCATGGTC
>CAZYFM010000071.1:0-17444 GCA_964646885.1 uncultured Flavobacteriaceae bacterium
GCGCTTGATGGTGCCGCCCTTGCCGGCGGCGTCGCGCCCCTCGAACAGGATCACGATCCGCACGCCCTGCTTCTTCACCCAGGCCTGGAGCTTCAGCAACTCGACCTGGAGCTGGTACTTCTGCTTCTCGTAGGCCTTGCGGGACATGAGGTTGCGATAGGGATAGGCGCCTGTCCGCCAATCCGGGGACAGTTCGGTGTCCGGATCGATCCGGTTGGGGTCATTGCGCGACGTTTCGGTTCGCAGCAGCTTGCGCAGCGCCTTGCGTTCGTCCGGCGACGCGCCCTGCATCAGCGTCCGGAGCTGCGAGATGAAGCCGGAGGGATCCTGCTTTCGGGCGTGCGCCTCGAGAAGCTGTCCCAGCGTGGCCGACTGCACGGCCTTCTTCTTTCCTACCCGGCGCGCCACCACGTCCCTTGCGATGCCCGATGCCGTCAGGTCCGCGGCGGTGTCTCCCAGCGATGCTGCCCGTGAATGCCGACGTGACTTGCGTCCGCTCGCCGTTGCCGGGCCCATTTGCACCTGCGGATCCTCCACGCGCTTGTCCATGCTGAATTCCCTGCCCCGTTGTTCCGGCAAACCCTAATGATCAGGCCGGGGCCGCATTCAGGCATTGAGGCAGGTCAAGCGGGGACACGCCAAAGTCCCGGAAATCCGGCGATCCGGACAACAAAAGGCCCGCGTGACGCGGGCCAGTTGCTCCCAGACAATCTGCTTGCGGCGGGCGCCGCGTCAGAGACGATAGCGGACCTGGTCCATCCAGAAGCGCTCGAGGCGCTGCAGGGCGCGGTTGAGGACCGCAAACTCGGACAGCTCCAGACCGCCTGACGGTTCCACCAGATGCACATGGCGGTCGAACAGGCCGGCGACGATCCTGGCGATGCTCTGGCCCTTGTCGGTCAGGCTCACGCGGACGGAGCGGCGGTCGCTTTCCGAGCGGACATGATTGATGAAGCCGGCTTCAACGAGCTTCTTGAGGTTGTAGGACACGTTCGAGCCGAGATAGTGGCCGCGTGTACGCAGTTCGCCAGCCGTCAGTTCCTGCGAGCCGATGTTGAACAGCAGCAGCGCCTGCACGCTGTTGACTTCGCTCTGGCCCACGCGCTCCAGCTCGTCCTTGATCACGTCGAGCAGTTGCCGGTGAAGGCGCTCCACCAGGTTCAGGCATTCCAGGTAGCGCTGCTTGACGCCTTCCTGGCCGGCCTGCTGCGGTTCGTTCTGTACGCGTGCGGTTGCTGAAACGCTCATGACCCCAACCCAAAACTGTTGCTCAGGCGTTTTGCCTGATGCATTTGGCTGGAGGTTAGACGCCGCCCGCTAAAGATCGCTTAAATGACAAGGCAAATGCCGGGTTAAGATCCGAACTGTCCCCGCAGCATCTGGATGATGCCCGAGAAATCCTTCGGGCCCGCGCCTGCGGATTCAAACATGGAATAGAGCGCCGTTGCCTGCGCGCCGAGCGGCGTTGCCGCTCCTGCGGCCTGCGCGGCATTCTGCGAAAGTTTGAGATCCTTAAGCATCATGGAGGCGGTAAAGCCTGCCTGGTAGTCGCGATTGGCCGGCGAGGCCGGAACGGGTCCCGGCACGGGGCAGTAGCTCGTCAGGCTCCAGCACTGTCCCGATGCGGTCGATGAGATCCTGAACAAGGTTTCATGTGACAGGCCTAATTTTTCGGCCAGCACGAAGGCTTCACATGTACCGATCATCGAAATGGCCAGCAGCATGTTGTTGCAGATCTTGGCCGCCTGACCGTTTCCGGTGCCGCCGGCGTGGAAAATATTCTTGCCCATCTTCTCGAGAATGGGCCGGGCGCGCGCGAAGGCTGCGTCATCTCCGCCCACCATGAATGTCAGCGTGCCGGCTGCAGCACCACCAACGCCTCCCGACACGGGCGCGTCGAGGAAATCGACGCCCCTCGCCTTCGCCGCCGCGTGGACCTCGCGCGCCGTGGCCACGTCGATGGTCGAGGAATCGATGAAGAGCGTGCCCGGCTGGGCCTGGGCCAGCAGTCCCTTGTCTCCGAGATAGACCGAGCGCACGTGCTGGCCGGCCGGAAGCATCGTCACGACGACCTCTGCCGACCGCGCGGCATCGCCTGCCGTACCCGCCCGGTGAATGCCTGCTGCGGCTGCCCGGTCGAGCGCCGCCGCCGACATGTCGAACGCCGACACGCTGTGTCCCGCCTTTGCGAGGTTTGCCGCCATGGGTCCACCCATGTTTCCCAGCCCGATGAAACCGATCTGCATAGCGCGTGCTCCCTTTGCTTCTTTTCTATCCGAGTTCGAGATCGCCGCCGTCGAGCGGCGCGAAGTAGCGGTCCACGTCGCGCGACCTGACGAGGTCGAGCGATGGCGGATCCCACTTTGGCGCGTTGTCCTTGTCGATGATGACGGCGCGCACGCCTTCGTAGAAATCATGCCCCCGCATGAAGCGGTTCGTCAGGCGGAACTCGAGGCGCATGCAGTCCTCGAAGCCCAGCTTTGCCCCTTCGCGGACCTGGCGGAAGGCGACTTTCAGGCTGGTGGGCGACTTGCCCTTCAGCGACTTCACGGTCTGCTCTTCGAAGAGGCTCTTGCCTGCTTCAAGGGACGCCATGATGTCCTCGACCGAGCCGCCGCCGAAGAGCATGTCGATCGCCTGCTGAAGGCCCTCGAGCTTCGGCTTGTTCTGCGCCGTCACGGCGTGGCGGGACAGGACGCGCTCGAGCGCGTCCGTTCCGTTGCAGAGATCGTCAAGCAAGGCTGCGTGGGCTGCGGCCGGCACGACATGGGTGGCGATGCCCGCATACCGGGCGTCCGTCACATCGAGACGCGCGCCGGTCAGGGCGAGATACATGCCGATCTGTCCCGGACAGCGCGGCAGGAAATAGGTGCCGCCGACATCGGGAAACAGGCCGATGCCCGTCTCGGGCATCGCGAACATCGTGCCCTCTCCGCACACGCGCACGCTTCCGTGGACAGACACGCCGACGCCGCCGCCCATCACGATGCCGTTGACGAGTGCGATGTAGGGCTTCGGAAATCGCTTGATGAGCGTGTTGAGCCTATACTCGCGAGCGTAAAAGTCGATCACATAGGGCGTGCCGGCTTTCCCCGAGTCATAGAGGGCGCGGATGTCACCGCCGGCGCAGAAGGCCTTCTCGCCCGCGCCGCGCACCACCACGAGTTCGACGGACGGGTCCGTCCGCCACTGCCGCAACTGCGCATCCATGGCGTCGACCATGCCCAGCGTCAGCGCATTGAGCGCCTTCGGCCGGTTCAGGGTGATGACCCCTGCCCGTCCCGTCTTTTCGAACAGCACTTCGTCCATTGGCTCGTCTCCCGTCGCCGCCATCAGTTGCCGGGCATGAAGGGCATCTGTCGCGGCCAGATTCCGCTGATCAATCCCGTTCCGTAAGCCCACACGACCCAGCTCGCGAAGAGCCGGTGCTGCTCGGGCGTGAAGGAGGGAAACACCTGCGCGTTCCAGCCGATGACCGCGGCATTGGCGATGAGGCCTGCAGCACAGATCAGGACGGCCGATGCCGCGCGCTCAACATGCGGCGTGCGAAACATGTAGAAGAAGCACCAGCCCACCGAATAGACGACGAGCACGGTTGCCGCGAACAGGGCAACCGTGAACGGCGTGCTCTGCGGCAGGAATATCCACTCGCCCAGCCAGCGGATCATGATCGTGGCTTCAAACCAGATGAGCAGCCCGTAGCCGACCGCAAAAAGTGCCGTGCGAGGCCGGATGAGTGTCATTGGCGCGACAGTTCGCGCGCGATGATCACGCGCATGATCTCGTTCGTGCCTTCAAGGATCTGGTGGACGCGCAGGTCGCGGACGTGGCGCTCGAGCGGAAAGTCCTTGAGGTAGCCATAGCCGCCATGGAGCTGCAGCGCGTCATTGGCAATCTTCGATGCGTTGTCGCTCGCGAAGCGCTTGGCCATCGCGCAGAGCATGGTCGCGCGCGGATCCTTGCGGTCGAGGGCGGCTGCCGCATTCCATATCATGAGGCGCGAGGCTTCGAGGTCGGTCGCCATGTCGGCGATGCGGAACTGCGTGGCCTGGAACTCCCCGATCTGCTTTCCGAACTGCTTGCGTTCGCTCACGTAACGCTGGGTCTGCTCAAGCGACGCCCTGGCCGCGCCCAGCGAGCAGGCGCCAATGTTGATGCGTCCACCATCGAGGCCCATCATCGCGATACGGAACCCGTCCCCCTCGGCACCGATCCGGTTGGCGACGGGGACACGGCAATCCTCGAAGTTCACTGTCGCCGTCGGCTGGCTGCGCCATCCCATCTTGCGTTCGTTCTTGCCGAAGCTGAGGCCTTTCGTTCCCTTCTCGACGACGATGCAGGAAATGCCCTTGGGTCCGTCGACGCCGGTGCGGATCATGCAGACATAGATATCCGAAGTCCCCGCGCCCGAAATGAACGCCTTGCCGCCATTGATCACATAGTGGTCGCCGTCACGGACGGCCTTGGTCTTCAGGCTGGCTGCATCCGAGCCCGCGCCCGGCTCCGTCAGGCAGTAGGATGCGATGAGCTCCATTGTCGTCAGGCGCGGCAGCCACTTCTGGCGCTGCTCTTCCGTACCGAAGCGGTCGATCATCCATGACGCCATGTTGTGGATCGAGATGTAGGCTGCCGTGGGCGTGCAGCCTGCTGCAAGCTCTTCGAAGATCAGTGCCGCATCGAGACGCGACAGGCCACTGCCGCCAACGTCGTCGCGAACGTAAATGCCGGCGAATCCGAGTTCGGCTGCCTTGCGCATGGTGGGAACCGGGAAGATTTCTTCCTCGTCCCACTTCGCGGCAAATGGTGCCAGGTTGGCAGCGGCGAAGTCTCGCGCTGTTTTCTGCACAAGACGCTGATCTTCCGACAAATCGAAGGCCATGCCACATCTTCCCTCAAGGCTCGGGGTGGTGATACGAAGAGGGCTCATTCCTGTCAACGAAGCGGCCAAGATGTCCAGCGATTCCAGCCCGCGTTTTCCCGCCACGCGCATGCGCCGCCTCCGGCGCACGGACTGGGCGCGTCGCCTGGTGGCGGAGAACGCCCTCAGCGCCTCCGACCTGATATGGCCCGTGTTCCTGGTGGACGGGCAGAACCGGCGAGATCCGATCCCTTCGATGCCGGGCGTGGAGCGCCTGTCGGTGGACCTGGTCCCGGCCGCAGCTGAAGAAGCCTGCAGGCTTGGCATCCCGGTCATCGCGCTCTTTCCCTATACGGATCCGGCGCGCAAGTCGGCGGATGGCAAGGAAGCCCTCAATCGCGACAACCTCGTCTGCAAGGCGACGCGTGCCATCCGGGCGGCGGGCCTCGACATCGGCGTCCTGTGCGATGTTGCACTCGATCCCTACACGTCCCATGGCCATGACGGCCTGCTGAAGGACGGCGTCATCCTCAACGACGAGACCGTCGACATGCTGGTGCAGCAGGCGCTGGTCCAGGTCGAGGCGGGCTGCGATATCATTGCGCCCTCCGACATGATGGATGGACGCGTTGGAGCTATCCGCACGGCACTGGAGAAAGCGGGCCG
This sequence comes from uncultured Flavobacteriaceae bacterium, assembly GCA_964646885.1. Taxonomy (GTDB): domain Bacteria; phylum Pseudomonadota; class Alphaproteobacteria; order Micropepsales; family Micropepsaceae; genus SZUA-430. The sequence continues at coordinate 5,525 of CAZYFM010000071.1, forward strand.
CAAGGACACCCTCATCATGGCCTACGCCGCAAAGTATGCGTCGGCGTTCTATGGGCCCTTCAGGGACGCCGTCGGATCGGCGAAGGCGCTGCAGGGCGACAAGCGCACGTACCAGATGAACTTCGCCAACTCGGACGAGGCGCTCAATGAAGTTGCCCTCGATATCGCAGAGGGCGCAGACATGGTCATGGTCAAGCCCGGCATGCCATATCTCGACATCGTCCGTCGCGTGAAGGACCGCTTTGGCGTGCCCACGTTTGCCTATCAGGTGTCGGGTGAGTACTCGATGCTCATGGCTTCGGCCGAACGTGGATGGATGGACGCCGACAAGGTCATCATCGAAAGCCTGACCGCCTTCAAGCGTGCAGGCGCCGACGGCGTGCTGACCTATTTTGCGCCGCGCGCCGCGAAGCTGATTGCCTCACTTCGATAGGCGGGCGATCAGGCTGGACGTGTCCCAGCGCTGCCCGCCCATGCGTTCAACATCGGCGTAGAACTGGTCGACAAGCGCCGTAACGGGCAGCTGCGCACCATTCTTGCGCGCTTCGGCCAGCGCGATGCGCAGGTCCTTGCGCATCCAGCTCACGGCAAATCCGAAGTCGAACTTGCGCTGATGCATCGTGCCGGCGCGGTTTTCCATCTGCCAGCTTTGTGCGGCGCCCTTCGAAATGACATCGATGACCGCATCGGGATCAAGCCCGGCCTGCTCGGCGAAATGCACGCCCTCGGACAGGGCCTGGACGAGGCCTGCGATGCAGATCTGGTTGACCATCTTCGTCTTCTGGCCTGCGCCGGCCGGACCGAGACGGCGCACCATCTTTGCGTAGCTGCGGATGACAGGCTCTGCCACGGCATAGGCTGCTTCTTCGCCGCCACACATGACGGTGAGCTGCCCCTTCTGCGCGCCAGCTTCGCCTCCAGACACGGGCGCATCGATGAAGTGTAGACCGCTGGCGCTCGCGAGGATTGCGAGTTCTTCGGCCAGTGCGGCCGAGCCGGTGGTGTGATCGACAAAGATGCTGCCACGCTTCATGCTGCCGAAGGCGGCTTGTGCGACAGCGCGAATATCGGGATCGTCTCCCACGCAGGAAAACACGATGTCGGCACCGGATGCGGCCTGCGCGACGGTCTCGTACGCCTTTCCACCGTGCTCCGCTGCCCATTGCCGGGAACGCTCTGGCGAACGGTTATACACACTGACCTCGTGGCCATTGCGTACCAGGTGTCCGGCCATCGGATAGCCCATGCGCCCGAGGCCGATGAATGCGAGTTTTGCCATTGCCGCGTTTCCCACTAAGTTGACCGAACACCTACCAGCCCGGATGCCTCCAAACAATGAGACGATTCTTTCGTATCGCCGCCATCACACTCTGCTTCGTCCTCGGCCTCGGCCTGCTGTGGACGGGCGTGACAACGTGGTGGCTCAAGGGCTCGCTTCCACGCCTGTCGGGAGAGGTTTCCGTCAGCGGGGTGGATGGCCCGGTTCGCATCGTCCGGGATCCGGAAGGTATCCCTCACATTCTTGCTTCGAGCCGTAACGATGCGTTGTTCGGCCTTGGCTACGTTCACGCCCAGGACAGGCTCTGGCAGATGGAGTTCCAGCGCCGTGCCATCCAGGGACGGCTCAGCGAGGTGGCTGGCTCTGCCGCGCTTGTCGCTGACACGTACCTGCGCACGCTCGGACTATATCGTGCCGCGGAACAGTCGGTGACAGCCCTTTCCGCAGACGCGCGCGGTGCGCTCGATTCCTACACGGCCGGCGTCAACGCCGCGATCCCGCGCCACGGGAAGCCCCTGCCGCCGGAGTTCTTCATGCTGGGGCTTGAGGCCGAAGACTGGAAGCCCGCACATTCCGTTGCCGTGCTCAAGGCCATCTCGGTCCAGCTCTCGGCCAACGGCTTTCAGGAGATCCTGAGGCTGCAGTTGCTGGCGCGGATGTCGGCCGCGAAGGTCCGCGGCTTCAATCCTCCGCTGCCTGCGGCTGTCATTGACGCCTACGAGCGTTACGCGCCCCGTCCAGGAACGAAATTCGCGGAAGCCGCGCGCGCCCTTGCCGAAGTGTCGCTTCCGTTTGCGCCGACAGGTGCTTCGAACAACTGGGTCGTCGGCGGAGCCAGGACAGAAAGCGGCCTGCCGATGCTCGCCAACGATCCGCACCTGCCCCTCACCGTGCCGGGCTTCTGGTACCTCGCGCACCTGAGCTGGCCCGGCGGATATGCCATAGGCGGGTCGGTTCCGGGTGTCCCCGGAATCGTCTCGGGCCGGACCGGGAAGATCGCGTGGGGGCTGACGACGACCGGTGCCGACACGCAGGACCTGTTCTGGGAAAAGATCGATCCCGACAATCCGAACCGCTACATGACGCCTGAAGGATCAGCGGCGTTCGAAACGCGCCGGGAGCTGATCAAGGTCCGCTTTGGCAGTGACAAGTCCATCCGGATCCGGAGCACGCGTCATGGTCCGGTCCTGCCTACGGACGAACCACGCCTCAAGGCACTCGTTCCTGACGGGCATGTGCTGGCCCTGCAGTGGCCCGCCCTCTCTGGAGAGGACCGCACGATGGAAACGCTGCTGCACATCCTCGACACGCAGGATGCGAGCCCTGCTTCCATCGAGAAGATCTTCGCGCCCTACAACGCGCCGATCCAGAGCTTCGTCTATGCCGACGTGCTCGGGAATACCGGACTGATCCTGCCAGGCCGCATTCCGGTGCGCGATCCTGCCAACGAGGTGACAGGCCTGCTTCCGTCGGATGGAACCAACGCGAAGCATGACTGGACCGGCTTCCTCTCGGGAGCCGATCGTCCCGCGTGGTCAGGGGGCGCGGGCGACGCGTTCGTGACGGCCAACAACAATGTCGTTCCACCCGGCTACAAGCCCATGATCGCGCAGGACTTTGATCCGGAGTTCCGCGCCACAAGGATCAAGGAACTTCTGGGCGGTGCCGACCAGAAGCACACTGTCGAGAGCTTCAAGCGCATCCAGCTCGACGACCAGGAACGCTTTGCATCCGAGGCCCTGCCCCGTTTGCTGGATCTTGTCGAAGGCCAGGCAACGGGCAATTCCATGGCCGTCGCCCTTCTGCGGAAGTGGGATTTTCGCATGGATGCATCGCGCTCCGAGCCGCTGATCTTTGCGGGCTGGATGCGTCAGTTGCTCAAGGACCTGCTTGAGGACGAGACGGGTGACCTCTTCCGGCAACTGTGGGGTGATCGTCCAAATTTCCTGGCATCCATCGCAGCAGGTGATCCCGACGCCTCGCTCCTGTGCGACGACATCCGTACGGAGAAGGTGAAGGAGGACTGCCGGCTCATTGCCGCCCGCAGCCTCTCGACGTCGCTTGCAGAGCTCAAGTCTCGTTTTGGCGAGGACATGGCGAAGTGGCGCTGGGGGGCGGCCCATCGCGCGACCTTCTCGCACACACCGTTCGGCTTTGTTCCTGTCCTCTCCTCGCTCTTCGGCTTTTCCCATGAGATGGGGGGCGGCAACTCGACCGTCCAGCGCGCTGCCTATCGCTATTCGAACAGCGAGCCATTTGCGGCCGTCCACGGCAGTGGCTACCGCGCGATCTATGACCTTGGTGCCGAGGAGAAATCGCTCTTCATGGCTTCCACCGGACAAAGCGGAAATGTCTACTCGCCCTACTACTCGAACCTGGCGCCGCGCTGGGCGCGTGGCGAGTACCTGCCGATCAGGACAAACCGGGACGACATCGAAGCCCGGGCTGCGGACGTGCTGGTGCTGAAGCCGTTGCCCTGAGCGGGGCGCTTACTGCCGCGGCGCCAGACTGCGATAGGCGCCGCGGTAATACAGAAGCGGCGCATCATGGCTGTTGTGGCTCGACGACAGGACCCTGCCGATGAAGATTACATGGTCACCTGCGTCGACCTTCTCATGCACCACGCATTCAAACGTGGCCGCGGAACTCCTGAGAACGGGGACACCATGCTTGCCCTGAACGCACTCGTCGGGCTGCAGCGTCGACTGCCCCTTGCGCGAGAGGCGGCGCGAAAGCTCCAGTTCGCCCTGCCCCAGGATGTTCACGGCGTAGCGCTCCACGCCCATCAGGACGCCAAACCTGTCGGATCCCTTGTCGAGGCTCCAGAGCACCAGGGGAGGATCAAGGGACACGGAGGCGAAGGAGTTAATGGTCAGTCCCAGCAATTCGCCGCCCGGCGTGGACGCGGAAATCACTGCCACACCTGTCGCAAAATGACCCAAGGCATCGCGAAATTCGCGGGAATTCAATGACATTGGACCATCCTTAAAACACTCAAGACCACATTAACGGCTTGCAGGGCATATTAGCGGCCAAATCGCAGTAATCGCGCAGCAGCCCAAAAACAAGCCCTTTGCAGGGGCGAAGGCGTTGCGCGCAACAGGTTGGGGTACGGGTTGCCATGGCTGGCGGATCAGAAGCGCCTACGATCATCAAGAAAATCAAGAAGGGTGGCCATGACGGTCACCACGGCGGCGCCTGGAAGGTTGCCTATGCCGACTTCGTGACCGCCATGATGGCCTTCTTCCTGCTCATGTGGCTGATCAACACGACCACGCCGGAGCAGAAGCGCGGCATCGCCGACTATTTTGCGCCGGAAGCCGTCAGCCGCGCCAATTCGGGCAACGGCGCATTGCTCGGCGGCACCTCGGCGAGCGAGGACGGTCACGATGGCTCGGGACAGCTGTCGGTGAAGACCGTGCTTCGGACGCCGAAGGAAGAGGTGGTCTCGAAAGCTGAGGGTCCGCAGGACACGGCGGCCAACGGGTCTTCCACCGAAGAAGCCATGCGGAACAACAAGGAAATGGAGCAGGCCACGGCGCGCCTGCGCCAGGCGATGCAGGACATGCCGGACCTCGCGGAGCTGTCGCGGCATATCCTGATAGACGACACGCCCTCAGGCGTGCGCATCCAGCTCGTCGACCAGGACGGCCGCTCGATGTTCGAGCCGGGAAGCGCGGAACCCACGCAGCAGGTCAAGGCGCTGCTTGTCGAAGTGGCGAAGATCGTCAACGAACTTCCGAACCGGATCTCGATCACCGGTCACACGGATGGTGGCGCATTCTCGGGACCGGGCGGGTACTCCAACTGGGATCTTTCCTCGGCGCGCGCCAATGCCAGCCTGAAGGTCCTCCAGGAAGCCGGCGTGACCGACACGCGGGTCGCCGAAGTCGTGGGAAAAGCCGGGTCCGAGCCGCTCTATCCCGACAATCCCTACGCCTCCGCCAACAGGCGCATCAGCATTGTCCTGCTCAAGGAAGCGCCAGTCATTCCGCCGGATCTCTAGACGGCACGGCCCGGACCGCTTCCTAACCACTTTTCGCTGTTCCCATGCGGGCCTGACTGTGTGAAATTCCCGCTTGGGTGTCCGGATCAACTGATTCGGGCTGTGATATGTGTGCGGGACTGGTCACTGTGACGGAGCAGTTTGGGAACAAGATACCTAAGTTCTACCAGACCGCACCCGCACCTTGCCCTTATCTGCCCGGAAAGCTCGAGACAAAAGTCTTCACGCGCCTTGCGGGCGAGTCCGCGCGCGGCCTCAATGACGTTCTCACCCACGCCGGCTTTCGTCGCAGCCAGAGCATGGCCTACAGGCCGACCTGCGCGACGTGCCAGGCCTGCGTTTCGGTGCGCGTCGTCGTGGATGCATTCGAGGCGTCCCGCTCATTCCAGCGCGTGTTGAACCGGAACCAGGACCTTGTTTCCGAGGTCGTTGACCCCTGGGCTTCAGAGGAGCAGTTCAGCCTGCTCCGTCGCTATCTCGATGCGCGTCATGCCGATGGCGGCATGGCCGACATGTCGATGTTCGACTACGTGGCCATGGTCGAGGATTCCGCCGTCGAGACCCATCTGGTCGAGTACCGGTACAATTCGGGGCCACAGGCCGGCGATCTTGCCGCCGTGGCGCTCACTGACCTGCTGTTCGACGGGCTGTCCATGGTCTACAGCTTCTACAATCCCGCCGAAGACTGGCGCAGCCTGGGGACCTACATGGTCCTCGACCACATCGAACAGGCGAGAAGCCGGGGGTTGCCATACGTCTATTTGGGGTATTGGATCGAAGGCAGCCAGAAGATGGCGTACAAGGCACGCTTCACCCCGCTGGAAGCGCGCACGGCTGCTGGCTGGGTCCCCTTGAAGCGGCCCTGAAGCCAACGCAAACTGCACCAGATCAATTTCCGGGAACTCCACGCGATGTCCAATAACACGCGCCTTGCCATCATTGTGGCCGCACTTGGCTATTTTGTTGATGTGTTCGACCTGATCCTGTTCTCGATCCTGCGCGTGTCGAGCCTGACCGACCTGGGGGTGACCGGGCCGGACCTCGTGACCGTGGGAACCTACCTGCTGAACTGGCAGATGGGTGGCTTCCTGATCGGTGGCGTCCTCTGGGGCGTCATCGGGGACAAGGTTGGCCGCATCGAACTTCTGTTCGGCTCGATCCTCCTCTATTCCGTTGGCAACATCCTGAACGGCTTCGTGGGCCAGTTCGGGCCGGGCGTGGATTCACTCATGTCGCCCATCGACCAGTATGCGTTGCTGCGCTTCATCACGGGCATCGGCCTCGCCGGCGAGATCGGTGGCGGCATCACGCTGGTGGCGGAGCTGCTGCCGAAGCAGACGCGCGGCTACGGCACAACGATCGTTGTTGCGACCGGTGTTGCGGGCGCTGTCGCCGCTGCACTGGTGCACGAGTATTTCTCGTGGCGCGGCGCCTACATCTTCGGCGGCGTCATGGGACTTGGCCTTCTGGCCCTTCGCCTTTCCGTTGCCGAGTCCGGCATCTTCAAGGCCGCTGCCGCGCAGGAGCATGTCGCGCGCGGGAACTTCCTGATGCTGTTCACGTCCTGGGACCGCTTCAACCGCTACATGCACTGCATCCTGGTGGGTATTCCCATCTGGTACTCGCTGGCGGTCCTGGTCACCTTCTCTCCCGAGATCGCAACGCAACTCGGCATCACGGACAAGATCGTCGCCGGCACGTCCGTGTTCTGGTTCTACTGCGGCATCACGCTGGGCAGCGTGGCCAACGGACTGTACAGCCAGTATGCAGCAAGCCGAAAGCGATCCATCGGCGTGTTCCTCGTGGCGCTGCTGTTCGCCTTTGGCTATTTCTTCCACGTGCCCATGACCACGTCGACGGAGTTCTACACCATCATCTTCGTCATCGGGTTCTGCACGGCTTACTGGGCCATGATGGTGACTGTCGCCGCAGAGCAGTTCGGCACGAACCTGCGAGCGACCGTGGCCACGTCGGTGCCCAACTTCGTTCGCGGTTTCACCGTGCCGATCACGATCGGCTTCACGTTCCTCCAGCAGGAATTCGGACTCGGCATTGTCGAGTCCGCAGAGATCGTCGGCATGATGGTCGCCGTGCTGGCGCTCTGGTCGCTGTTCAGCCTGCGCGAGACGTTCAATGTCGATCTGGACTATGTCGAGACCGACGAGAAACCAGCCCGGCAGGAAAGCTGACATGGGCAAGCTGCCTCAAATGCCGGCGCCGGACTGGAAGCAGTATGTGCTGCGCGCGATGATCTGGGTCGCCTTCGTGGGGGCGCTTGGCTATTCGGCGGCCTATGGTGGCCTCGATTTCCTCGAGAACGCGGTTTCCCTCAAGGTCGAGCCGAACCGGGACGAGGTCGCCCTCTCCGGGCCGACGCCACCCGTCATCGAGATGAAGGTCACGCTCAAGAACAACACGTCGGCATCCGTCGCGCTGAAGGCAGATTCCGCATGCAAGGTGTTTCGCTGGCAGGTGTTCAGCCGCTCGGGCGCCATGGTCCAGACACGCCTGCATGATGACAAGTGCCCCTCCTCGCCCGTGTCCGCCGGCCTGGCGTCAGGACAGCAGCTGCAGGAGATCTATGCGATCACGCTCGTCCCCGAGCGCTACATCGCTGGGAACGACTACCTGGTTCATGTCTGGTACTGGGGCTACGAAACGGAATTCCAGTTCCGCGCGGAGAAGTGATCAGGCGCTCTGGCGCCGCGTCTCTCGCTGGCCAAGCGGATCGGGATCGAGCGTACGGCCCGTCAGCGCCGAGAGCCAGTCGAGACCCGCGCGCAGGCGGACCACTTCGCCGATGACGATGAGTGCCGGCGCCGCTATGCCCGCGCGCGCCACGTCTTCCACGGCTTGCCCAAGCGTTGTTTCCAGCACTTTCTGCAATGGCGTTGTTGCATTGCTTATGACCGCCACGGGCTCGTCGGCGCGGCGGCCCGCTTCCAGCAGTGACTGGCTTATCTTCGGCAGGTGCTTCAGCCCCATGTAGATGACCAGCACGGGCGAGCCCTTGCCGAGGGAGACCCAGTCGAGGTCATCCGGGGCCTCGCCGCCGGAATTGTGTCCGGTCACGAAGGTGACAGCGTGATTGACGTCGCGATGTGTCGCCGGAATGCCGGCATAGGCGAGGCCTCCGGTACCCGACGTCACGCCGGGGACCACGCGGAAGGGGATCTCCGCCGCGACGAGCGCCAGCGCTTCCTCGCCGCCCCGGCCGAACATGAAGGGGTCGCCGCCCTTGAGGCGGACGACGCGCTTGCCGGCGCGCGCGAGTTCGATGAGGCGCAGGGAGATATCGCGTTGCCGGGGGCTGGGCTTTCCGCCACGCTTGCCGGCGAACTCGATGCGCGCGCCGGGAGGAGCGAGTTTCAGGATGGCGTCGTCGACCAGCGCGTCGTGCACGATCACGTCCGCCTGCTGCAGGGCGCTGACAGCGTGGATGGTCAGCAATCCCGGGTCACCTGGCCCTGCTCCCACGAGCCAGACCCAGCCCGGCTCAAGTGAGGGAAGGCCCAGGCTGCTGCGCAAGGCGCCGGATACGAATGAAATCGACATCTTCCATTTCTACATTCTATTTCGTTATTTGTCAATATTCACATTCTTTATATGTTTATTACGGTGTCCCGGACCCGCAAACTGCGCTAGGATGGGGCATGAACCGATTTGCCATTCTCGCCATCGTGCTCGCGGCCGTGGCGCTTTTTGTTGTCTGGATCGCGGGGTCTGCACTGCAAATGCCGGAGTCGCACGAGGGCTCGGCGCGACTGGTCTACAGCATCCTGATGGCCGTCATGCTCATCACGTCCCTCGTCCTCGGCTGGCGCGGCACGTTTGGCGAGGCGATGAAGTCTGCCCTGTTCTGGTTTGCCGCCTTCGTCGCGCTGATCCTCGCCTATTCCTACCGCAATGACCTGAAGCCTCTTGCCGACCGTGTGTCGGGAGAGCTCAATCCCGCCGCGCCGGTATCGCGCGTTGCCGGCGAAGTCGTGCTGCGGCGGGCGAATGACGGGCACTTCTATGCCGACGTGTCGGTGAACGGGACGGACATGCGCATGCTGGCGGACACGGGAGCAAGCGTCATCGCGCTGAGCGTGGCCGATGCCGAGAATGCCGGCATCGACGTCGACCAGCTCAATTTCGACATGCGGCTTTCGACGGCGAATGGCATGGCGTCGGCGGCGCGTGTACGGCTCGACGAGGTCCGCATCGGCAACATCGTCAGGCAGGACGTAACGGCCGTGGTGTCGCGCGGGCTCTCGCAGTCCCTGCTCGGCATGAATTTCTTCAGTTCGCTCTCGAAGTTCCAGATCGAGAACGACGAATTGCTGCTGCGCGACTGAGATGCCAGGCAATCGACGCAAGCCGCGCGGAACGCTCTTCCTTGTTGCAGGCCCCTCGGGCGCCGGCAAGGACACGCTCATTGCAGAGGCGCGCAAGCGCCTGTCGGAGAGTTACGTCTTCCCGCGCCGCGTCATCACGCGACCGACACGCGCCGACACCGAACTGCATGCCTACGAGACGGAAGCGACCTTCCGGAAGTCGCGGGCGGAGGGACAGTTTGCGCTGAGCTGGGAGGCCCATGGGCTGCTTTACGGGGTGCCGCGCACGATCGAGGAGGACCTCGCGTCCGGGCGGCATGTCATCGTCAACGTGTCCCGGGAAGTGGTCGCTGTGGCGCGGAAGACCTACAACCCGTCGCGGACCATTCTTGTGACCGCCTCGCGGGAGGTGCTCGAGCGGCGCCTGGCCGTGCGCGGGCGGGAGGCCCCGGGCGACATCGCGCTGCGCCTCGAGCGGCAGATGGACATACCCGCGGATGCCGTCATCCTGAATGACGGGAGCCTCGGGACCGCGCTCGACGAATTCCTTTCCGCCCTCACCAGTTGAAATCAGGCCCGCCACGCCCTAAACGCAGGGCTCCCGGCGAGAGACACTTCATGCGCACCGACATCAAGCCCAATACCCTGGCCTTCGAAACCGAGGCCCTGATCTCGCCCTTCGGGTTCCGGGAGTATGACGCGCGCTGGCTTTATCCGCGCGAGATCAACCTCAACGGCATGCGGGTGCTGGGCCTGAGCCTCGCCACGCTGTTCCATGACCTTGGCGTGAGACCGCGCGTCGTCGTCGGGCATGACTATCGATCCTATTCGATGAGCGTGAAACACGCGGTCGCGCTCGGCCTCGTGCAGGGCGGTGCGGAGGTGCTCGACATCGGCCTGTCCGTCTCGCCGATGGCCTATTACGCACAGTTCGCCCTCGACGCGCCCTGCGTGGCGATGGTGACGGCGAGCCACAACGAGAATGGCTGGACGGGCGTGAAGATGGGCGCTGCGCGGCCGCTGACCTTCGGGCCGGACGAGATGAGCGCGCTGAAGGCGATCGCGCTTGAGGGCCGCGGACAGGCGAGGTCCGGTGGCAGCTACACGCCGGTCGACGGTATCCGCGAGAAGTATCTCGATGACGTGACGGCGGGCAAGAAACTGTCGCGGCCGATCCGCGTCGTGGCGGCGTGCGGGAACGGCACGGCGGGCGTGTTCGCGCCGGACGCGTTGCGGCGCATCGGGGCGGAGGTCATCCCGATGGATGCCGAACTCAACCACGACTTCCCGAACTACAATCCCACCCACGAAGACCTGAAGATGCTGCATGCGCTTTCGGATGCGGTGAAGAAGAACCGGGCCGATGTGGGCCTGGCCTTTGACGGGGACGGCGACCGCTGCGGCGTCGTCGACGATACGGGGCGCGAGATCTTTGCCGACAAGATCGGCGTGCTGATCGCGCGCGATATCTCGGCGCGACAGCCCGGATCGCGCTTCGTCGTCGACGTGAAGTCGACGGGACTGTTCCTGACGGATCCGCAGCTGCTGAAGCATGGCGCGACGACCGACTATTGGAAGACGGGGCACTCCTACATCAAGCGCCGCGCGCATGAGCTGAAGGCGCAGGCCGGCTTCGAGAAGAGCGGCCACTTCTTCTTCAATGCGCCGGTCGGACGCGGCTACGACGACGGCATTGTCGCGGCGATTGCCACGCTGCAAATGATGGACCGGGCGGGCAGCGTTCCCATCTCGGCGCTCTATGACGGCCTGCCCAAGACCTATGGCTCGCCCACCATGGCGCCGCATTGCGCCGATGACCGCAAGTACGGCGTGGTCGACGAGATCACGGCGGCCTACAAGGCGGCGGCCGCCGCCGGCGAACGCATCATGGGACTTGCGATCCGCGACGTCGTGACGGTCAACGGCGTGCGCGTCACGCTGGAGGACGGGACGTGGGGCCTCGTGCGGGCCTCATCGAACAAGCCCAGCCTCGTCGTCGTGGTCGAGAGCCCGGTGTCCGAGGAGCGCATGCGCGGCATGTTCGCGGAGATCGACCGGCGCCTGTCAGCCAATCCCCATGTCGGGGCGTACGACCAGAAGCTCTGAGGTCAGCGATACATCGTGGGGCCCGGGGCCGCCCCTCCTCCCATCCTCGTCATGGCCGTGTCGCGCGGCAGCGCGTACCGGCCACCCAGAAAATCCTGAGCGCCTGTCGTAGAGCGCGCAGCTTATCCGGTTGGCCTCAGGGCGTGCTTCATCACGTTTGGAGAGATTCTGGGTGGCCGGTACGCGCTGCCGCGCGACACGGCCATGACG
>CAZYFM010000072.1:0-17418 GCA_964646885.1 uncultured Flavobacteriaceae bacterium
ACCCTTACGCCGCCCTCATTCCCCTTCCCGGTTTCATCAATTGTCAAATCGCAGCGCCAGTGGAGCCACCTGGAAGAACCAGGGATATCCAGACGAAACAACGCCGCCGGTTGCCGTGTAACCAACACCCGGCGGCGTCGAGGAGCGCGGATATAGTGAGGCCTTTTCAGATTGTCAAACGGCTTTTGAGCCAATTCGTGCTTTTCCACATAACGTCAGATTGCCACACGGCCATAAGCCAGCGAACGCGACGCAAATCCCGGAAAAACAATGGCTTTTCAGCCTGCGGCCATTAACCCGCCTGAGCGATATAGGCCCTCATCGACGACCGCTCGAGCTCGGCATCCTCGATGCGGCGCTTCACGATATCACCGATCGAGACGATCCCGACGAGTCGGCCCCCTTCGACCACCGGAACATGCCGGAACCGCCCAACCGTCATCATTTCCATGAGGTCATGGGCAGAATCCGTCAGCCGGCATGTCGCGACCTGCCGGGTCATCACCTCGTCCACGTTACGGTCCAGCGCGCGCGCACCATGGCGCGACAGCGCCTGCACGATGTCGCGTTCGGACACGACACCGATCACTTCCTGCGCAGCACCCACGACAACGGCGGCACCGATCCGTCGGGAAGAAAGCAGGTCGCAGACCTGCTGCACGGTCGCCGTCGGCTGGACAGTGTCGACCTTTGCACCCTTGTGTTTCAGAATGGCGGCAACAGTCATGTCTTCCTCCCTTTCAGGTGGCGGGCCTTGAAGCCAGCAGGCGCGTCGCGAATACGCCGGAAGACGGCACCAGCGAGCCAGAGGCCCCGGTTACAGACGCAAAGCATGCGCCCAAAGGCGTGAATGCGCAATCATGGAATTCCCTTGCCTTGCAGGTAATTGCCGCGTTCACGGCGATGATGCTCCGTACACGGACTGCATCCCCGACGTGTGAAATCGCCTGATTTTCCAGCCGGTTAATGGTTGAAGTCGCGCCGCATGAAGAACCACTCGCCGTAAACCAGCAGGCGAAGACATCCAAAATAAATGCTGCTTCCAAGCCCCCCACCCTGTATTGTGCGCCGCAACAACGTCAGCACAGGCAGGCTGGTGAATGAGCACTGAAAAGGGCCCGGCGGCACCCGGAGCAAAGCCACTGACCGTCCCCGACATCGTGGCGCGCAAGGGCAAGACACCCATTGTCTGTCTCACGGCCTACTCGACACCCCAGGCCGAAGCTGTCGACCCGCACTGCGATCTGGTGCTTGTCGGCGACAGCGTCGCCATGGTCGTGCACGGCATGCCCTCGACGGTCGGCGCCACGCTCGAAATGATGATCATGCATGGCCAGGCTGTTCGCCGCGGCCTGAAGCAGGCGCTGATGGTGGTCGACATGCCGTTCGGCAGCTACGAGGAAAGCCCCGCCCAGGCCTTCAGGAACTGCGCGCGCGTCATGGCCGAAACCGGTTGTGCCGCCGTGAAGATCGAAGGCGGCCTGAGGATGCGCGATACGATCGCCTTTCTCACGGAACGCGGCATCCCCGTGATGGCTCATGTCGGCCTGACGCCACAATCCGTCAATGTTTTTGGCGGTTTCCGGCTGCAGGGCAAGAGCGATGACGCGGCGCGCGTGGAAGCCGACGCGGCAGCCGTCGCCGGCGCAGGCGCCTTCTCCGTCGTGCTCGAAAAGATCCCGGCCGCACTGGCAACCCGCATCACCAGGCAGTGTCCGGTGCCCACCATTGGCATCGGCGCGTCGCCGGATTGCGACGGACAAATCCTGGTCATCGACGACATCCTAGGAAGCTTCACCGGTTTCCGTCCCAAGTTCGTCAAGCGCTACGCCGAGATTGGCCAGGCAACGACCGACGCCGTCGCGGCCTATGCTGCCGAAGTCCGTGCGCGCACCTTCCCGGGGCCGGAGCATGTGTTCCACGACAAGGACGCCAGCCGATGAGCCCGCGCCGGATGAAGACCGTCACGACCGTCGCCGACCTGCGCCAGGTCGTGAACGGCTGGAAGGCGCAGGGCCTGAAGTCCACGCTCGTGCCCACAATGGGAGCCCTGCACAAGGGACACCTTGAGATCGTGCGCATGGCCCGCACGCTCACCGAACGCACGATCGTCTCGATCTTCGTCAATCCCATCCAGTTCAACAATCCGAGCGACCTCGCAAACTACCCGCGCACGCTCGAAGCCGATTCAGACCTGCTGGATGAAGCCGGCGTGGACCTCCTGTTCGCCCCAACCCAGACAGAGATGTACCCGGACGGATTTGCAACAAAGGTCACCGTCGCCCGCGTCAGCGAAGGCCTCTGCGGCGCGTTCCGCCCCGGACATTTCGAGGGTGTCGCAACCGTCGTCTCCAAGCTCTTCAACCAGAGCCAGGCCGACTTCGCCGTACTGGGCGAGAAGGACTACCAGCAGCTTCATGTGGTGCGTCGCTTGACACGCGACCTCGACATTCCGATCGGCATCGTCGCCCACCCGACAGTCCGCGAAACGGACGGCTTGGCCATGTCCTCGCGCAACACGCGCCTGACGCCGGACGAGCGCAGGCTCGCGCCCGTGCTGTTCCGCCAACTCACCATCGCGGCGGACGCCTTCCGGCAGGGCAAACCCGCTCAGGAAATCTACGCGGCCGCCCGCACCGCGATCCTGGCTTCAGGCTTTTCAGCTGTTGAGTATTTTGAGCTGCGGGCCGAGCAGGACCTCATGCCCCTTCAGGCCCTCAGTGAGCCCGCACGCCTGCTTGTCGCTGCGAACCTGGGCCGCGTCCGCCTGATCGACAACATTCCCGTCTACAAAAGCTGAGGGCGGGACCCGCTTCCGGAACCCGCCCCCGCATTCAGTCAAGCATCCTGGCGCTTACTTGAGGTGCGTCCCGAGGAAGCGCTCCAGCTGTCCCAGGAATTGGATTCCCGTGGAGTTGCTCGAGAGGTAGTGGTCGTCGCCTGCGATCTCCACGAACTCCGCCGGCCGCCCCGCCTTCTTCATGGCATCCACCATGATGTGGCTCTGGACGATCGGAACGGTCGTGTCGTCACGACCATGGACGAGCAGCAGGGGCGCCATGATTTTGTTGGCGTTGCGTGCTGGCGAAGTCGCCACGAGCTTATCGTAGTCGCGACGCGGATGACCGATCACAAGCGGCCAGTAGTCGTCGTCGCGCATGTTGCGGCCAAGGCGCTTCGTCACCCAGTCGAGCATTTCCGGGATGTCGGAAACCGGCGCACCGGCCACACCGCAGCGATACATCTCCGGCGTGAAGGCGAGGCCGGCCAGCGTCGCATAACCGCCATACGACCAGCCGACGATGCAGACGCGCTTCGCATCGGCAACGCCGGTCGCGATCAAGTGCTTCACGCCATCCGTGATGTCATCCTGGCTCTTCAGGCCCCACTGCTTGCGACCGGCATTGCGGAAGGACTTTCCAAACCCCTCGGAGCCACGGAACTGCGGCTGCAACACCACATACCCGCGCGATGCAAGGAACTGCGACCAGGCGTCATAGCCGCCATCGTCACGGGCTTCCGGACCACCATGCGGCATGACCACAAGCGGCAGGTTGCGCCCGGAAGAACCGTTGGGAATGGTCACGTAGGCCGGGATCGAGAGCCCGTCGCGCGCCTGGTAGCTGAAGAACTTCACCGGGCTCACGTCACGTGGCGACAGGCCGGGGAAGCGCTTGCCGACGTCCGAGATTTCACCCGTGCCCTGGTCCACGAAGTAATAGGCGCCGCCCGGATTGGTCGCGCCGTTGACGAGGCCGATGTACTTCTTGCGATCCTTCGTGACCGACACGACCTGCACGCTTTCCCCTGGGAACGTCGCGCTGAGGTCAGCCTGCATCTGAGCATAGGTACGATCGAAATACTCGATGCGCAGTTCGTCTTCGACATAGGCAACGCCCGTCGCCTCGCCCGTATAGCCGGCCGAAGTTACGCCTGAAACGTCGACGCGCGCGTTCTGGTAGATCGGACGCGTGATCGAACGGCTGCGCAGGTCAAACTCGAACACGCCATACTTGTCGCCGCCCTTGCGGGTCATGACATAGGCCGTGTCCGGTCGGGCGCCGACGCCAATGAAGTCGATCTCGTCATCCGGATCCGGGATGTCACGGCCATCATAGACCATCACCCAGTCTTTTGAGTCTCCAATGCGCGCATATACCATGCCGCGACCGACCCGATCATCGAAGTCAAATCGAAAACGGGCGCGACCCTGACCATCGACAAGCCAGCTACCCGTGAGGTCGGCCCCACTCTCATACAGCTGACCCTTGCCTGTAGAAGGGTCCACCTTATGCAGGTCAATCTTGAAGTTCGACTGCTTTTTCTTTCGCGTGTTCTTTTCGGCACTCGTTTTATTGTTGTATGTCACCACCGTCATGATGATCTGACCATCTGGTGCCCGTCCAACCATGAATGAGCCGTTGAGCGTCTTGGCATCGGTGCAATCAGAACTCACGGAGAAGGACTGGGAGTACTCGCCGAATGTATCCGCGCCACCGTCATTAGCGATTTCACCTGTCTTGCTCGCCACTACGATCAACCGGCTGTCGTTTGCCCAAGTGATGGCGCGGATTTTGTTGCCGCCATTGCCAAGCTTGCACAGTCCCCCGCCAATCTTGGAAATCGCAAGAATGTCATTTTCCTGGCCTGGAATGTTTGCCGTCATGGCGACATGCGTCCCGCCCGGCGATATCGTGACATTGCTCACGCGCGAGCGCGCGCCATAAACATCCGCTCCCGGCGCAGCCATCGCCGGCATGGCAAAGAGCATCGAAGCCGTGGCGAGCACGGCACCTCTCAAGTTCAGCATGGATTCTCCCCTGCAGCAGCCCACCGGCTACTTTCGCGTAAAATTATGCCACGAAGGGCAGCGGCCGGGCAATTGTTGCGAACCGGTCGCTGCTCCCGCGCGCCAACCTGCGAACCTCCCCGGGTTGTGCGGAAGAAAGCCGCCGGCAATCGCCGGATGTGTTAATTCTCCCGCGAGCGCCTTACCGGTTTTAACCAGGTCGGGGCGACGCGATTTGACACGGCCAGACGGCCGACGCAATGAAGCGCGCAGAAGGACATGGGACAAGAACGCCGGTGTGTGGACGCTTTACGCAGCAATTCTCCTACAGCGACCTTCACGCCTATTTCGAATTTTTCGGACAGCCCCTCGGCAACCTTGAGCCCCGCTACAGCATCTGTCCGACGCAGGACATCATCGTCGCCACGGCATCGCCTTTGGGAGGACATTCACTTCAGCGCATGCGCTGGGGGCTGGTACCCTCATGGTGGAAAAAGCCGCTGAAGGAATTGCCCTCGACCTTCAATGCCAGGGCCGAGACCGTGAGCGAGAAGCCCACCTTCCGCGCAGCCTACCGGGCACGCCGCTGCGTGATCCCGGCGTCGGGCACGTATGAATGGCAGGATGTGACCGACGGCAAGCAACCCTGGTACTTCACGCCGGCCAACGGCCCGCTGTTCCTGATTGCAGGCCTGTGGGAACAGGCACCTCATCCGGAACAGCCGGGAAGCACGATCACCTCCGCCACCATGGTCATCACGGATGCCAACACGTTCGTGGCCCGGTATCACGACCGCATGCCGGTGCTGCTGACAAGGGACACCATGGCCGGATGGCTGTCTGGTGCCCTGGGTGACGAACTGCTGAAGCCTGCGCCGGACGGCCTCATCCAGGCGCATCCCGTGTCGCGTCGCGTGAACAATTCGCGTGTGAAGGATGAAGCGTCGCTGATCGAGCCCGTCAGCGTGCAGCGATCGCTGCTGGACTAGCGGCCAAACTCCGCAACAAAGCGGGCCTTGAGGACCTCCGCGCAGCGGCGCGAAACTTCCGTTGCAGCCTCAGGCTGGTGATAGCAGGCCACGATCATCAGCTTGTCGATGGTTGAGCCATCCGTGGCGAGCGGCGCGTAGAATCCTTCCACGTAAGCGTACTGGCGCTCACGATACTCCGCGCGTGATACGGATCGCGACATTCGTCCCGTATCAAGCGCATGGTTCCACACATGGTTCCACTTGCGCTGGAAGTATTCGTCCAGGAGCTCATCCGTGAAATGCCCCGTCATGGGCAGGAGCTGCGCGTCGAGCTCCGACCCCATGAAGCGCACGAAGAACCGCCGGCCCTGGGCGGCATTGACAATCTCCAGGAACGCGAGGTTTCGCAGGACACCTTTCAGCTCACGCAGCGAAAACTCCTCGCGCGAGGGGTAGGCACGTTCGCCGCGCTTCAAATGCCAGAGCCTGGCAACTTCATTCAGCTCGGGCGTCTCGAATGTCTCGGCGTTCTCGACGATGATCGGCAGCCGGTCAAGGGACTGCGCCACTCGCTTTGCTTCTGCCTGGGACGAACTGTTCATTCCACCATTCTAGGCCCAAGTCCTGACACCCCGTTTAAGAATTCAATTCAAATTCGATCAATCGGATTTGCAGCAAATATGGTGACGGAATGTTTACCCACTCGCGTAACCGCGCTGAAAGCGGCTCTCCGCCAAAGTGCGGGACCTTCTTGATGGGGACCTGAATGTCGCGTTCCAGAACCTCGGACCTGCCGGTCCTGGTTGCCGAAACATCATCCTATTACATCAGCCTGATCCGGGACTGGCTGGGGGACATGGGATATGGTGACCTCTATACCTGCAGCAGCGTCGAGCAGGCGCGGGCCCTGATGAATGAACAGCGCTTTGCGGCCCTGGTGATCGACGCCAAGCTGGAGGGTGGCTCGGGGATCGTGCTCGCCCGCGAGATCCGGCACTCCGGTCATTCACCCAACCGCATGAGCCCCATGGTCCTGCTGGATTGCCGGTCCACCCGAAGGCGTGTTTCTGCCGCTCGCGATGGTGGCGCCTCGGAATATGTCTGCAAGCCCATGAGCCGGAAGTCGTTTACCCTGCACTTCCGCAAGGCGGTGAGCGACAATCGCAGCTTCATCAAGGCCCACGGCTACTTTGGTCCGGACCGTCGCCGCCGCGCGTCGGGCTGGGAGGGACATGAGCGCCGCCGCCAGGCGCCGCGCCGTGTGCCTGTTGCCGAGGGCCTGAGCGACGCCTGAACGCTAGACGTGCCTCTCGATCCATGACAGGAGGCGGGAAACCACCTCCGCGCGATTGGTTTCGTTCAGCATCTCGTGCCGGCCACCGGGATAGAAATCGGTGCTGACATCCGAAAGACCTGCCGCACGATACCGCTCGACAAGCGGAGACAGGAACGCGAGCCCGCCATTCAGCGGATCCTTGTCACCCGCGAACAGGTAGACCGGAAGGTCCTTTCGGATGCGCTCCAGGGCGCCAGGTTCGAACAGCACCGCTGCCGCACCAAAGATCGACACCATGGAAGCCGGATTCGCCGAAAACCCGCAGAGCGGATCCGCCACGTAGGCGTCCACTTCCTTCTCGTCCCGCGACAGCCAGTCAAACTTCGTGCGCGCAGGCTCGAACGGCGCGTTGAACGCCTCAAGCCCGCCGGCTTCGGGATTGGGCGGCGGAAGCATGTCCAGCGCCGCCGAGCCTGACAGGATCGCGCCATCAATCAGCCCGGCATGCGACACGAGATAGATCTGCAGGGCAAATGAACCAAGGCTGTGCCCTAGGAGAAAAAGCTTGCAGCCCGGGTTCTCCGCGCGCGCCAGGCGGCTCAGCACGGCCATGTCATCCACGATGCCTGCAAATCCGCCGGGACCGAAATCGCCGAGCGCCGAAGCGTCGCGCGCGGTGCGGCCGTGACCACGGTGATCTTCGGCGTAGATTGATATGCCGGCCTGCCGGAGGCGCTGCATCGGCGCGAGGTATCGCTGCGCGTGCTCCCCCATGCCATGCGATATCTGCAGGACCGCCCGGACCTTGCCTTCCGCCGGCCAGTGATACGCCGCAATGCGTGTCCCGTCCGTACCCTTGAACTCGAATGCGCGCTCGCCTGACATGCGCCTGAACCCCTTTTCGCTGCAGCCACATTAGCCTGTGCCCATGGGAGGGCAAGACCAACCGTGCGGACAGCTCAGGCGAGCTTGCGGACGTTTGTCCTCAAATCGTTGTCCAGCACGCAGGAGATCTCGGGGCGGGCCTTCGCGTAGAGATATCCCTGACCGTAGGTACATCCATGCCGGCGGAGATACTCTTCCACTTCCGGCATTTCGATGCCCTCCGCCGTCACCTTGAGCGACATCGCGCTGGCAATGCCGAGGATGGCGTTGATCAGCGTTCCCCGGCCCTGCCCCTTGGCTTCGAGGTCGGACGTGAACGAGCGGTCGATCTTGAGCTTGGAGATCGGCAGGCTGCGCAGGAGCGACAGGGACGAGTAGCCCGTGCCGAAGTCATCAAGCGCCACCTGGATGCCGAAGCTCTTGAGCAGCAGCAGCAGCGGGCGGGCGCGATCAAGGTCGCCCACCATTGACGTCTCGGTGATTTCCACTTCGAGGAGGTGAGGCGGGAAGTCGAGGCGCTCCAGCTCTTCGACAAGCTGCTTGGCGAAGAGCGGATTCCCGATCTGCGCCGGCGACAGGTTGATCGACAGGATGGTAGTGTGGCGGCCGGCAACGTGCTGCCGGCAGGCCGCGCGCAGCATCTGCCAGAACAGGCGCTCGACCAGCCCGGACTCCTCGGCGATCTTGACGAATTCCGCCGGCGAGACGAAGCCGCGCGTCGGATGTTTCCAGCGGGCCAGGACCTCGTGCCCGACAACCTCGCCCGTGGCCAGGTCAACATAGGGCTGGAAGTACGGTATGATCCCGCCGTCGTCGATCGCCTTCTTCAGGTCGGTCTCGAGTTCCGCGCGGTAGCGCATGCCTTCGTCGATGCTGGCGTCGAAGATCTGCGCTTCGCTGCGGCTGACCTTCGCGCGGTACATGGCAGCGTCGGCGCAATGGAGCACTTCCTGGAAGCTCTCGCCATCTCGCGGATAGAGAGCCACGCCCACCGACGCGCCTACGGACACGTCATGACCGTCGCAGGCGATCGGACGCGCCAGTTCGGCGATGATCTTGTAGGCAAGCTCCATGGTCGCAGCCTCGTCGAGCGCCGCATGGGGTTCGGTCAGGATCGCAAACTCGTCGCCGCCGACGCGAGACACGGTGCAGTCGCCCTTGGCAATGGAGTTCAGTCGCTCGGACACGACGCGCAGCACCGTATCGCCGACCAGATGACCGAATGTGTCATTGATGGGCTTGAACCTGTCGAGGTCAATGAGCATCAGGGCGAACTTGGAGTCCGGATGATCGGTTCGCGACTCGAATTCTTCCATCAGTTCACGGCGATTACCGAGACCCGTGAGCGGATCGCGCTTGGCAAGGCGCCTCTGGTTCTCCTCGTCGGTGCGGCGGCGGTCGGACTCGCGACGCGCGGACATCAGGTCGGCCAGCGCACTGATGACATACTGCAGATACTGCTCGGTTTCGGCCATCGCAGCCTTGCCGCCGACGAGCAGCACGCCGACCGGTTCGTAACCGACGTTGATCGAGTGGGCGATAAATGTGCTCTCGCCCAGCTGGCGCGCGCCCTGTCCGCCGAAGATCTCGTGCTGCTGCATCGCCTCCTGCACAAGGGGATGGGTGTCCGTGAGGTTCGCGATTTGCGGCAGCGACAGCGAGAGCTCTTCGTCGGAAGTGACGTGGCGCCTCGCATGGCCGAGCAGCAGCCCCCACGCATGACCTTCCTTGTTGCGGCCGAGTTCGACGACCAGTGAGGCCGTCGCCCCCGTGATGAGGTTCAGTTCCGAGAGCAGCGCGGGCAGCATGCCGTAGATCGAACCCTGGGACAGGAGCTCCGAGCGCATGCCGTTGACGACGCGCTCCAGTCGCTTCTTGCGCTCGGCATCCTGTTCCGCGGCCTTACGCATGGTGATGTCGTAGGAAATCGAAACGTAGCGCGCAACCTTTCCATCATCGCCCAGGAGCGGCGTGATGCATGCATCCACCCAGTAGTGGGATCCGTCGCTTGCACGATTGCAGAACTCGCCGCGCCAGATTCCCTTGTGCGAGATCGTATGCCACATCTCCGCGTAATAGGCATGGTTGTGCACCCCCGAATGCAGGATGCGGTGGGATTGCCCGATCACTTCCTCGCGCGTGTACTTCGAGGCCCGGAGGAACTGCGCGTTCACCTCGAGGATCTTTCCCATGGCGTTCGTGACCGCGAAGATGGCGTGCTGGTCGATTGCCCGCTGGTAGGATTCAAGCTTGCCGTTCGCGCGTTGCACTTCCGTCAGACTGCGCCCCAGCCGCGCCATCTGCGCACCGCTCAGCCTGAGGATCGGCTGAAGCATGGAAATGGCCATGAAGAAACCCAGCACAGCGGTCACGATGTCACCGAGTTCCGATCCGCGATGCTGGCTGCGCTCGCGTTCGATCGCCGCGACAGCCTCCACCAGGCGTTCAGCCTGTACCCGGTACTCGTCGATGACATATTGCAGCTGCATCGCCGTGCGGCTGAGCGCCTCGTGGCTTGAGGCATCCACCCCGCGTGCCGCCGCCTCGAAGCGCCTCCAACTGCTGTTCAGCGTGCCGAGGTCCGGGAGGCGGTGGGATACGCCGTAACCGACATAGTTGGCCCTGTAGTACGTAGCGATGATGGAGCGCGTGTGCGATTCCTGCGCGACGGCCACGTTCAGCGAACTTCTATACCCCTGGCCGCCCGCTAGCATTTCGGCCTCCAGCAGCGCCTGCCGCCCGACCTGCTGCACCTGCCCCTTCAGGCGGGCCATGGCGCTGTTGAGCTCAAGGCCGACGGCGGCCTCCCCGGCATCAAGTCGGGAATTGACTTCCCTGATGGCCGCAACGGCGGTCAGCGAAAGCGCGCAGATGAAGACGCCCAGAATGACGGCCCTGTTGAATGTTGGGCTCTGGTGGTCAACGGCCACGCGGTCGACTAGGGTTTCGACGCTCGTCACCCAGGCCGAAATCACCGCGACGGCCGAAGCCAACAGCACGGCGTCCAGCACATCCATGTCCACCGGAAGTCCAAGCGCGGCCGCGTTCTCGGACAGCGGATGAAGCACGGACTCAAAACCCGCAATGACAAGGAGGATGAGCATCGTGTTCAGCCACGTCTGCAGCCGCCGCAGCACGGCGCGGCCACCCAAGACACACTGCAACGCCAGGAAGGCTGCCGCGGAGATCCCGCACACGATGCCAGCGTCGATGAACGCCTCAAGCTGTCCCTGCACGAGAGTGTGATGCACGCCATCGAGCGCGATCATCGTCACGTACTCGGCTGCGAGGACGACAGCAAACATCCACAAGGCCAGGACTTTGGCGTTCATCAGGAAACCCCCATTCAACAGGGAGCCTATGCCAAACCCGTCAATACCTGCCTAAAACGAGGGCATCGCGATTTCCCAGCTGGCCGTGCGCACGCCATAAAATGTGCGAGACCGCGGTTACGCTGAGGCAACCCAACGCACACGTAGTGACTATCGCGTTAACAGGCCGCGCCGCGTTCACCCGGCGCCAACCACGTCAGGCAATTCCCGCCGCGCGCAACAGCACGGCCACGCCAACCAGCAGGAACAGCACCGCCGCGATCATGCGCACGACATTGAGCGGAACGATGTTGAGGACGGCCCGCCCCAGATAGACGGCCGGCACGTTCGCCAGCATCATGCCCACCGTGGTCCCGAGCATCACGCTGAGCACGTCGTGGAAACGCGCGCCCAGTGCAATCGTGGCGATCTGCGTCTTGTCGCCGATCTCGACCAGGAAGAATGCGATCGTCGTCGCAATGAAGGCCCCGCGCCCGTCGATGTCGGGGCTCTCCTCGTCATCCAGCTTGTCGGGCACCAGCGTCCACGCCGCCATGGCGATGAACGAAAGGCCCACGAGGACATGGAACCACGTACCATCCAGCAGCCGCGCCACCTGCGCACCGGCAAGCGCCGCCAGGAAATGGTTCGCGAGCGTCGCCACGAAGATGCCGGCAATGATCGGCAGCGGCCGCCCGAAACGCGCCGCCAGCACGACGGCAAGCAACTGCGTCTTGTCCCCGATCTCCGCCAGCGCCACGACCGCAACAGAAGTAAGGAACGCTTCCATACCAATCCCTTCCAGACCCGTTCTCAATTGAACATGAACCAGACCGGGCCTCAAGTTTCAGGCCGTCACGCCTCTTGCGCCACAGCAGGAACATCTGATCGTCCTCCCTGTCGGACTCCAGATGAAAGAATTTACTGATCTCGTCGCACACAAAGTGCTGCAGAAGTGCGCACCGATCGACTACTAACGGAACACCCCGCTCCATTATTCCGTGTACTGACTCTTTTTCGCTTCCTTTTGACTCACGCTTGCATTTTTTCATCAACGGTGGGTTGCAAGCGCGAATCAGTGAGCGTAGGATTCTTTCCACAGTCTGCAAGTCCCCACACCCATCACAGAAAGAGTGACACGATGCACAAGCACATCCTGCTCGCGACCGTCGCCACGTTCGCATCCCTGAGCCTGGCCGGCACCGCCAGTGCCTCGTCCTACCAGGGCTGGTACGGCAGCGCCGAACTCGGCCTCAACATTGCCAGCGACGAAGACGGCGTGAACGACACCCTCGACACCACTTTCCCGGGCTGGACCCACACGGCTGAATGGGACGCCGGCTGGGCTGTCCTCGGCGCCGTCGGCTATTCCTTCGGCAACATCCGCACGGAACTCGAGCTCGGCTATCGCGCCAACGACATGGACAAGTTCGTCGTCCCCGGCAGCGGTACCTATTCCGAAGGCGGCGACATCACCCACTTCACGGTCATGGCCAACGCCCTCTACGACTACAAGGTCACCGAGGACTATGAAGTCTCGGTCGGCGGCGGCATCGGCTTTGACAACATCAACTATGACAATACGGCCGGCTGGCACTCCGACCCGACCCTGAAGGACTCCGACACGTTCTTCGCCTGGCAGCTCATGGCCGGCGTCAGCCGCCCGATGCCGTCCTGGGGCACGGAAGTCTTCCTGAATTACCGCTACACGCAGACCGAAGACCTGTCGTTCCGCGAAATTGAAGTCGATGACGGCGACCTCCACAACGACGACTACAACAACCTGAGCAACCACACGATCAGCGTGGGCGTCCGCTTCCAGTAAGCCTTTTCGCGGGAGTGCAGGCCTTAAGGCCTGCCTCCCGCGCCTGCCTTGCGGTGCCGCATGCGCCAGGCCTGCGGCGTTGAACGCGCCTGTCCCCGGAACCACCGGGTGAACGCACTGGCATTCCCAAAACCC
The DNA here is from genome assembly GCA_964646885.1 of uncultured Flavobacteriaceae bacterium. Taxonomy (GTDB): domain Bacteria; phylum Pseudomonadota; class Alphaproteobacteria; order Micropepsales; family Micropepsaceae; genus SZUA-430. The sequence goes on from CAZYFM010000072.1 coordinate 13,193, forward strand.
AGCATGTCCGAGATCTCGCCGATGGCGCGCTGCGTTCCGGCGAGCTGACGCTGCGCGAGGTCGAGGCGCACGGCGTCGAGCAGCGCCTGGAACTGTGTCCCTTCCTTCTGCAGGCGCCGGTCAAGGCTGCGACGCGACAGCCCCATCTGGCGGGCCACGCCCACGGCCGTGCAGCGCCCCGACCCGATCAGCATCTCGATGGTCTGCCGGCAGCGGACAGCGTGGGGCAAGGGCTCGGCCAGCGCCGCGGCCTGCCGCACGGCGGCCTGCGCATAGTCCCGCAGGCCGTCTGCTGCCATGGGATTGCGCCGCGCCAGATCAGAAAGCCGGAACCGGATCGCCGTGAAGGGCTGCTCGAAGCGCACGGGCGCGCCCAGCGTCCGCATGAAGCGCGCCGCGTCACGGGGTGGCGGCCGCTGCAGCCACACGCCTTCGGGCGCCCAGCTCGCTCCAAGCAATTGCCGCAATACGCGCACGAGCATCGCGACCGTCACGTCCGTCGCCTGCACATTGGGACCAGCGCCTGCCACAAACACGGCCAGCATCGCGTGACGGCCATCCGCGTCGAGGCGCAACGACAGCGCCTCGTTGTGAAGCGGCAGATAGCGGATGAACACCTTCAGGGCTTCACCGACCGTCGGCTCGTCACGCGCGAGCAGGCTGACCGGCCCGAGGTTCGAAAAGCCGCGCAGCATTGCCAGGCGCAACCCGAAATCGTCGACGCCCGCGCGCGCCGCGGCAAGCTCGAGCACGCGGCCAACCTGCACGGCCGGCAGCCGCCGGTTCGGATCGGCCTCCGCCTGTCGGCCCAGCCCCACCTGCGCGCATAGCGCCGGCCCGTCGAGCCCGAGGCTCGAAGCCAGCGTGGAGAAGCCGCTCAGGGCGGCGGCGCGGACGGTGGCCTGTCTCATTTTGTATAGACTATGGCTCAATCCGGTAAATGGCAACCGGCCCCCGCGTGCGAACGTCCCCCATCGAATGAGGAGACGCGGGTCCATGAGCGAAAAATCGCCAACGCCCTACACCGACATGATGAAGGCGACCGGAGCATGGAACACGGCATGGGATGCCGCCGCCGCGCTCGACCCCGACTGGATGGAGCGCTTCCTCGCGATGGGCACGACCTCGTGGACGCGCGGCGTGCTGGAACCCAAGGTGCTCGAGTTCATCGCCATCGCGGTCGACGCCGCCTGCACGCACATGTACGCGCCGGGTACACGCCGCCACATCGCCAAGGCCCTCGACCTCGGCGCCACGCCGCAGGAGATCATGGCCGTGCTCCAGGCGGTGGCCGTGCTCGGCATCCACTCCGTGGCGCTGGGCACACCGATGCTTGTCCAGGAAATGGCGGCCCGCGGCATGAAGCTTCCAGAGACGATTGATCCCGAAACCGGCAAGGCCCGCGCGGCCGCAGAATGAAGGAGACCTGACATGCACTTCCTTGATGACAGCCTGCTCCCCGAGAACCAGCAGCCGCTGGTGATCCAGGTCGCGCCCTACGGCCCGCAATGGCTGCCCGGCGACAGCGACGACATTCCCGTCACGATGAAGGACCAGGTCCAGAAGGCGGTGGACTGCTACAATGCCGGCGCCACCGTGCTGCACCTGCACTGCCGCGAGCCCGATGGCTCGGGCTCCAAGCGCCTGTCGCTCTTCAACGAGATGATCGCGCGCATCCGCGACGCCGTGCCGAAGATGCTGATCCAGGTGGGTGGCTCGATCTCCTTCGCGCCCGAAGGCGAAGGCGACAGCGCGAAGTGGCTCGACTACGACACGCGCCACATGCTCGCCGACCTCAAGCCGGCACCCGACCAGGTGACGATCGCGATCAACAGCCTGCAGATGAACATCACCGAGCTCATGGATCCCGAGGACGTGAAGGGAACCATCCTGCAGAACCCGGCCTATGTCGAAACCTACCGTGACATGGTGGTCGACGCGACGCCCAAGTTCTATCTCGAGCACCTGCGCCGCCTGCGCGACGCGCAGATCCAGCCGCACTTCATGCTCGCCAACATCGCGCAGCTCGAGACGGTCGAACGCCTGATACGCCGCGGACACCACAACGGCCCGCTGATCCTGAACTACGTCGCCATTGGCGGCGGCGCCTCGGGCACGCACCCGGCCGACCTGATGGAGTTCATCCGCCGCACGCCGGACGGCGCGGTGCTGACGATCGAAAGCATCATGCGCAATGTCATCCCCTTCAACACGATCGCCATCGCGATGGGCCTGCACGTGCGCGTCGGCATCGAGGACAATCTCTGGCGCCGCCGCGGCGAGCGCATGACCTCGGTCGAGCAGGTCGAGCAGATGGTCCGCATCGCCTCAGAGATCGGCCGCGACGTGGCGACCGGCCCGCAGGCGAAGGAGATCTACCAGATCGGCACCTGGTACCAGTCCACGGAAGAAACGCTGCGCCATCTCGGCCTGCCGCCGAACCGTGCCCCCGGCCAGCGCGGCACGCCTGTCCGCTTCGTCGCGTAAGCGGCGACTAGGCCGGCCTCACGAGCGTGCGCAACCACTGGGTCTTCGGATCCGACTGGTTGCGCCGGTGCCAGAAGACCGAAACCGGGAAGCGCCGGATGACAAGGGGCGGCTCGGCCGTTACGAGCCCGAACCCCGGCGCGAAGGCACGCGCCACGCGCGCCGGCATCGTCACCAGCGCACCTGAAGACGCCACCGCCGCCAGTGCCGGCAGGAACGCGGGCAGCGCCAGCCGGACGCGCCGCGAATACCCCATCGCCTCCAGCTGGTCATCGACGATCCCGCGCAGGTCCCCGCCCGGCGAAATCAGCACATGGTCCGCCGCGCAATAGGCCTCGAGTGGCAGCCCCCGCGTCTCCGGCAGCATGTCGCGCCGCCCCGCCACCAGATAGCTCTCCTCGTAAAGCACCTCGCGCTCGACCGTGTCCGGCACCTCGCGGATGTAGCCCAGCGCCAGGTCAGCCCGACCCTCGTTCAGCGCCTCGACGGCGTCGCCGCGTCCGAGCGGAAGGACCGACAGGGCCAGCCCCGGCGCCTCGTTGCGCAACCGCGCCGCCAGCGGAGGGACGAGCACGGACTGCTCGGCATCCAGCGCTGCGATCCGCACGACACCAGCCGCTGTCGCCGGATCGAAACTCCGCGCCGCGCCCATCGCCCCGCGCAAGGCCTCGACCGCCCGCGCGATCGGTGCCTCCAGCGCCAGCGCCGTCGCGGTCGGCTCCATCCCCTGCGGCCGCCGCAGGAACAGCTCATCCCCGAAAATGTCCCGCAGCCTCTTCAGCGCCTGGCTGACCGCCGACTGCGTCAGCCCCATCTCCACCGCAACATCCGCCGCACGCCGGTGCCTGACCAGGCCCAGGAAAACCAGGAGCAGGGTGAGGTCCAGACGCCTGAGTTCAGAAACGCTTAAATCAGACATTAGGCCAATTCACTTTCATTTCATTCAGCCCGGGCTTATCAGCTCCCCACGTCCCCAAGGCAAGGAGAAAACCCATGCGCATAGCGATTATCGGAACCGGAAATGTCGGCAGCGCCATCGCCCGCGGCCTGAAAGGCAAGGGTCACGCCGTCATGCTCGGCGCCCGCAACCCGGAGGCCGCCGAGGTCGCGGCCCTTGCCTCAGAGACCGGCGCCACGGCCGCCCGCCCCGCCGAAGCCGCCGCCGCCGCCGAGCTCATCATTCTCTCGCTCCCCTGGACCTCTGCCGAAGCCGCCGTAAAGGCGCTCGGCCCGCTCGACGGCAAGACCGTGATCGATTGCATGAACCCGCTCGGCATGGTCGGAGGCGCCCTCGCGCTGACCCTCGGCCACGACACGAGCGGCGGCGAACTCGTCGCCGGGTGGCTTCCCGGCGCCCACGTCGTCAAGACGCTGAACCAGGTTGGCGCCGAAATCATGCAGCGGAACGATCACCTCCCCCACCGCCCGGTGATGTTCATGGCCGGCAACGACACGACGGCCAAGGCGCAGGTCGCCCGCCTCCTGTCCGATCTCGGCTTCGAGGCGCTGGACGCCGGCGACATCACGAAGTCCCGCCTGCTCGAACCCTTCGGCATGGTCTGGATCAACCAGGCGCTGTTCCGCGGCAAGGGACGCCAGTGGGCCTTCGCAGCGGTGGGTGGCTGACTGGCAGGATTAATCTTGCCCGCGCGGCGCCCAGCCCTTACCTAGGCCTGACATCCGGCAACCTCCTTCCGGAGGTGCCTCTGCCCGCGAGTTCCCCACGTGACAGCTGCCCC
>CAZYFM010000073.1:0-17020 GCA_964646885.1 uncultured Flavobacteriaceae bacterium
TGAACCACATGATCGTGCCCAGCCACATGCCGATGCCGATCAGCGTGGTGGCGGCGGTCGCGAAGCTCTCCGACGCGCCAAGCGTGATCGCGCCCCGCAGGTAATCGTTCAGCCAGGCCAGGATCAGGCCCGTGGCAATCGTCGCCATGGCGCCCCACCGGAAGTACCAGAGGGCTTCCGGCGCGATGAACTTGGACACCGCTGGCTTCTGGTCATCGGGGATCTTCGGCATCGTCGGGATCTGGACGAAGTTGAAGTAGTACAGCAGGCCGATCCAGAGAATGCCCGACAGGACATGCAGCCAGCGGAACACGAAAGCCCAGAACAGCTGGCCTCCCAGCGTCGCTGAGATCGAGTACTGCCCGACGGTCACGAAAATGAACAGCACGACAAGCGCAAGCACGAAGCCCGCGATGATCGTGTTACGCAGGTTGGTCAGCAAGTTGGCCACGGCGGTTTCCTCCCCTCGTTTGGGCGTGGATCAGGCGGAAGCACGCATGCTCCCGCCGACGACTCATCAGCCCGATGTCAAACAATACACGCTGTAGCCAAGTCAATCTCGGGGCTTCTCATTAACCCCTTGAAAAATGAGACTATTCGGCCAACTGCGCTCCGGCCTGACAATTACGTCAGAGGGAGAGTTCCGTGCGGCGACGCGCCTTGAGCCACCAGTAGACCTGCAGGCGGGTGACGAAGATCGACGTAAAGAACGACGTCACGATGCCGAGGACCAGGGCCACGGCGAAGCCGCGGACCGGTCCGGAGCCCACTTCCAGAAGGATCAGGCCGGCCAGGGCGTGGGTGGCGTTCGCGTCCGAGATCGTCGCCATGGCGCGCGAAAAGCCGGCATCAATGGCCGCCATGATCGTCTTGCCATTGCGCTGCTCTTCACGGATGCGTTCGTAGATGAGCACGTTGGCGTCGACCGCCATGCCCATGGTCAGCACGTAGGCCGCAATGCCAGGCAGCGTCAGCGTCGCGCCGAGGGCGGTCATCAGGCCCAGCAGCAGCATCATGTTCGCGATCAGCGACACGTCCGCGAAGAACCCGAACAGCCGGTACTGCAGATACATGAAGCCAACGACGAGAATCAGGCCGCCGATGGCCGAGTAGGCACCGGCTTCGACGGCTTCCTTGCCGAGTTCGGCGCCGACCAGGCGCTGGTCTTCCGCCTTGAGGGGCACCACGAGGGCACCGGAGTTCAGGAGGACGGCCGTCTCGTTGGCTTCCTCGATCGTGAAGTCGCCCTCGATGATGCCTGACCCGCCAAGGATGGGACCGCGGATGTTCGGTGCCGTGATCACGGTGCCGTCGAGGACTGCAGCGAAACGCTTGCCGACATTGTCGCGCGTGATGTCGGCGAACCGGCGCGCGCCCTGGGCATTGAATTCAAAGGCGATGATCGGAAGCGATGTTTCCGAACTGAACGTGCCCGACGCGCGATTGAGCATGTCACCGGTGATGACCGCGCGCTCCTTGATGACGATTGGAACTTCGCGGGCAGCGGCGCCCCGGCCGATCTTCTCCTTGAGGAGCTTTGTGCCCGGCGGAATGCGGCCCGCCTGGACGTCGGAGAGCGTGACGCTGTCATCCACCATGTGGAATGTCAGCTTTGCCGTGGCGCTGCCCTTCTTGATGATTTCCTGAGGATCGGTAGCACCCGGCACCTGCACGATGATGCGGCGCGCGCCCTGCGGCTGGATGGTCATTTCGCGCGTGCCATCGGGGTCGATGCGCTTGCGGAGAATTTCCTGGCTCTGCGCCATTGCATTGGAGCGGATCTGCTCGATGCCGGCGGGTGTAATGGTCAGCGTCGCATCGCCATTGGACTGGACGGACACGTCAAACTCGTTGGACGTGACACCGGAAACGCCGCCTGCAATCGGGCGCGCCAGCGTCTTCAGGAAGGTGCGTGCGTCTTCAAGCCGTTCAAGCTCGGTGATCTGGACCTTCACGGAGTCCTTGGTGGCCGCAAGCCCTGAATAGGTGATCTTTTCCTTGCGCAGGCCCTTGCGGACTTCGTCCAGCACATCCTGCATCTTGTCCTTCACGGCCACTTCGATCTGGGCCTCGAAAAGGACGTAGACGCCGCCCTGGAGATCGAGGCCGAACGTGATCGGCTTGTGCGGCAGGAAGCTCACCGTGCGCTGCATCGCGTCGCGCCATTCCTTGGGCAGGAAGTTCGGCAGCGCGGTCAGGAACCCGACCAGGCAGACGAGAAGGATGGTGTAGATCTTCCAGGATTGCATCTGCAGCATGGTGAGGCGTCCGTTTCTTTCCTGGAGACTTATTTCTTGTCGTCGGACTTCGACGCGGAATCGGAGGATGCCTCGCTCTTTGTCCGCACGTCGAGCAACGTCTGCTTGACGACCTTCACACGCACTTCCTCGGCGATTTCCACCATGATTTCATCGCCTTCGAGCACCTTCACGACCTTGCCGACAATGCCGCCAGAGGTCACGACAACATCACCGCGGCGCACATTGGAGATCATCAGCGCATGGGCCTTGCGGCGCTGCTGTTCCGGACGGATGACCATGAAGTACATGATCGGAATGACCAGGATGATCCAGCCAATGGATGCAAATGCATCGGCAAACCCCTGGGAGCCGGATACCCCCTGGGCGAAGGCAGTCGAAATGAACATGGAAGGGCCGTACCGTTAACTGTTTCGTCTGAAGCTGGAAGTGCGGGGCCGGACTATAGCTTTCAACCGCACCAATGCAACAACGCGTAGAATTCGCCACAGCCTCATCCTAAACCCATGAAAAATCGCGGAAATCGAGAACCGGTTTTGTGGCGGCCAGACACTGCGGCTATCTTCCCGCCGACATCCGCCCGCTCGAATCCATGCCCTGGAGGCCTCCGTGACCGCTGAAGACCAAAACCTGCTTTCCAGGATCGCGGACGCCCTCGACCGGCTGGCCCCGCCTCGCGCGTCACAGCCCGAGTGGTCATCCGCAGAAGCCTTCCAGTGGAATGCGTCGACACTCTCGCTCACGCCTGTCCCGCGCGTGTCGAGGGTACCTCTGGAACTGCTGCGCGGGATCGACCGGCAGCGTGACATCCTTCGCGCCAATACACGCCGCTTTGCCGACGGCCTGCCGGCCAACAACGCCCTGCTCTGGGGGGCGAGGGGCACGGGCAAGAGCGCGCTGGTGAAGGCCGTGCATCATGCGGTTCGACAGGACACCGGAGGTGATCTCAAGCTGGTGGAAATCCATCGCGAGGATGTCTCGACCCTGGGTACCCTGCTCTCCCTGCTGGCTGCAGCGCAGGTGAAAGCCGTCCTGTTCTGCGATGACCTGTCCTTCGACGCGGGTGACGCCGCATACCGGGCACTGAAGACGGTTCTCGAGGGTGGCGTCGCCGGCAGGCCCGACAACGTCGTGTTCTATGCCACCTCGAACCGCCGCCATCTCATGCCGCGCGAGATGATCGACAACGAGCGCTCAACAGCCATCCATCCGGATGAAGCCGTTGAGGAGAAGACGTCGCTCTCGGATCGTTTCGGCCTCTGGCTTGGATTCCACAACGTGAGCCAGCAGGACTATTTCGACATGGTCACGGGCTATGCGAGGCACTTCGGCCTTCGCATCGCCGATGATGAACTGAAGAAGCGGGCGCTGGAATGGTCGATGACCCGCGGCGGCCGCTCGGGACGCGTCGCGTGGCAGTTCATCGAGGACCTGGCAGGCGAACTCGGTCAGCGGCTCGCGGTGGCCGTCACGAGGTAATCCGACGGATTGACCGGCTTGTCACCGCGGCGGATCTCGAAATGAAGCTGCGGGACTTCGACGCTGCCTGAAGAGCCGACCAGCGCGATCTTCTGGCCGCGCTTCACCTCGTCGGACACTTTCACGAGCAGCTTGTCGTTGTGCGCATAGGCGGTCACGTAGCCACTCGGATGACGGATGAGCAGCAGGTTTCCATAGCTCCGCAGCTGGTTGCCCGCATAGATCACGACGCCACCCTCGGCCGCCTTGACCGGCGCGCCGGTATCAGCCGCGATGTTGATGCCGTCATTGTGCTGGCCGGTGTCGTCGGCGCCAAAGCCCGCGATCACCTTGCCACGCACGGGCCAGATGAAATTGCCGGCGTGCTTGGATACCGGTGACTTCGAACTCTTCCGCGGCGGCTCGTAGGCTGCATCCGGGTCAACGACAGGCGCCTGATAGGCGACATCCTCCACAAGAGCCTGGCGATCGTCGCCGGGCTTCAGGCGGGGGCCATCAAACGCATAGAAGCGTGCGCCCTCGAGGCGCGGATCGACATAGGGAGCATCAAGGTCGCGGCTGCGAGCCGGTCGCGCAGGCGCCGACGCATGCTGGATGCGCGGCGTGCGCTGTCCTGACCTCACGCCGGTTCGCGGAACCAGTATGCGCTGTCCGGGGCGCAGGAAATTGGGATCGTTCATGCGGTTCGCGGCGATGATCGCCTCGGCCGAAACGCCGAAGTCACGCGCGATCGAATTGATCGTGTCGCCGGGAGCAACGCGATAGCTCGTCGTCTTGCCGTTGAAGGGACGCGCCTTTGCGGCCACGGGACGCTGGGCGTCCATGTCATAGGTCGCACAACCGCTGGCCGTGCTCAGCAGCAGCAGCGCGATGAGCGACTGAGCTGCCTTTTCGGCCGGTTTGCGGTTTGAGCGACGCTGGCGCGGGTTACCCGTGCGCTCCATCACTCTTCGCTACGCCTTCCAACATCGGCACGAACCGGACGGGCAAAAGATCCGTGCTCTGAAACCCCTGTGCTGACCGTCTTACGCGGACAAGCACCTGCCCATGACCACTACGATCAATAGGAATAATCATCTGCCCCTTAATATGGAGTTGATTGAGCAGGTCCTGGGGAGGGGATTCTGCGGCGGCGGCGGAAACAATGATGCGGTCGAAGGGCGCCTGCCCCGGCCAGCCGCGGGTTCCGTCGCTGACGCGGTACTCGATGTTAAAGTGCAGTAACTTCTTCAGGCGCTCCTGGGCGCGCTGCGAAAGTTCCTGGACCCTTTCAATTGTGTAAACCCGCTTGGCCAGTTTCGAGAGTATGGCCGTCTGGTAACCCGAGCCCGTCCCCACTTCGAGAACCCGCAGCTCTGGTCGAAGCTCGAGCGCCGCCACCATGTAGGCCACGAGGAAGGGCTGCCCGATCGTCTGCCCGCCATCGATGGGAAGCGCCACGTTGTCGTATGCGCGGTCGCGGAAAACGTCCGGCACGAAGACTTCGCGCGGTGTCGTTTCCATCGCCGACAGCACCTCGGTGTCCCCGACGCCGCTGCGCCGGAGTTCCATGAGGAGCTGGATCATGCGGATGTCCGCGCTCACGGATCCCGGCTATCCCTTGAGAAGCAGGGAAGCCTGCCCGTCAAGCCGCGGCGCCAGCGCCTCGCGCGCCCTGTCTTCCGTCAGGTTCATGTGCAGCGGTGTCACCGAAATGCGGCCATCATAGATCGCGCGGAGGTCCGTGCCTTCCGGCGGATTGCTGAGCACGCGCGAGAAGCCCAGCCAGAAATACGGATTGCCCCGGCCATCCACGCGCTCGATCAGGTTGGCGAGCGACTGGTCCCTCTTGCCCTGGCGCGTCACCTCGATGCGAGACACATCCTGCGGGGCACGGTCCGGGAAATTCACGTTCATGAGCACATCCTTCGCCCAACCCGCTTCCAGCAGGCGCCGGATGACGGGCGCGCCAAAGGCCTCGCAGCAGGCCCAGCGCACCTCGCGCCCTTCCTCGAAGCCATAGGCCTGGCTGAGCGCGATCGAAGGAATGCCGAGTGCCGTGCCTTCCATGGCAGCGGCGATCGTGCCCGAATAGGTCACGTCATCGGCGATGTTCGCGCCGCGATTGACGCCCGAAAGGACCAGCGCCGGCGGCTTGCCCTTCAGCACGTGATTGACGCCCAGCAGCACGCAATCCGTCGGCGTGCCCTGCACCGCAAATCGCTTGGGCCCCAGTTCGCGGATGCGCAGCGGCATGGTCAGGGTCAGCTTGCGCGACGCGCCGCTTTCCTCCGTTTCCGGCGCCACGATCCAGACATCGTCCGAGATGGATCGCGCAATCTTCTCCAGCGACTGGAGGCCGGGTGCATTGATGCCGTCATCGTTGGACAGCAGGATGCGGATGGGAAGCTTGGCGTCAGACATTGGGTTTGATCACTTCCTGTCCGCCCATGTAGGGACGAAGCACCGAAGGGATCTCGATGGAGCCGTCGGCCTGCTGGTAGTTCTCGAGGACCGCGATCAGCGTGCGTCCCACGGCAAGGCCCGAGCCATTGAGCGTGTGCACGAAGCGCGTGGACTTGCCATCGGTCGGGCGATAGCGCGCATTCATCCGGCGCGCCTGGAAGTCGCCGCAGTTCGAACAGCTGGAGATTTCCCGGTAGGCATTCTGGCCCGGGAGCCAGACCTCGATGTCATAGGTCCGGCGCGCGGCGAAGCCCATGTCACCCGTCGACAGCATCATGGTGCGGAACGGGATGTTGAGGCGCTTCAGGACTTCTTCGGCACAGGCCGTCATGCGCTCGTGTTCGGCATCGGACTGCTCGGGCGTGCAGACCGACACAAGCTCGACCTTTGAAAACTGGTGCATGCGGATCATGCCACGCGTGTCGCGACCGGCCGCACCCGCTTCGGAGCGGAAACATGGCGTCCACGCCGTGAAGCGCATGGGCAGGCTGGCCTCGTCGAGGATCATCTCGCGGACCTGGTTGGTCAGCGGCACTTCCGACGTCGGAATCAGCCAGAAGCCATTGGTTGTTCCGAACTGCTCGTCGCGGAACTTCGGCAGCTGTGCCGTTCCGTACATGGCCTGGTCGCGCACAAGGAAGGGCGGCGCCACTTCCTGGTACCCGAACTCGCCCGTGTGCAGGTCGAGCATGAAGCTGGCCAGGGCCCGCTCGAGCCGCGCCAGTTGTCCACGAAGGATGACGAAGCGCGCGCCGGACATCTTCGACGCGGCCTCGAAGTCCATGAGCCGCAGCCCCTCGCCGAGGTCAAAATGCTGCTTCGCCTCGAAATTGAACGCGCGCGGAGTGCCGGTGCGACGCACCTCGCGATTGGCCGTCTCGTCCGGACCGTCAGGCACCTCGGCGGCCGGCAGGTTCGGGATGGTGCTGAGCTGCTCGTTGATTGCTTCCTCGGTCTCACGGACGCGGAGCTCGACGGCAGGAATCTCGTCCTTCAGGCGCGCGACTTCAGCCATCAGGCGCTGCGCCTCGGCCTCGTCCTTCTTCGCCTTGGCCTGCCCGATCCGCTTGGACACGTCATTGCGCGTCGACTGCAGCTCCTGGAGCTTCGCGGTCGCCGAGCGCCAGACCTGGTCGAGCTCGAGGATCTGCGCGCTGAGGCCCGCAAGCCCGCGCCGCTGGAGGCCCTGGTCGAACGCCGCCGGATTGTCCCGGATGAAACGGATGTCGTGCATGTAAAATCCACTGGATGAGGTGCGGGTTTATAAGCCCCCGCGCCCGCCGGCCACAACAGGGCTAAACGGCGTTTTCCGCGCTTTTAGAGCGGTCATCACGCCGCTTTTCAATCAGCCGCACGCTCCAGATCGAGCCCTCGTAGAGAAGGCACAGCGGAATGGCCAGGGCGAACTGGCTCATGATGTCCGGTGGCGTCAGCACGGCCGCCACGACAAACGCGAAAACGATGGCAAAGCGGCGGTTGCGCCGCAGGAAGTCCGAGGAAATCAGCCCCACCCGGCCAAGAAGCGTCAAAAGCACCGGGAGCTGGAAGCTCAGCCCGAACGCAAAGATCAGCGTCATGATGAGGTCGAGATAGTCCGACACCTTCGCCTCGAGCTGGATGGGAAGCGTGCCCGCGCCACCCGGCGTCTCGAAGCCGAGGAAGAACTTGATCGCCACCGGCATGAGACCGAAATAAACGAGCGACGCGCCCGTGAAGAAGAGGACGGGCGTCGCAAACAGGAACGGAAGGAACGCAGAGCGTTCATTCTTGTAGAGACCCGGGGCCACGAACATCCAGATCTGCACGGCGATCATCGGAAATGAAAGGCAGATGGCGCCAAAGGCCGAAACCTTCAGGTAGGTGAAGAACGTCTCGTAGAGCGCCGTGTAGATCATGCGCCGGCCGGGCTGGCCCTTCATGGCCTCAGCAAGCGGATGCGTCAGGAAGCCATAGATCTGTTCGGCGAAGTAATAGCAGACGACAAAGGCCACCACGAACGACAGCAGCGACCAGATCAGGCGCTGGCGCAACTCGATCAGGTGATCGAGAAGCGGCGCGCGGGAGGATTCGATGTAGTCCTCTTCCGGATCCTTGCTGCTGCCTGTCATGGTGCGGGAGGCACCGTCACTTTGGGCTCACCATCCGCGGGCGCAACTTCATTGACAGGCGGCGTCGCCGCCTTTTCATCCGGCGATCCGTGGACAGGTTTCAGCGTCGGCTTGCTTTCCGGTGCAAGATCACCCCGCATGAGATCGGCTTCGATTTCTTCGAACTCGGGCACGCGGGTCATGTCGCGGAACTCCCGCTTCATGTCCTGCACGTCGGCCTCGCGCATCATCTCGTCGACATGGGACTGGAACTCGCGCGCCAGCGTGCGGGCACGCGCGACCCACTGGCCCACGATGCGGAATGCCTGCGGCAGGTCTTTCGGACCGATGACAACCAGTGCAACGATGCCGATGACCAGAAGCTCGCTCCAGCCAATGTCGAACATTCAGGTGTTCGCTCAGTTCTTCTTGTCGGCCTGGTCCTTGTTGGCGCTCTCGAGGTTCTTGTCATCCTCGGACAGCCCCTTGCGGAAGCTGCGGATGCCGCGCGCGACATCACCCATCACGTCGGAGATGCGGCCACGACCACCGAACAGCAGCATCACGATCACGGCCACGACAAGCCAGTGCCAGATTGAGAAACTTCCCATGTCGAATATTCCTGTATCGCCGCGCGCCGCCCTGCGCGGGCAGCGGTCATGCATCAAAGCCAATTGTCCCAAATGCCGTCGCGCCGCGCAATCGGAGAGAAACCCGGAAACGCGGCAAATTCACGTGATTGTTAAGCTAAACCCGCTCAGTCGCCATCCTTCGGATCAGGCGTCTCCGGCTCGAAAGTCTCCCCGGAATCCCCCGCTTCGAGCGGATCCTCGTCCATCGCAAGCGAGTCGGAGGGCGTAGGCACCATGAAAGCCGCCGGGATCCGCCCCTCCAGCAGGCCGGCTGCGCGCAACTCCTCGAGCCCCGGCAGGTCCGAAACCTTGTCGAGGCCGAAATGCATGAGGAACGCATCCGTCGTGCCGTAGGTCACCGGCCGCCCGGGCACGCGCTTGCGCCCGCGCATCTTGATCCAGCCGATTTCAAGCAGGATATCCAGCGTGCCGCGGCTCATGGTGACGCCGCGTATGTCCTCGATTTCAGCACGGGTCACCGGCTGGTGGTAGGCAATGATCGCCAGCGTCTCCATGGCAGCCTTCGACAGGCGCTTTTGCTCCACGGCATTGCGCTGGAGGAGGCCCGCCAGGTCCGGAGCCGTCCGGAATACCCAGCGACCGGCAACCTTCACGAGATTGACCCCGCGGCGCGCATAGGCCTGCTCGAGTTCGGCAAGGAGGGCGGGCACATTGGCATCGGGCGGCAGTCGCTCGATGATGGAGTTCTCGTCCAGGGGTTCGGCGGCTGCAAACAGGACGGCTTCCAGCATCCGCATGTGCGGAGACTCAAGCAGGCCCGGCTCGCCTGAAGGTGGCTTTGCCGTCAGGACAGGCGGAACAGTATCGGCGTCTTCGTCGTTCATGTCGTCTTCGTGCTTCGTGGCGCGAACCGGTGCGGATGTCATGTCTTCGTCTCGCTCTCGGTCTTGGCGGTGGTGTCCTTGCGGCGGACATAAAGCGGCGCAAAGGGCGCCATCTGGCGCAGCTCGACATGCCCGTCCCGCACCATCTCCAGTGTCGCCGACAGCGTGCTCGCGAGGCCAGACCGCCGTGACTTGCCCGTGCTGAATTCCTCGGGAACCAGGTGGTCGATCACGGACCAGTCGACGATCACGCCCAGCATGCGCTCAAGCCGGTGCCGCGCATCCTCGATGGCAAACAGCTTGAGCTTCTGGATCTCGTAGCTGGAGTGGGCAATCTTCTTCACGCGCTGCGTGGAATAGGCCTTCAGCAGGTCGAGCAGCGTATCGGCGTATCTCGGCGTCTTGATGACCCGTATGCCCTCTGGCGACCCGCGCCAGAACACTTCGGTACCCAGCTTGTCGCGCGCGAGCAGGCGCGTGGCGGCAATGCGTATCGCTTCCAGGCGCTGCAGCCTCAGGGTCAGCCGCTCGGCGAGCTCCTCGGCGGATGGTTCGCCCGGCTTGTCATCCTGCGGCAGCAGCAGCTTTGACTTGAGATAGGCCAGCCACGACGCCATCACCAGATAGTCGGCAGCAAGGTCGAGCTGCCGGATGCGGGCAGCCTCGATGAAGGCGAGATACTGCTCGGCAAGCGCGAGGATCGAGATCTTCCGCAGGTCGACCTTCTGTACCCGCGCGAGCGCGAGAAGCACGTCGAGCGGCCCCTCGTAGCCATCCACGTCTACGATCAGCGCATCGCCATTTTCGCTGGCGGCGGTGGCGGCGTCTGTGAGACCGGTTTCCATGATCGTTCCGTGTACGCCTTACCCGCTCAGCGCGGAGTCGACGCGCGCCTGCGCAGCCGCAACTTCGAACGGCTTGGCACGGCCGAGGAACGACAGCGCCTTGTCCGCCCGCTCCAGCGCCTTGCCGCTCAGCAGCGGCGTGGCTTCGGCAATCTCGCGCATTTCGTCCATGTTGCGCGTGCAGTGCAGGATCATGTCGCAGCCAGCCGCGATCGACGCTTTGACGCGCTCGGCCAGCGTGCCCTTGAGCGCGCGCATCGTCAGGTCGTCGGTCATCAGCAGCCCATCAAAGCCGATGAAGCCACGCACGATTTCGTCGATGACCTTCTTGCTTGTCGTGGCCGGTGCAGTCGGATCGATGTCGCTGTAGACCACATGTGCGGTCATGCCGAGCGGCGCCCGCGCCAGGGCCCGAAACGGCGTGAAGTCCGTCCGCTCGAGCTCCTCGCGCGGCGTGTCGACGACAGGCAATTCCATGTGGCTGTCCGCACGCGCGCGGCCGTGACCGGGAATATGCTTGACCACCGGCAGCACGCCGCTGTCCAGCATGCCGTCAATGACCGCCTGCCCGAGGGAGGCGACCACCCAGGCGTCGTTACCGAAGGCGCGATCGCCGATGATGTTGTGGGCGCCCTCAACCGGCACGTCCACGCAGGGTGTGCAGTCGACGTTCACGCCAAGGTCCAGAAGCTCGGCGCCCATGACGCGTGCATTGTCATAGGCAAGATCTCTGGCAGCCCGCGGGTTCTGGCGGCTGATTGTGCCGAAGGCCGCGGCAGGAGGGCGCGGCTTCCAGTGCGCACCGCGCAGGCGCTGCACGCGACCGCCTTCCTGGTCGATCAGGATCGGGGCGTTCTCGCGGCCTAGCACTTCCCGCATCGACTGCGTGAGCCGGCGCACCTGGTCCGGCGAACCGCAATTCCGGCCGAACAGGATGAAGCCCCACGGCTTCGCCTGCTTGAAGAATGCAATTTCGTCGGGGGTAAGCTCATGCCCGTCACAGCCAAAGATGACGGCGCGCACTGACATGGGATCTCACTCCGGGCAAAGCGAAAGGGGGCGAAGCACCTGCCCCGCCCCCTGCGCTTAGATCACTTGCCCGCCAGGATGCAAGCTTGGCCGCTGGCCGAAAGCTGCTGGCACACGGACTTGGCCGCGGATTTATCCGCAAATCCGCCAACGCGGAGGCGATACCAGACGCCCTTGCCCGGGATTGTGGCTTCCACGATCTGCGGCGAATAGGCCCCGAGGAGCTCCTGGTTGGCGCCTTTGACCTTGGACCACTGGGCAGCAGCCAGGGCGCTGGACGGGAATGAACCGAGCTGGATCGTGGCTCCACCCGAACTGGCCGGAGCCGCTTCAGCCGGAGCAACGGCTTCCGGCGCCGACTGGATTTCCGGCGCAGGCGCGGGGGCAATTTCACGAGGTGCCGCCGTGGTCGCCTGCTTCACGGAAGGACGGGAAACGCTCGGCGCGGAGTCTTCGACCACCGGACCTTCCGATGGCGAAGACGAGGCCGGCGGCAGCAGACGCGTCACGTCCTCACGACCAGGCTTCGACATGCGCGTCGGGCGCTCCATGTTCAGTTCGGTCATGGTCGGCGAAGAAGACGACGGTGCACTTTCGCCCGGAATGCTGGCCGTCAGCTCAACCGTTGAATCCATGCCAGGCTCAATCGGGATCGCCCGGACCGGTCCACCAATGGCCGGACCTTCGGAGGGCGGGCGCTGCACCACTTCCTGCGTCGTCGGAATCTCACGATCAGCGGAAGCGTCAGGCTGAACGCTGCCGGCGCTCGGCTCCGTGGACTCGCCAGCCCAAAGGCGCTCGTAGCTCTTCTCGGGAGCGGGGTTCGCACCGTTCTCCGCCGTCTGGATGGGTTCGACCCGCGTCGGACCGGGATCAGCCGTCAGCACGGGCGGATTGATGCCGCGCTGGCCCTGCTGGACACCCTGATTGTAGGCAACCCACACGACGCCGGCGAAAGCCGCCAGCACCACGAAGGCAAGCATGACAATGAGAGAGCGGCTGCGCGGACGCTCCGGCTCCATCTCCGTGTCGTAAAGCAGCGCATCATCGTACGGCGGGTCGTACAGATTGCGATCTGGGTTCACCATGAAACTTATCCCCTTATGCCGCGAGTGCAGTCGCACGAGGCGAATCGTAGCCTGCCTCTACAAAGTACACTGAGGTGTTAAAAAATCTTGAAAGGTTTTGGCAAGCTACTCGTCGAGTTCGATCGCGAAGAGTCGACGATGCTCCTGCAATGCGAAACGGTCCGTCATGCCGGCAATATAGTCTGACACCACACGGGCCGTGCGAACAGATTTGGGGACATCGCAAAGTTGTGCCCAGCCCGTCGGAAGAACATTGGGCTCGGCGAGGAAGAGATGGAAGAGGTCAGCGATGACCCGCTTCGCCTTCGACATGACGCGGTTCACTTTAAAGTGCCGATACATGTTCTTGAAAAGAAATGACTTCAGCGCACGATCATGCGCACGCATTTCATCCGAAAACGAAACAACGGCCTGCCCGCAGAGCCTCACATCCTCGGCGGACTGCAACTTGAGCTTCGTAACTCGACGACGCGTCTCATTAAGCGCATCATCGATCATGGCTGTGATCAAACGCCGCACGCATTCATGCACAAGTCGCGAGCGCTCGATCGACGGATACTTCGTCATCACCAGCGCGAAGATCGGACCCACGAGCGGAAGATCCAGCAACTCGTCAACGGTGAAGAGCCCGGCCCTCAACCCGTCGTCTATATCGTGGTTGTTATAGGCGATGTCGTCGGCCAGCGCCGCGATCTGAGCTTCGACGCCGGCGAAGGTATCGAGTCGCAGGTCGATGAGCTTGTTGAACTCCTGGATGGCCTCGGGGAGCACCTCGCCCTTCGACTGCGGACCGACAAGGGGTCCGTTGTGCTTGACGATGCCTTCCAGCGTTTCCCACGTGAGGTTCAGGCCATCGAACTCGGCGTAGCGGGTCTCGAGCTTCGTCACGAGCCGCAGCGAATGGGCGTTGTGGTCGAACCCGCCATAAGGCGCCATGGCCGCCGCCAGCGCATCCTCACCCGCATGGCCGAAAGGCGCGTGCCCGAGGTCATGCGCCAGGGCGAGCGCTTCGGACAGGTCCTCGTCGACCTGGAGGACTCTCGAGATGGAGCGCGCGATCTGCGCCACCTCGAGCGAGTGGGTCAGGCGCGTCCGGTAATAGTCCCCCTCGTGGTACACGAAGACCTGCGTCTTGTGCTTCATGCGCCGGAAGGCACCCGAGTGGATGATGCGGTCCCGGTCCCGCATATAGGGTGAGCGGGTCGTGCTTTCCGGCTCGGGCCATTGCCGCCCGCGGCTGCTTTCAACCCGTGATGCAAAGGGGGCCAGGGGGCCGGATGCCGAAAAACCGCTCAAACCAGTGCCTCTCGAGGGGGCGCGATGCGCCAGGGGTTTGACTATGGGCGACGGGCGCCTAAATAGGAGCTATATCAGAAGCCTACCTAGGCGGACACCGGTTAACCGAGCGTTATGACCACACAGACAATGACAGCCCCCGTAACCGTGTCGGACAGTGCGGCCCGCCGCATTGCCAAGCTGACTGCGGCCGAAGGCCCACAGATCATGTTCCGGATTGCCGTGAACGGCGGTGGCTGCTCGGGCTTCCAGTACGACTTCACGTTCGACGACACCCGGACCGGCGACGACATCCTCATCGAACAGGATGGTGCGCGCGTGCTGATCGACCAGGCGTCGCTCGAATTCATCGGCGGGTCGGTCGTGGACTTCGTGGAAGGCCTGATGGGCGCCCATTTCGAAATACGGAACCCGAACGCCAAGTCATCTTGCGGCTGCGGGACCAGCTTCTCCGTCTGAGACAGGCGGCTCAGTCGCCGCGGTCTTCGCCGTCCCAGTAATCCCGGCGCGCATTCATGTCGAAGATCTGGCGCTTGCCAAGCGCGCCCACCATCACCTTGCCCGTGTCGGGATAGATGATCACGTCATTGGGATTGCGCTCGCCTGCGATGATGTAACGGCACACGCTGTCGGTCTCGTTGATCATGCAGTGCCCTGCCCGCTGCCCGGCGGGAAAGCAGACATAGTCGCCGGCACGCATCACATGGCTCTCCTCGCCCAGCTTCAGCGTAAGCTGCCCATCGAGGATGAAGACATGTTCCTCTTCATGCATGTGATAATGCTTCGGACAGCTCTGCTTTCCGGGAGGAAGCTCCTCGATGGCGAAGCCAACCTTGTAGGTCGAACCGATGGCGGCCACCGTGAGGTGCCGATAGCGCGATCCGAACCGGCTTCCTTCGCTCCACTCTTCCCACGGCACGTCGGACGAGCGCACGGGCGGTCGGGGTTTCTGCGATGAATCTTCGGTCATGACTTCCGCTTCCGCTGGATGATCGTGCCAGACGGTGCACGCACGAGGCCGCGGAATCAAGCAAGTCTATTGCGGCAGGCCCAACGGGGCTGGCGAAAAAACCGGCCATCCGGTATTGCGTGGGTCATGAAGATCGCGACATTCAACGTCAACTCCATCAAGGCACGCCTTGAATCCGTGCTCGCCTGGTTTCGCGAGACGTCTCCCGACGTCGCCTGTCTCCAGGAAATCAAGACCGAGACGAAGTCCTTCCCGGCCGCTGAGTTCGAGGCGATGGGCTACAACTGTGCCGTTCTCGGGCAGAAAACCTATAACGGCGTCGCGCTGATCTCGAAGCACCGCATCGAGGACGTCCGCATGGGACTGCCCGGCAACGACGCCGACGAACAGGCGCGCTACATCGAAGGCGTGATCACCACGAAGACCGGAGCGGTGCGCGTGGCCTCGATCTACGCCCCGAATGGCAACCCGGTCGACAGCGAGAAATATCCCTACAAGCTCGCCTGGATGGATCGCCTGATCTCCCACGCACGCACGCTCCTGCGAGACGAGGAGCCACTTGTCCTCGCTGGCGACTACAACATCATTCCGACGGAACACGATGTCTGGGATCCCGTCGCCTGGAAGGACGACGCCCTCTTCAAGATCGAGTCCCGCCGCAAGCTGCGCGAGCTCGTCAATCTCGGCTTCACGGATGCCTTCCGCGCCTGCAATGCCAAGCCGCACCAGTACACGTTCTGGGATTATCAGGCCGGCGCCTGGGCAAAGGACCACGGCATCCGCATCGACCACCTGCTGCTGTCGCCGCAGGCCGCGGACCGATTGAAGGCGAGCGCCATTGACCGCCAGATGCGTGGCCGCGACAAGCCCTCCGATCATGTCCCCATCTGGTGCGAACTGAAACTGTGAGCATGACGCTTTCCAGATCAGCGGGTGGCTGCCTGTGTGGCGCCGTACGCTTTGAAGTCCAGGGGACAGTCACCGAAAGTGGCTATTGCCACTGTCGCACCTGCCAGAAACAGAGCGGCGCGCCCGTCGTCGCCTGGTTCGCCATTGCCCCCGAAGGCTTCAGCTATGTCTCGGGAACACCAAAGGCGTTCAGGGCCTCCGCGCACGCGACGCGCGAGTTCTGCGGTACCTGCGGCACCTATCTTGCCTTCCGCGAAGACGATCCGGCCGCGACGCTGGGCGTCAACACGGCAACGCTCGATGCCCCCGCCCTCGTGCCGCCGGACTTCCACATCTGGCACCAGAGCCGTATCAGCTGGTTCGAAACCGCTGATGCACTGCCCCGACACCCCAAAGGCAAGACCTGACAACGGCCATGATCAAGTTGACCTTCTGCCTCGTGCGCCTGCCCTCGCTGTCACGGGAGGCGTTCCAGGACTACTGGCTCAAGCGACACGCGCCGCTTGTTGCGCGCCACCGCGAAGTCCTGCGCATCCAGCGTTACGTGCAACTCCATTCGGCCGACCCCGCCATCAGCGAACTGACTCGGAAATCACGCGGCGGACCGGAGCAGTATGACGGCGTCGCGCAGCTGTGGTGGAACAGTCTGGACGACGTCGCCGTCACCACGACCGACCCGAAGGCCATCGCTGCCGGTCGTGAACTTCTGGAGGACGAACGCAAGTTCATCGACCTTTCGCGGTCGCCTCTCTGGTGGGGCGAGGAGAAGGTGATCTTCGGCTAGCGCGCCGGCATCAGCCGCACATCCGCCGGCAACTTCCTGAAGGTCAGGTCCTGGTGATCCGCAAAGACAGGTCCGGGTGACTTTACGACCATCAGCCCGCACGAGATCGGCTCGAAATCGGCGCGGAAATGGACCGTGCTCTTGAGCGCGAGGATCGGGATCGACGAAGGCTCAAGACCGAAGATGCGGACCTGCGCCTGGTCGAGGCACTGGCCCTTGCGCGATATCACGCCGACGCGCACGCCCTTGTGGCTGAGAAGCGCGCAGCGCCCCATCCGGAAGTGCCAGCCCTTGGCCATCGGACCCGTGCCACGAATGTCGCCGTCGTTGAGCTGCTCGACCAGCCACTCGGC
>CAZYFM010000074.1:0-16974 GCA_964646885.1 uncultured Flavobacteriaceae bacterium
GCGCAAGCCGGGAGAACGCGCGATCCGCCTCCATGGCTTCCTCGACGGGTCCGGCCAGCACGGATGCCACACTTGAAACACACAGTCCTGCAGCCCAAGTCACGCGCACCATGCAGTTCATCTGAAACTCCATCATCAGGTTTTCGCGCCAATCCTGACCCGGGCGGATTGCAGACACAATCCGCAACGATCTTTGTTTGCGCCACAATTCGATCACAATTCGGCGAAGATGCAGCCACACTCATGGGATGTCGTCCTTAACTGTGAGGCAAACCGCCTCGCGGCATCAGAACGTGGCGCAGAACGCGTCGCGAGAGGGGACGGAACATTATGGCCCGGTTCGGATCAGCACCGACTTACGACCGCAACTACAGCCCGACAGATCGCGCCTTCAACTGGGGCCGCAAGGGCGTAGAGGTCGAGCCGCCGCTGTTGCGCAACTGGCTGGGCTGGCATACCGAGAACAGTCTCCAGCTCCGCGTCGATAACCTGAAGCGCCGCGTGCATGGAGGCGGTGCGCTGCTGCACCACACAATGGCCATCGTGCTGGGCGTCGGCGTGTTCATTGCGGCCTTGCTTGTCGACTACAACATCATCCATGAATTCTGGACCCGCGCGCTGTCCAACGAGTTCGGCGAAGTCCCGCCATCGCTCGCAACGACTGTCGCTGCCAAGTCCATGCAGGTCCTCTTCGGTACACTGGCCATCCATTACCTGATCACGCATATCGGCCACGGCGGCCGTATCGCCTATTCCTTGCTGATATTCGCGATCACGGCCGTGATGATCATAGGCATCGGCCTGCTCTGGGCGAACAACAGCCTTCCCCCGGGTGCGCAGGTGTTCGGCTTTGACGTGAACTCGTCGGCGCAGTCCGTTGACGAATTCATGAAGACCCTGGGCGTGAAGCCGCCCAAGGCCGCCGCACAGCCGGCGGAAGTGAAGATGCTCAAGAAGTACGAGCTGATCATCTGGCTCTTCTCTCTGGGCGTTATCTTCCTCGTCGTCGCCTCGATCGGCGCCATGGCGCTGCACTCCGCGATGCGTGGTTTTACGGGCATGACGGGCGGCGCGGTGTACGACAACCACCATGATGCCCGCCTCGGCAACCGCATCCGTGACGACCTGAAGCATGCCGAACTCGATCTTCAGCTCTTCAGGAAGGACTATGGATCATTCGCCCGCTCGAAGTTGTCGGAATTCGTCTCCGTTTACACCGAAGGCGTCATAGCCGGCGGTTTCCGCAACGGCACCAGGAAGCGCTTGCTGGACAAGGCCAATGCGGCGGCCCACACTGTCCTCGCGGACCTCTCGTCCGATGACAGCATTACGGCGGACAATGTCGAACACATCGACAATTATCGGGACAAGGCAGCGCACGCGTAAGTGCGGGAAGGTTGGGTAGAAAAGTGTCACTCTTGCGTACATTGATGTTGGTGCCGGCAGCTGTCCTCGTGGGGGGACTTGCCTTCCTGGCTACGAATGCGGGCGCGAACATGCCGCCGCCGGCGGTGACGAACCCGCCGCGCACGGTGGTTGTTGCGGTCGACCTCTCGGCCTCCAACCCGCTCATCCGCGATCCCGGCTTTGCGGCCAAGGTTGCCGAGCGCATCAGGCCATTCATCTCGAACCTGGCCCCCAGGTCTCGCGTGATGCTGCGCTCCTTCGGGTCCTACAACTCGAATGCCAACGCGGCGCTGTCCCTCGACGTGACGATCGCGCCGAAGACGGCCCGCGCGGAAGACATCGCAAAGCTGATCAGCGGCGTGGTCGCGGGCGTGCCGCAGATGGTCCAGCAGGGCCGCCTGCAGGCGCAGTACGAAACGAACATCGTGCCGTTCCTCCTGAACGTCTCGAAGGTCGTCGACTGCCGCGCCATGCCTGTTCACATCATCCTCGCCAGCGATGGCGTGGAAGACTCCCAGGTCGCAAACCTCGCCCGCCGCAATGCAACGCTGCCGGCACCGCCCGTGGCGCCGTTCCCCGGTTGCGAGGAACTGCAGATCCTCGGCATTGGTCGCGGCCTGAACTCGCCGGCAGATACTGAACGTCTGATCGGCGAGTGGAAATTCTGGGCCGAGCGCGCAGGCTTCCGCTCCTTCGTCGGCCTCAACGAATGGTAAGGCCAAGCCGCGCGCGGATCTGAGCCGGCGTCACACCCTGCGATCTCAGGTGACGAAGGCTCGTCGCCTGGTCGCGTTTGGCCAGCCTCTTCCCGTTCTCGTCCGTGATCAGGCGGTGGTGACGGTAGGCGGGCGCGGGCAGTCCCAGCAGGTGCTGCAGCAGTCGATGCACGTGCGTTGACGGGAATAGGTCGTTCCCGCGCGTGACCATCGTGATGCCCTGGGCCGCATCATCGACCGTGACCGCCAGGTGATACGAAATCATGCCATCCTTGCGCGCGAGCACGACGTCGCCATAGATCGACGGCGTCACGGGAATGCGCCCGCGCGCTCCACCGGGTCCTTCGCCGGTCTCTTCGAACCACAGGTCACGCCTGTCGATCGCGCAGGCCCGCTCGATATCGAGGCGCCAGGCAAAGCTCTCGCCGCCCTGCATGCGCGCCGTTCGCTCCGCCGCACCCAGCCCACGGCAATGCCCCCCGTAGAGCGGACCGTCCGGCCCTTGCGGAGCGCCCGCGGCCTGCTGGACCTCGGCCGCAATGTCCTTGCGCGTGCAGAAGCACGGATAGACGCAGCCAAGCGCCCGCAGCCTGTCCAGCGCAGCCAGATAGTCGGCCTCATGCTCGGACTGTCGCCGCACCGGCGTTTCCCACGACAGACCCAGCCAGTTCAGGTCTTCCAGGATGTCCGCTTCGTAGGATGCCTTGGAGCGCACCCGGTCCGTGTCTTCCATGCGCACGAGGAAGCGCCCGCCGCTGTTGTGCGCAATCTCGGCGGCGAACAGGGCGGCAAACGCATGTCCAAGATGCAGGTGGCCCGTGGGGGAGGGCGCAAATCGGGTGGTTTCAGGAGCCATGGCGAAACTCTAGCTGATGCGCGCGGGAGTGCCTAAGTTAAAGGGATCGAAATTCTGGAGACTGTCATGACGTTGCAACTGAATGGTCCGCGCCTGCCTGCAGCAAGTGGCAAGGCTGACCGGCTGGTCGTGTTCTGCCACGGCTATGGGGCCGACGGGAACGACCTGATCGGCCTGGGGCAGCACTGGCAGAGGCTTTTGCCAACGGCCGCGTTCGTCTCTCCCCACGCGCCAGAGCGCTGCGCCATGTCGCCGATGGGCTACCAGTGGTTCGGCATCACGCGCCTGCAGCCCGAGGAAATGCAGCGTGGCGTCGAACGCGCCGGTCCTGTGCTGGAGGCGTTTGTCGATGCCGAGCTCAAGCGCCTCGAGCTCGATGCCTCGCGGCTCGCATTCGTCGGATTCAGCCAGGGCACGATGATGTCGCTGCACGTGGGCCTGCGCCGCAAGGTGTCCCCAGCAGCGATCGTGGGCTTCTCGGGAATGCTCCCGGGTGCCGAGTTGCTTCCCCAGCAGGCAACATGTCGTCCACCCGTTCTCCTCGTGCATGGTGACGCGGATGAGGTGATTCCCGTGCAGGCGCTCTTCGCGTCGGCCAATGGACTGGGAGCGGCCGGTGTCGGCGTCCACTGGCACGTCTCGCGCGGCGTGGGCCACGGAATCGCGCCCGATGGCCTCGACCTCGCTGGCAGATTTCTCGCGGACGCCTTCAACGGAAAGCGCCGAAACACGCCGGAAACTGCCCCGCTCGCGCTTAAGGTTTAAGAAGAAAATGTGACCCTCGCGTGTGTCCGCGCACGCCGTCACACTTGTCGGGTGTGAAGGTTTTTCAATGGGTTGCGCCCGGGAATTTCATTCGATAGGCTTTGAATCACCGGCGCCGGAAGTGCGGCGCCCTGAAACGAAGGGAGCGGGCCTTCAGGCATCGCAAAGCGAAGGAAGTCGTATCGTGATCGTGGCATCGGAGCGCTCGCCTGATGCCTACCCGGCATTGGTTCTCAATGCGGACTTCCGGCCTCTTTCGTATTTCCCGCTCTCGCTCTGGTCCTGGCAGGATACGATCAAGGCGGTCTTCATGGACCGCGTGAACATCGTCGAGGAATACGACCGCGTCGTGCACTCGCCGACATTCGAGATGCGCCTGCCATCCGTTGTGTCGCTGAAGACCTACGTGAAGCCGTCACGCCATCCCGCGTTCACGCGGTTCAACGTGTTCCTGCGAGACCGTTTCCAGTGCCAGTATTGCGGCTGCACGATGACGGCGAATGAACTGACATTCGATCATGTGATCCCGCGCTCGAGAGGCGGGCTGACCACGTGGGAAAACGTCGTCACGGCGTGCTCTCCCTGTAACCTGTTCAAGGGCGGAAAGCTGCCGCACCAGGCCGGCATGTTCCCGCACCAGCGGCCGCATCGGCCCACGGTGTCGCTGTTGCATGCCAATGGGCGGCTGTTCCCGCCAAACTACCTGCATCAGTCCTGGGCGGACTATCTGTACTGGGACAGCGAACTCGAACCCTGATCGACGTTCAGCGTGCCTTGCGCCACATGCCCCAGAGTGGTGGTCCGTCTGCGCGCGGCTTGAACTCGTTCACGACCTCAAACCCGTGCCGCCGATAGAGTGGAACGTTCTTGGGACTTGATGATTCCAGGTAGGCAGGCATGTGCTGGCGATCGATCTGCTCGAGCGTGGCTCCCAGCAGCGCAGAGCCCAGGCCCTGTCCCTGGAATTTCGGGTCCACGCCGACTGTCATCAGGTAGTAGTGCGGCTCGGACTTGGGATGATGGGCGTCCGTTGCCTTGCGAAACGCATTCGCACGCGCAAGCCCCGTCAGTCCGGTGAACGTGATCATGGTACGGAGCAGGCGGAGCTCTTCCGCGAGCCCGATCTTCAGGTCCGCCTGTGCGGGCGGGATCCAGAGTGCGGCCGCGCTGTAGTCGTCGACAATCCAGAGTTCGTTCCCCGGAACCCCGAGCGCGTTGACGAGATGGCCGAACATGGCGCGCCGCCCGCTGTCGCGACGCGCGTCCTTCCGGCCGATCCAGCAGGTCACGGGATCATCTGCGAAGGCTGCCGCGAGCGTGTCGGCAGCGCGCGTGGAATCCGCGGCCGTCGCGCGGCGCGGCTGGGACGCGAGCTTCCGGCGCGCAAACGCCTCGTCGCTCAGCGACATGGTCAGAATCTCTCCGAGATGCGGATGGCAAGGCGGCAGCCGGCCTTGATGGCGCCCGACAGGAGCGCGTAGCCCGGCGTCTGTTCGGCACCGTGCGCAATGGCCGTGTCGCGATGCTCGACCTCGTCGGCGCGAAACGCCTCGATCGTCTCTTTCAGCTCACGGGCAGGTTCGCCATCATTCTCCAGGGCAGCAACCTGCGAGGCATAGTGCTCGTCAATGACTTCCTCGACAGCCGCAGTGCAGGCCATCGCAGCCTTCTCGCCCATGAGCGCCGTCACGGCTCCCAGGGCAAAGCCGGCCACATGCCATACGGGTGAGAGGACGGTGGGACGCACGCCATGCTGCACCATGAGCGCATCAAACGTCTTCAGGTGCGCCTGTTCCTGTTCTTCCATGTGGCGGATCGTGCCTGCCGAAGCCGTGTGGCCAAGCACGGCAAGCTGCCCGCGATAGATCTGCACGGCGCCATGCTCGCCGGCATGGTCGACGCGGAGCATGCGCGCGAGGTTCTTTGCCGAAGAGTCGTTTCCGATCAGGCGCGGCGTGGCCTTGGCGGTGTCATCCATCGCTGTCATCCCTTGAGAGTGCGGCGCAACCCGGCGAGTGCCAGGCCGATCCCGAGCAGAGAGAAGAGAAAGTTGAAGCCGGCGAGCGATATGCCGAACAGCGACCATGGAACGACATCGCACAGGGGCACGCGCGTCTTGCCAAGCTGTTCAAGGTCCAGCGTCGGATCGACGAGCGCGCCGCCCGTCGTGCAGGTCGCCGGACCGGGCCACCACTTGTATTCGACGCCGGCATGGTACAGGCCGCCATAGGCCGCCCAGATGGTCAGAACGAGGGCCGCGAGATAGAGACCGAGCATGGCATTGCGCGGCCATCCGTTGATGGCGCCATACGTCAGGGCTGAACCGGCGAGGATAAGCAGGTACCAGGGCACACGCTGTTCAAGGCAGAGCGGGCAGGGCGCGAGCCCGCCTATCAGCTGGAACGTCCACGCACCAACGATGATGAAGTTCGACAGCGCCAGCAGCGCTGCAGCGGGGAACAGCCTGGTTCCGAGGACTTCGACAAGGGCAGGGGGAAGCGGGGATGTGCTCATGCGACGTATAGTACTACCGCAGCCGTGGGGCCGCACGATGTCATGAATGCGGCATTGCGCACGCCAGGCCGGAATTCGCAGGAATCCGGCCATAAAACCCGAGTTGACGAACCGCGGCAGCGCCCTAATATGCGCCCCCTTGCGCGGGGGTTTGGTTACCCGGACCCGCCTGCCAGTCGCGCATCGAAAATGGCCCCCGTGGCGGAACTGGTAGACGCGGCAGACTCAAAATCTGTTGCCGGTGACGGCGTGCTGGTTCGATTCCGGCCGGGGGCACCAACTTCGACCCCGCAAGCCATGTCCGGCTGGGGCGCGGCACTTCAAACGGCAACATCACCTGGCATGGCCAGCGCGACGCTGAGAGGCAGGCATTCGAAGCCACCTGCCGTCCGGCGGGTCAACTCTCCGGCCATGAGCCCGCCATAGATCCTCGACGGCGCAACGGGCACGACGATCCCCTCCACGAAGCGTGCGGCCTTCTCGGGAAATGTCACGATCTGGCGCATCCAGATCGGCGTCTGATCGAGCGCACTTCGGATGAACGCGCGCATGACGTCATCGCCGCGCGGCCCATGGATGAATTCGTGAAGGTATCGCCCTGCAGTGGCCTTGCCAAACATGCGGTCCAGTGAGGTACCTGTGAGCCTCACCCTCAGGTGCAGGGGAAGGATGTCGTCCCCGGGTTCGATCTCGAGGATGTACATCTGTGGCAGCTTGGAAGGATGCTCCATCGGGTTGAATGTGGACCAGTCTGGAGTATCCAGAAGGGTCTTTGCCAGCTCTTTCAGCAGTGGATGCAATTCCTCAAGCCCCTTTCAGGCGATGATGTCTGCGGAATGCCCACCAAGCCGCAATCAGGCGGACTTTCCGGCAGCTCGGCTTTTCAGGGCCGACGAGATGTTTGAAATGTTGGAGGAAATGCCATTGACTGCCGCAGTCGCCGAACTCATCGACGCTGCGATGCTTTTCGTGGCTGCATTCTGCTCCTCCACGGCACTCGTCGTTCCAACGATGTGTTCACGGATCTCTGCCACGCCGGACCTGATCTGGTTCAGGGCGCCCACGACCTCCTGGACCACGACCTGGATGTTCTCGATCTCGCACCGGATCTTGTCGGTCGCGCTGGCGGCCTGGCGGGCGAGCGCCTTCACCTCTCCGGCGACGACCGCAAAGCCCTTGCCGGCATCTCCCGCACGGGCAGACTCAATGGTGGCATTGAGCGCCAGCAGGTTGATCTGTCCGGCAATCTCCTGGATCAGGTCCACGATGGCATCGATCGCGCGCGACGCCTCGGCGAGCCGCTTCGTCGAGGCGTCGGCGGTATCTGTCCGGTCAACCGTTTCGGTGACTGCGCCAAGGGACCGGTTCATGCTTTCCGAAATTTCGCCTACGGACGCGCTGAGTTCCTCGACGCCCGCTGCAACGACCGTCACTTCGTTTGAAGTCTGGGTGGCGGAACTCGCAGCAGCGGACAGTTCCTCTTCGAGCCGCATGGTGAGCTGGACTTCATCAGTCACGTCCGTTGCAAACTTCACGACCCTGCAGGCTTTCCCGTCGACGTCAAGGATCGGATTGTAGGTGGCCTGTATCCAGACAGGTTTGCCCCCCTTGCCAAGGCGCTTGAACCGGCCGGCCTGGAACTCACCCTTCTTGAGATGTTGCCAGAACTCGGAATAGGCGCTTGACGAGCGATACGCGGCATCCACGAACATCGAGTGATGGCGGCCGACGATCTCGTTCAGTTCATAGCCAAGCGTGCGCAGGAAGTTCTCGTTGGCCTGCAGGATGTTTCCTTCCAGGTCAAAGTGGATGATCGCCTGCGACCGTGAGATCGCATCAATCTGACCCTGAAGTTCAAGCGATCTCGCCTTCTGGGGGGTGATGTCCGATGCAATCTTTACCACCTTGGAGACGTTGCCGAGCACGTCAAGAACTGGATTGTACGACGCCTGGATCCAGACCTCTCTGCCGCCCTTCGCAAGCCTCTTGAACTCGGCAGAGCAGTGCTGCCCGCTCGACAGCAGGCTCCAGAAGTTTGCGTACGCGGGGCTGGCGCGTTCCTTGTCATCGACAAACATCTTGTGATGTTTGCCGAGGATGTCCGGGAGGTCGTACCCCATGATCTTCAGGAAATTGGCGTTGGCGCTGATGACATGACCGTCCGGAGAAAACTCGATGACGGCGTGCGATCGAGAAATGGCTGCCAGGGTTGCGCTGGTGAAAGCCGGGGCCCATGAAAGTGACTGACGCATGGCATCTGTCCTCAGGAAGCAACTGAGTTCAGATTGCGCAACTTTTTCCACTTGGCAAACGAATTTGATCGCGGACCAGTATTGTTGCGCAGCTCAATGGGTTGTTGCTCTGCAGGACCTCAGTTTCATCGCCCTTGCGTTAGGGTACGGACGCCTACCTGAAAGTAGAAGGTCGATCATCTTCAGCGGATGGGT
This sequence comes from uncultured Flavobacteriaceae bacterium, assembly GCA_964646885.1. Classification (GTDB taxonomy): domain Bacteria; phylum Pseudomonadota; class Alphaproteobacteria; order Micropepsales; family Micropepsaceae; genus SZUA-430. The sequence goes on from CAZYFM010000074.1 coordinate 8,706, forward strand.
GTGTCACGCAGCGATTCGGCCTGCACGACATCGCGCCCGATGCGTGAGGGAGTTGTAGCGACAGGCTGCGGATGTGCTGGATGACGGGAGCCACGCAGGAAAGCAGGTCTTGTGTGACGTCCTCGGCGTGGCTTCCGGGGCATCAATGCTCCCCGACCGTCATGCCGGTCGGGGAGGGAACACTTTCGTTCAGATCACTTTCTTGAGTTCGCCGAGGAACTTGTCGATCTCCTCGACGAGGCGTGTGGACTCGCGCTCCATGACGCCAACGGACTGGCTCAGGCTCGTGGCCGTGAAATCGACGCTGCGCGCGATTTCGTTGGTTGCCGCCGTCTGTTCCTCCATCGCGGCGGCGATGGCTGAGGACGATGTCTCGATCTGCGAAACGGTCGAGCGGGTATCGTTGAGCGACGCGGCCACGAGGTTCACCGCTGACTGGATCTCGCTGATTTGCGCCGTGATTTCGTCGGTTGCATTCGCAGTCTGGTTCGACAGGTGCTTGACCTCCGAGGCCACGACCGCAAATCCCTTTCCGACTTCGCCGGCGCGCGCGGCTTCGATCGTCGCGTTGAGCGCGAGCAGGTTGGTCTGCGCCGCGACGGCCCGGATGAGGTTGACCACATCGGAAACCTTCGTCGCCGCCGAGACCAGCTTGCTGACCTCCTTGTCGGTTTCGGTTGCCTTGGCCACCGCGGTCCGTGCCTCGTCGAGGCTCTTGTGTACCTGGTGATTGATTTCGCGGATCGATGCCGTGAGTTCTTCCGAAGCTGCAGCGACGGTCTGCAGGCTGTTGCTCGACGGCTGCCCGCTGGCAGTAGTTGCATTTCCGCCCAGCTGGCTCTGCAGGTCGGATGCCGCGGCCTTCAGGCTGAGCGAGACTTCGCCGCCGGCAGACTTGAAGGTGTCCGTGACCTTCGAGAATGACGAAACCTTGTCTTCGAAGGTCTTCGTGGCACGATTGATGATGCGCGCGCCGTGGAGGAACGAGCCGTGCATGCCTGTTTCGATCACGCGCCGGTAGTAGATGTGCGAACTCACGGCATTCAGCGAAGCGCCGGCTTCGCGGACAAAGGCGTCCGCATTGTCGGCAAACTCGTTCACGGCCCAGAGCAGTTCGCCGAGCGCGCCGACCTCGGTGATCGGCATGATGCGCCGCTCAAGCTGGCCACGACGCATGTCCTTCATGATGGACGCGGCTTCGGCGAGGCGGCGGTTCAGCAGGAAGCATCCCGCCGCGATGGCAGCAGATGCGGCGCTCAGGAAAAGTGTTGCGATCGCCGAAAGGCCAAACCCCGAAGTGAACACGACATAGGCCGTGATGAGCACCGAGACGATGAACGCGCCAGCAGAAAGCCGAAGCAGGTTAGAGGGAGAAGATAAAACGGTCATAATCCAATCCCTTGCTCTGGAGTTTCTGGTGAAGCGCATCATAGCTGGCCTGCAGGCCGTCCTTGCGCCCGCTTACACGGCCCTGTTCGATGGCGAGAAGCTCATCGTACAGCGGCTTGATGGTGTCGCTGACGATGCGACGGTCAGGCACGCGCCGATTGGAGTGGTACCCGTTGATCTGTCCGCCCTCGGAGATGGAGGGGGTGACATGCGCGAAGACCCAGTAATGGTCCCCGTTCATCGCGCGGTTCAGCACGTACGCAAAGATCTCCTTGCCGGCTTCGATGCGCTCCCACAGGAACTTGAAAATGCACCTGGGCATCTGCGGGTGCCGGATCAGGCTGTGCGGCTGATCCAGCGTACCACCAAGCTCCAGGTGGGAGATGTTCAGGAAAACCCGGTTCGCATAGGTGATGCGTCCCTTGAGGTCTGTCTTGGTGACGATGACGTCTCCAGGGTCGAAGCTCCGCTCGTTCCCCGTGAGAGATACTGCATTGCGCATGAGTGTTGTCCCTCTGTCAGGCAATCCTGCGCTGGGGCCGCGGGGTGGACGAGGTCCCGGGGCAATTGCGCTCAAACTGCCGCTGTGCGTGAGGGGACAGTGAAGTTGCGATGCTTAATCAAATCCTAACTACCCAAAGGTAGCCGGATGCCCGGAGAAAAAGGCCCGAGTGTTGTCTCTGCTGTAACAGTTGGCAGTCGTTGCGGGACGGCAGTTGTCAGTGATGCGGGCGCCCGAGGTCAACGGAGCTCGTCTCAATCCAGCCCTCGGCAAGGCGTGTCTTGTAATTCATTCTCACACGCAGCCATTCACCCCGGCTTTCGAGGACGGTGACTTCGACGCCGCTTTCAGCGCGCAGCAGCGCGCGTTCAGTCCTGGCAGGTCCGGCGCGCAGCCGTGTCGTTCGCGAGACCGTCGCAATCTGGTGCGCAGGCGCCTGGGCGGTGACGCCTGCAGCCGACGCGGGGACTTCGACCTTGAGCACCTGCGGCGGAGGATTCCAGAAGCCAAGCGCTGGCACGATGATGATCGTCGCCACCGTGCAGGCGACGCCAATCAGGGCCTCGCGCAGCATCGTGCGCCCGGGACGGTTGCCGCGCAGCTGCGAACTGACTTCCTGCTCGCGCGCCGCAAGCGTTTCCGACTGCTTCGCAATCCGGTCCTGTTCGGCCTGCAGGGCAGCCTCGCGTTCGGACAGGCTGGAACGCAGGGCGGAAACCTCGCTTTCAAGCCGCGCCATGTCCTGCATGCGCTTGCGCACGTCGGCTGAGGCATTCTCGGCAGCCTCTGCACGTGCCTTCATCTGCTCAAGTTCGACGGCGAACTGCTTCTGCCAGTTGGCTTCGGCTTCACTCAGGCCCCTGGCGTGGTCACGCGCAAACGTATGCTCTGCAGTTTCGAGCCGCTCGTGGAGGTGCCGGGCTTCGAGTTCCATGGCCTCCCGGTTGCGACGTTCCTGTTCAAGTTCACGCGAAAGGCGCGTCAGGGCCTGCTCGCGTTCCGCAAGCGTCACCTGGAGAGACTTGACGGCATCCTTGAGGCCATCGGCACCGTCAGTCGTGCCGGCGGGCTGCTTGCGCGCCGCCTGCAGGGTTTCCTCGACGCGCGCAAGTTCCTGCGCATGTGCCTTCTTGAGCGAAGCAAGGGAAGTGGCAGCCTGCTCGGCTTCGGTGCGAAGGGCGGCCTGTGCAGCTTCCTTCTGCTCCAGGGTTCTCGACATTTCCGTGAGCGTGCGCTCGCGCTCGGCAAGCGTGGTCTGCAGGTGGCGCACGTTCTCGTTCAGTTGGGCGAGGGCAGGAGAGGCCCCACCCGGATCCTTGGCGGCCTGTTCGCGAAGGCGACTGAGTTCGCCCTCGTGCCTGCGCTTTGCCTCTTCGAGCGCGGCGATTGCGGCGGCAGCTTCTTCGCGAAGCCGGGCGTCGTTCGCGCGCTGGGTTTCATCCTTCCTGGCGAACTCCGCGATCACGCGATCACGTTCCTCCAGCGTGGACTTGAGATGCCGGACGGTGTCGTTGAGTTGCCTGATGGCCTCGCTCTCGTTCCCGTTGGCCAGCGCCTGCTGGCGCAGTTGCTCTTCAGCGGCCTTGAGTGCGCGGGCGTGCTGGTCCTCAAGGTCCTGCAGGGCCTGCTTCAGCTTGGCCTCGCGGGATCGCGCCGCCGTCAGTTCGTGGGAATGCTCGTCACGCGCGGCTTCCAGGCGCTTCATCGTCGATCCGAGCGAGCCTTCCCGCTCTTCGACCATGGCCTGAAGCGAAGCGACCTTTTCCCTGAGCGTCTTGAGCTCGCTGCTGTTGTTCTGCGCCTTGGCCGACGCGATTTCTTCGGCGTGGCGTGTCGCCAGATCCTGAAGCTTGTTCTGCCATTGCTGGTTCAGGTCATTGATGCGGGCGGTTTCGGCCTCGCGCCATTGGGCCTGGAAGGTCGCAAGACGCTCTGCCTCGTCAACTTTCCACTGCGCTCTCGCGGCCTCGAGGTCGGCGCCACTGTCGCGGTTCGACGGCGTCGACAGGGTCTGGATCACCTTGAGGGCGTCGGCAAGCTGGCTTTCGAGGGAGCTGAGCGATTTTTTGGACTCGTCCAGATGGGCCCGCAGCTCATCATTGCCGCGAGAAGAAGGGGCCGAAGGCGCAGCAGTCGTTGCCGTACCCAGCGTATCCTTCATCCGGACGGTCTGGACGCCAAGCGTGTCGCCGCGTTCAAGACCAACGACCCTCAGCGTCACCGTGTGGTCGATGTCCGTATCGGGCGCCAGCACGTAGCTCAGCCCAGGGAGGTCTTCGGGCGTCAGCGACCAGGCACGTTCGCCAGCCCGGTTGCCGTTGGAAAATCGGGCGCGCGGAGGCAGGCCTTCGAAGCGAAGGCTGAGCTTGCCATTGCCGCGGAATGGTTCGACCAGTGGCGACAGGTCGACGGCATGCAGCACGAGACGCTCGTCGCGCTTGTCAGCGCCACCGCTTCTCAGGTTGCTTTCGTGTGCCCGCGCCTTGAGCGCCATGACCGCCTCGCCAGAAATACGCACTGGTTTTCACTAACGGCGAATTCTCCCCTAGCGGGGTTAAGCAAACGTCGAGTATCGAAAACTCTTCATGTCTTGGTATTGGAAGAGTGAAGGATTTCATGACGATCTGCCACACCCGGCGGAATTCGGCAAAAGGTAAAGCAGTTGTTAACCCGTGCCCCCTAGCTCTGTGTGGGATGGCATCCGGGAGTCCGGTCGGTGATTTCCAATCTCAAAGTGTCCCTGTTCCTGACGATCATTGGTGCGGTGATCATCGCGTCATTGTTCGCAATGATTCATGCGAGCAGGACGTCGCTGGACGCCCTGAGGGTCGGCAGTCCCCTCTATGCGCGTATCGTCCTGGGGAAGGACCTGATTGCCGATATCCTGCCGCCCCCCGAATACATCATCGAGTCCTATCTTGAGGCGACCCTGGCACTGAACAACCCCGGCATGGCCGCGAAGCACGCGGATCATGTCGCGAAGTTGCGGGAAGAGTATGATGCGAGGCACAGGTTCTGGCTCGACGCGGGCTTCGACCCGGCGCTGCAGGCGCAGCTGACCACGGAGGCGCACGCGCCCGCAGAGGCGTTCTACAGCACGTTCGAGACATCCTTTATCCCTGCGCTGCAGAAGGGAGACATCGACGCTGCGCGAAAGGCCTACGCCGAGATGTCGGATGACTATGCCCGCCACCGCGCCGTGATTGACCGGATCGTGAAGGGTGCCACGCAGAAGAACCTGGCGCTTGAGGCCGAAGCCGCAAGCACAAACGCCTATTACGAGCAGATGATGTTCCTCGCAGCGCTGGGTGCTGCGTTCGTTTCGCTGGCCGGTCTGTTCCTGATCAGGCTGAAGGTTGTCGTTCCGCTGCAGGACATGTCTGCGGCCATGACCGGGCTTGCGGCCGGCAATACGTCGTCCCGGCTTCGGCGAAGCTACAGGGGTCGCAGGGATGAACTCGGCGCTCTCGCTCACACCATCGAGGTGTTCCAGAAGAGCGTGGTGTCCAACCTGAACCTGCGCAATGCCGTGACGGCCATTCGGGATCACGCCGCAGGGTCCCTCAACGACGCCTCGCACCAGACGGCGACAATGACTGACAGTGCAGTGGCCATGGCCGAATGCGTGCAGCGTGCGCGCGCTGCCACGATGGAAGCCAGCGCAGCGACAGAGCAGGCTTTGAATTCGACAAACCTCATCGCTGCCGCCACGGAGCAACTGACAAACTCGATCCGCGAGATCTCGGACAAGGTATCCACGGTCGCCGGCACGACGGGCAGAGCGGTAGACGCTGGCGCCGTCGCGCGCGACAAGATGTCGAACCTGTCATCCGTGGTGGCAAAGATCTCCGAGGTGGTGTCGCTGATTGGAGAGATTGCCAACAAGACGAACCTGCTGGCGCTCAATGCGACCATCGAGGCGGCACGGGCAGGGGACGCGGGCAAGGGCTTCGCCGTGGTGGCGAACGAAGTAAAGCAGCTGTCGACGCAGACCACGCGTTCCACCGAGGAAATCCGTCGGCAGATCGATCAGGTCCTTCAGGCAACGAAGGATACGGTTGCGGCGACAGACTCGATCCAGTCGCTGATCGGGGAGGTCGACGAAGCCGCGAGCGCCATTGCCGCCGTCATGCAGCAGCAGAGCAGCGCCACCGAGGAAATTGCAAGAAATGCCAGCCAGTCGCTTTCCGCGGTGAAGGGCGTCACGCAGGCGATGTCGAGTGTGGACGCAGAGTTCGAGACGACCGTGCGGACGGCCGACAGCGTCAAGTCTGTTTCGCTGACCGTTGGCCAGGCCGTGACAAGCCTGGGCAGCGTCGTGGTCGAGATTTTGAAATCGACGGCAGACGACATTGATCGCCGCCTCCAGCGTCGTTACCGCGTTGACATCGACGCGAGAATTCTGGCGCCGTCGAACGCATCCGTCAGGGTTGATGACCTGTCCCGCGGCGGGGCTCAACTTTCCCGGTGCCCGCCGCTGCAGCAGGGCGCAACCGGCATGCTTATCATCCGCCAGTCGGTGATACCCTTCATTGTGCTGCGCAATTCAGGGGCCGCGCTGCAGGTAAAGTTTACCGAGGCCCTCTCAGGGGAGTTTGAAGCGACCTTCGCGGATCTCGTGCGTGGACGGGATGCGCTCCCAGATCACGCGGCAGCCTGAAGAACTAGGGACCTTCGCCGGACGTTCGGGTCTGGGCCGCGCGCCTGCATTTCGAAACAGCGCGGTCGCCGGCCCACGTAATCACGAGGGCCCCGGTGCAGCCGCGGGCCGAGCCGGAAACTGATCGAACATTGACGTGTGACGGCGACGCGCCATCGATACGGATCAGCCTGGGGCGCGCGGCCGGAACGGGCGTGGCGCTCTCCTGTTCGCCGTTATTCGCGACAACAACAATATTCTTGATCACGGTCTCGTGCCGGATCACCTTTGTCCTGAAGTGCCGGGGATAGGTAGGGTAGGTATCGAACAGGTCGCTGCGCCACTGGTTCTTGGACCACTTCGCCGGATTGATGGCATCCTCCGCGAATGCGGCTGAGGTCAAAAACACCAGTGCGGCAGCAATCGCTGCAATCATGCGTCCCATCATCATCTCCTTCGGCGCCCCGGATCCCGAGTTCAGGGCGTCCCCACAGAGAAGAGTTCTAGCACGCACCGTCTCGCATGATGAGGCGGAAAGAGCCTTAAGCTGCGTGGTTAACTGGCAAATCAGGTGACTTGCTGAATCAGCGCAAGAAGGACGAATGCGGCCGTCATCAGAAGGAGGTCACGAGCCTCCCGCGACTTTGTCCTGTTTGTTTCGCTCGATCCCTTGCGCATGGCACAGCTTCCTGCAGTTGCGGATGTGACTGTGGCACAGGCGAACTGAACCGGGCTTCAATCTCCGGTTCAGCCGCCATTCATCGCGCGGGGCGCGAGCTACTCCGCGGCGCCTTTTGCAGGCAGATAGACTTCACCGCCCGACCTGGCGAACTTTTCGCTCATTTCAGCCATGCCGCGCTCTTTCTCGGCGATCCGGGCGGCGTGGTCGCGCACGTCCTGCGTGATCTTCATCGAGCAGAACTTCGGGCCACACATCGAGCAGAAGTGCGCCGTCTTGTGTGCTTCCTTCGGCAGCGTCTCGTCATGATAGGCGCGCGCTGTTTCCGGATCGAGTGCGAGATTGAACTGGTCCTCCCAACGAAACTCGAAACGTGCGCGCGACAATGCATCATCCCAGAGCCGCGCTGCCGGATGCCCCTTTGCAAGATCCGCTGCGTGGGCGGCAATCTTGTAGGCGATGACGCCTTGCTTGACGTCGTCCCGGTCTGGGAGGCCGAGATGCTCCTTCGGCGTGACATAGCAAAGCATCGCAGTGCCGAACCAGCCGATCATGGCCGCGCCGATCGCGCTCGTGATGTGGTCATATCCGGGTGCAACGTCAGTGGTCAGCGGACCAAGCGTGTAGAACGGGGCCTCGCCGCCGACGGCGAGCTGCTTGTCCATGTTCGCCTTGATCTTGTGCATCGGCACGTGGCCAGGGCCTTCGATCATCACCTGCACGCCATGCTTCCAGGCGACTTTCGTGAGTTCGCCAAGCGTCTCCAGTTCGGCGAACTGTGCGGCATCGTTGGCGTCGGCAATCGACCCCGGACGCAAGCCGTCGCCCAGCGAGAAGCTGACATCGTAGGCCGCAAGAATCTCGCAGATCTCCTCGAAGTGCGTGTAGAGGAAGCTCTCCTTGTGGTGGGCGAGGCACCACTTGGCCATGATCGAGCCGCCGCGGCTGACGATGCCGGTCATGCGCTTGGCGGTGAGCGGCACGTAGCGCAAGAGCACGCCGGCGTGGATGGTGAAGTAATCGACGCCCTGCTCGGCCTGTTCGATCAAGGTGTCGCGGA
>CAZYFM010000075.1:0-14490 GCA_964646885.1 uncultured Flavobacteriaceae bacterium
GTACCACTCGGGCTCCGCGTACTCCTTGCCCTGCGTGACGCCGAGCAGGTAGCCGGTACCGGCAACGAGGATGAAGGTCTGGTAGCCCCAGAAGACGAACCAGGGCCAGAGGCCTCCGGCCAGGCGCGCCTTGCAGGTCCGCTGGACCACATAGAACGACGTCGCCAGCAGCACGTTGCCGCCGAACGCGAAGATCACGGCTGACGTGTGCAGCGGGCGAAGACGGCCGAAATTCGTCCACGGCAGCTCGCTGAAGTAGAAGATGTTCGGAAAGGCCAGCTGCAACGCGATGATCAGGCCGACGAGCAGGCCGGCAATGCCCCAGAACATCGACGCGATGACACCGGCCTTGACGATGTCATTGTCGTAGGGCGCGTTGTCCTCTGCAGGGATGCCTTCGGCGTAGCGCCGAACCATCCAGAGGATGGCCAGGCCAAACCCGACCATGAATGTCGCCGCCTGGATCGACATCAGGTGGTCCGCGGTCTTCACGGATACGGTCAACGCCAGGAACAACAGGAATACGAACAAGGCAGGCACGGCAAACAGGTCCAGCCGGACCTTTTGCTGTTCAGATGATGGCTGCATGGGCCCCTCGCGACTCGGATGAGAAACGTCCAGCGCGAACACAGCATTTTGGCACCCGTCACAGCCTTGACCTGAATCAAGGGGTCGCCAGCGCGGCCACTAGGTCGCACCGGACAATGTGCAGGAAGCGCAAGGCTAGCCGGGCCGCTGCGGTCCGGAATTCAGGGGTTGTTTACTTTGACATCAGGGGATCGCAGGCAAGTGCCAGCGTGCGCATCTCTTCGATGTTGTAGATGCCAACCCCGCCGTCCCGGATCTCTCGCAGTTCGCTGCGCATGTACAGCGCGTGTCCTTCAAGCTGCTCGCGCGCGAGGTCTTCGCTCAGCCCCTCGGATTTCAGCTTCTCCATGGCAAGGCTTTCGGCCTTCGCGCGCTGGGTCTCGAAGCGCGCACGCTCCTCGGCAGGGATCTTGCCCGCCTCGCCAAGTCCCACCATGGCATCGTAGATGCCATAGCACTCCGAAAGCCGGTCGCCGTCGACATTCTCCTCGGAGGCGAATGCAAGCCCCCACGCAAAAAAAGCAAGGGTCGTTGCAGCAATTGGCCGGATCCGCATGGAATGCCTCGTTTTCAGCCAGCGTGCTGCTGGCTGCGTCATTAGAGCGGCAACGAGTCTCATCCTCAAGACCTCTCGCACAATTCATTAAAAACCGGGGACTTTTGCGGTATACAGACGATTGGGGATCGGGGCGAACTCGCGATGGGAAAGACGCAGAAATCCGTCGTGATTACGGGGGTGTCGAGTGGCATTGGCCTCGCGACAGCCCGCACGCTTCTCGCGTCCGGTTTCCGGGTCTATGGCAGCGTGCGCAAGGAAGAGGACGCCAAGCGCCTCTCCGCAGAGCTCGGCACGGGGTTCTTTCCGCTCGTTTTTGATGTCACCGACGAGAAAGCCGTCAAGACAGCCGCCGCGCGCGTGCGCTCGGCGCTGAACGGCGAGACGTTGACCGCGCTGATCAACAATGCAGGGATCGCGGTGGCGGGTCCGGTGGTTTACCTGCCGGTTGCCGACTTCAGGAAGCAGCTGGACGTGAACCTTACCGGCGTGGTCATCACCACCCAGGCCTTCGCGCCATTGCTCGGCGTCGACAAGGGATTGAAGGGCAAGCCCGGCCGCATCATCAATATCTCTTCGGCCAGCGGAAAGCGGGCCTCTCCTTTCCTCGCACCTTATGCGGCCTCGAAATTCGGGCTTGAAGGCCTTTCCGAGGCGCTCCGCCAGGAAATGATGGTCTACGGCATCGACGTCATCGTCGTGGCGCCGGGCATGGTGGCCACTCCGATCTGGGACAAGGCCAAGGAAATCGACATCGAACCGTATGCCACCACGGCCTTCGCCCGCTCGATCGAGAATGTGAAGTTCATGGCGATAAAGCAGGGAAAGGCGGGTCTTCCCGCCGAGCGCATCGGGCAGGTGGTCCGTCGCGCCATTACCTCCCGCTTTCCCAAGCCGCGCTATGACGTAAGCCGGCCGAGCATGGGCAAGGTCATCCTTTCCCTGCTTTCGCAGCGCACCATCGACCGCTTGACGGCAAATGCCATCGGTCTCAAGCGCATCCGTCGCTGAAGCGCGGTTTTCCGGGATCAGCCTGTACTTGGTCGGCTCCAGAAATTGCTTCATCCACAGTCCTTCATGAATTAATTTGCAACCCTCGCTTGTTCGTTGGAGAGGTGTGCGATGCGTTCTTCAGGGATCCGTCTTGTCGCCACATGGACCGTGCTGGGCCTGGCTGCCGCGGTGGCGCCGGTCGCGAGATCCGCGCCCGCATGCGCCGGCGATGCGTGTGACAGCATCGTGCTCTCCGATGATGGTTGCGTCTGGAAGAACGCGTCCGACAAGCCGGTGAAGTTCTCGCTGTTCAATGCCACCGAGACCCTGCTCGCAACGGTGCTTCCGCCAGGAGAAACCTTCAGGCAGGTCAACAAGGCAGCATGCGTGAGCAGTTCGCCAGGCTCTCCTCAATACCAGGCAGTATTCACCTCCGTGAGAAAGATGCCGGACGCGCCGGACTTCACGCTGAAGACGACGTCCGCGACGACAGCTCCGGTGCCGGCGGTCCCGAAAGTTGCGACGCCCAGGGCCAAGCCCGACGCGTCTGTTGCCACTGTCGAAGTTCCGGCGGCGCCTGCGTCCACTCCCGCGCCCACGCCCGTGGCAGCACCGGTTCAGGTCGCTGCCGTGCGCCCGGTGCCGCGCGTCAAGCCTGAACAGCCCGTCGCCGCTGTGCCCGTGCCGCCGGCGCCAGCCGTTGCAGCGCTTCAGCTGCCGACCCAGGCGGAAATTGAAGCGGGCGCCAGCCCCTGCGGCGAAGCCTGCGCCGAGATCCTGTTCAAGCAGGTGGACGACTGCCTCTGGGTGCAAAGCCAGAACCCGAAACCGATCATGTTCCAGGCGTCCGTCGACGGCCGCATGATCCTGATCCCGCTTGAAGGGGCGAGTTACGAAAAGTCATCCGGCACGCCGGCTGCGGATGCTTCCGCCTACCACGCGCGCCAGCGTGACCCGTTCCAGTCCTCGTCCGCGGGTATTCCTGTGTACAGGGCGCGGATCGGTGACAAGGGCGCATGCGTGAAGGACAAGTCCCAGATCACGCAGTTCGTTGCGATTTACCGGAAGTGATGAGGAGATCGGGGCCAGGCGGCCAGCGACGGCTGTCCGTCACCCGCAATCATCCATGATCAGTGATTTCGATGCCGAACATCGCCGAAATCGCCGAAAACAAAAAGTGAACAAATCGTCGCAGGTTTAAACCTGGCCGTCGCGGGTCTTGAGTTCCTTCATCACCGCGCCAAGGAACACCCAGTGCTTCTGTGTTGTCTTCATGCGGGCTGCCGCGTCCGGGTCCTGCAGGAGTTCGCTGTTCATTGCGCCCGCTGCGCGAAACAGTGCCGGGTCACCCTGCGTGAACTCATGGATGAGCGCCATGGCACGCCGTCCGATGGACAGCGCCGCGGCCGACGTGGTGGAGGGTGCATCTCCCAGCGCGTCAATGTCCGCCCAGATGCGTTCCCAGGCATCGCCGACGCGCTTCTGGTCTTCAGCGGTAAATGTGCGTGACCGGATCTGCGCGAGCTGCTCGGGCGTATAGTGCCGGCGGGCCATGTCTTCCAGCCGGGCAGTCCACTTCGCGTCATTCATCCTTGTGCTCCTGACGACGGTTGCGAGTTCCTCCGGAGACAGGACCTGGTGCGATGCGATGCGGGCGCGAGCGCTGCGAACGAGGCGCAGCGCCTCCGCCGTTTTTGCCTGGCTTTCCTCAAGGGCGGCTTCCTGGAGTGCAAGCGTGCTGTCGATGGAGACACTGCCGCTCATGATGGCCTTGATCCGCCGGAGTGGCAGCCCCAGCTGTTTCAGGGCCACGATGATCGCCAGCCGCTCAAGATCGCGTGGTCCATAGGCGCGCCAACCCGACTGCGTGCGGGCCGGGCGGACAAGTCCCATGTCCTCGTAAATCCGCAGGGCCTTCACCGAAATGCCGAATTGCTCCGCAATCGCCGCTGGCGCGTCGGCAAAACTGTTAGGTTTGCGGTTTCCGTCTCGCATTTTGGGTACCGTCTTTCCGGATGGGGCACGATCAGCCCGGCCCTTGGGGCAGGCTCAAGTCCCGTCACGCACGCTGCAGCACGAACTCGATCGTCCACGCCACGCACACGGCAAGAAACGTGACCACGGCAAGCAGCAGCACACCCTTTTGCCACACGAGCCTGGGACGGCGAATGATGCTGGCGATGATCACGCAGAGCGACAGGCCAAACAGGACCAGGAGCATGGGGCTTCTCGTTGGATCGCATGGATGATGCTACGGCCGCCAGCATATCCCATCGCCGGGGAAGCCGGGATTCGAAATTCGCCTGCAGGGCGAAATGGCGTTGCAATTGCTGCATAATCCCGTTGAATCCGAACGGCGGAACAAGGCGTTGCTTGACGGCAGCGCCATAAGCACGGATCGTCTGTCAGGGGTACCACCCGAACAGGGTTACTGTCGGGCTGGCGAGAGACGCGTGCGGGGGCAGCGATGGATGTGTTGGGCGGGATCAGTCTGAGCGATGACACGCTCCTGGTCTTCACGACCGGGGTCGGAGCGGGTGTGCTCCTGTGCGCGGCATTGGGCGCGAGCCTGCCGCGCCGCAAGGACGCCAGTGCCTTGTCTTCGCGCGTTGCAAAACTCGAGATGCGCCTGGCGGCGGGCAAGAACTTTCCCGCGATCGCCTCCGCCGTCACGACATTCGAGGGCTGCATCCCGGCGCTGGTCGAGGCCGGATCGCGCGTGCTGCTCGCGGATGCGGGCTTGCCGCGCCTGAAGCCGTCCAGCCGCACGGCTGACCCCGAGGAGATCGCGCGCGAGTTCGGCGAAGCCATGCGCGACAACACGGTCGCTGCAGTGGAAATTGCAAAGGCCATCATCGACCAGGGCGTAAACCTGAACGATGCCGGTGACCGTCGGCGCGTGGCCGATCGCATCCGTTCCGAAGGAAAGAAGCTCAGCACCTCGTTCTGGGACAAGTATGGCGAACTGATGCTCGCCTCCAGCCTGCCTCAGAACCTGAAGGACCTGCTGCGCGTGTTCTTCGCCCAGGTGAAGCGGTTGAAGACGGCCGTCACCGAGTTGGTGAAGGATCCGAGCTTTGCCGACCTCGACGCCGTGCTGGATCGCGCGATCGATCTTCTGGATACGGCAAAGGCCATAATCGACGAGCTCGAAAGGCTGAGCGAAGGCTAGCGTCCTTCACCGGCCTAGACACCCAGAAGCTCGCGCAGGCTCAGCACCTTGTGCAGGGACTTCACCTTGGCCAGGGGAAGCTGGAATTCCCGCTCGGGATTGTATTGCCTGAGCTTCAGATGTGTCGGCGTCTTCGCCACCAGCAGCTTCACCATTGCGGTTCCAGGCTCGTTTGCGGTCGCGCCCTGAAGTTCGACCACGACGTGGTCTCCGGGGGCTGGTGGCCGTGACGGCGTCACGTAGATGAGGTCGCCGCTGCAGTTCCACGGCGCCATGGAATCTCCCGTCACCCACAGCGCGTAGAGGTTGCGCAGGCGCGCCACGCCCTGCGGCCGCCGCACGTAATCGGTGACTTCGCCATTGAAGCTGAAGTCGCCCTGTTCGCCGCCGACAGCGGTGCCGAACACGGGCACGTCGACGGGCATGGACTGGATGGACACCACCGGTTCCGTGCCGGGCGAGGCAGTGGCGGGCGCGATTGAAAGTTCTTCGGTGCTTACGCCGAGCGCGCCCGCAAGCCTGGCGAGGCTGTCGCGCCCGGGCTTTTCACGTCCTGTTTCCCATTGCGAGATCGCCGGCTGCGACACGCCGATGCGCGACGCAAGTTCGGCCATCGTCAGGCCTCGCTGCAGGCGCAGTTCACGCAGGCGAAGTCCTGGCGCAGCGGCTGGGGCGCGCGACTGCTTTCCATGTGGAGTACTGCCGGAGGGCATATTGTATTCCTGTTTTGTTCCATTCATATAAGCCAATATAAGGAGGTGTCAACGGTATGACCCAGAAAACGGCAGTAAATCGGTCCCCGGATCAAAATTATAAGCCGGGCTCGCCAAATCGCGGGACGGGAAGGAGGCGCGGGTGACCTGGAACAGGAAAGCCGTGGCCGAGCGCATCAGGGAAGCATGTGACACGCTGAGGCGCCTGCCCGAACAGAAGGTGCGCGGATACTTTTCGACCTGGCCACTCTTTGTCTCCGACATGGTGGAGAGCGTGCTCGAGAGTGAACTCACGACCCGCCTGGCGGCGGCGTCTCCCCGCGCAATCGACCGCATGCACGAGACGTTTGGCTGGTTCGTTCACCTGCAGGAAAAGCCGCATCTCGCTGTAGCGCTTTGGCTGACATGTGGACGCGGCATGGGCCCATCGAGGGCGTCACGCATAATCGGTGCGCACCGTGACACGGTCCGGCACCGGCGGGACGAGGCACTCGACCGGATGGTAAGGGGGCTGAATGAAACCCGGCGCGCCGCTTGAGATTCCACCGTGTCCCCGAACCCACACTGAATTAACGCCTCGTTAGTCAATACGGCTCCACCTTGCCGAAGCGTTAATGCGGTGATTTGCAAGGGGGCATCCTATGCGCCGGTTCTGGATGGCATCGACATGTTGTGCGGCTATGGTGGGCATGGCCTGCGCGACGCCTGCGTTGTCAGACGAACCGGCGCAGGCGCCGGCGGAGGAAACGCCGGCGGCGCAGCTTGCGCTGACCTACACGGGCGACATCTGGAGCGTCTCGGCGGGTGGAGCAGACCGGGACCTCGTCTACCTGGATGACCTCGATCTTCAGCTTTCGCTCGATCTCGAGCGGCTGACGGGCTGGAAGGGAGCACAGGCCTTTGTGTATGCGCTCTACACGAACGGCAACAGCGTGAGCGAACTCGCGGCCGACTTCAACGGGATTTCGAACATTGAAACCGGCGTCGAGGCCGTGCGGATCGTCGAGGCCTGGATCGATCAGTCCTTCGCGGAAGGCAAGGGCTCCATCAGGCTTGGCCTCTACGACGTGGCATCCGAGTTCGACGCAGGCGAGGTACGGGCGCTGTTCCTCAATGCAGCGCACGGCAGCGGAACGGATTTCGCGCAATCCGGACTGAATGGCCCTTCGATGTGGCCGGTCACGAGCCTTGCGGTTCGCGTCAACTACCAGTTCGAGGATGATGTCTACCTGAGGGGAACGATTGCTGACGGTGTTCCGGGCAATCCGGACCATCCCAAGCGCACGACCATCGATTTCCAGGACGGGGACGGCTTGCTGCTTGCCGCGGAAACGGGCATCGCCCGTGACGGCCGCCTGTGGTCGCTCGGGGCCTGGACCTATACCGAAGAAGCCGATGACCTGGTGGATGACGCGCAGCACACCAACATCGGCGCATATGTGGCCCTTGAAGAGCGTCTGATGTCTGCAGACAAGGGTGACAGCTTCAACCTGTCGGGTTCGGTTCGTCTCGGCGTGGCGAACGAGGACGTGAGTCCGATTTCGACATTCTTCAGCGCCACGCTTGTGGCGACGGGCCTGATCCCCGCCTGGCCGGAAGACCAGATCGGTCTCGGATTCATGCTGGCAAACGGAAGTGACAAGTTCCTGTCGACGATCGGTGATCCCGAAGATCACGAGATCAACATCGAGTTGACCTATTTCACGAACCTGACGGAAAACATCACGATCCAGCCGGACGTCCAGTGGGTGATGAGCCCGGGTCTTGATGGTTCCGTGGAGGATGTGTTCGTGTTCGGCCTTCGCCTGTCGGTGAACAAGAACTGGTCGCTGGACTGAGGCGTCCCCAGAACAACGCAGGCGCCACGGGGGCGCCTGCCATTCTCGCGGATTGAGGCGTTGCGCCTAGCGGGCGGCGGGTTGCTGCGCGCCGGCGCGGGCACCACCAAGTTCCCGGCACAGCTCGCGCTGGCGCTCGATATGCGCATGGTCCTGGTTGCGGGCGCGCTGCACGTGCGCCGGTCCCGATGATGTTTCCCTGAGGCAGCGTGTCAGGACGCCGATGGAATCGGACTTTCCGGAGGCAAATGCCGCGCAGGCTTCAGACATCCTCTTGCGGTGGCTTTCGATGCTCGGACGCAGCGACGGTTCCATGCGCCATGCAAGGGCGTATCCCGCCTTTGCCTCCTTTTGGCACGCCGCCACCTTGTCCGCAGGAGCCGTTTGGGCGGCACCGGCCACTCCCGCCAGGGCAAGGCCTGCAAAAACCGTCAGGGTAATGACTTTACGCATCACATGTACTCCCACTATGTCCCTTTTCGGCACGCCCTGGACCGCGCGAGCCGTCTCTGGCCAGTCTGATGCAGGCGGCGTGCCGGATCAAATTTGCCCCTGAATTAAGTACATGTTTACCCGCCGGGAGGACGTTCACCCTTCAACAGTGAGCCCTAACTGCTGATTCTTTTTGGGGCTACCAGAGGGTACCAGTTCTCATGTTCAGCTTCGGAATCTCCGGCCGTGCCATCATCCTGGCGATCGCTGCGATCGTGAACGTCCTGCTCGTCACCGCGTCCGGCTGGTGGGGAATGATGACGCTGGAGCAGTCCGTCAAGGACACGGCAGATAACGGTCTCGTCCTCGGAAACCAGAACTTCGCCGACATGATGCACGACGCCCTCCATTCGGACGTGCTTGTTGCACGCCAGAATGCGCAGGCCGGCAAGGCTGAGGCTTCCAGGGAATCCTATGCTGAAATCAGGGAGCACGGTGAAAGCCTGATCGCGAAGCTGAAGGAAAGCATGGCGCTGACCCAGTCAGCGGAACTCAGGAAGGAGTTTGCGAACGTGCTTCCGGTTGCCGACGCCTATCAGGCCGAAGCGCTTGCTACCGCGCGCGCGGCCTATGAGCGGCCGGACGCCTATCCGGCACTGTACGAAAAGTTCCAGGTCGCGTTCTCGCGCATGGAAGACGCAATGGAAGCCCTCTCCGGAAAGATCGAGTCCGGCCAGGCCGTATTTGTCGAGTCATCTGTGGCATCGACGGAGTTCGCCGAGAACCTGCTGGTCGTTTCCACGCTGCTGGCGCTGCTGGTGACGTCCCTGTCGGCGTGGCTGCAGCGCCGTACCGTGGTGCAGCCGCTCAAGCGCATTGAAGCAAGCATGGTGACGGTCGCGCAGGGTAATTTCGGTGACACTATACCATTTCTCGACAGGAAGGACGAAATCGGCGCGATGGCCAGGGCGCTCGACGTGTTCCGCCGCAATGGCCTCGAGATCGAGCGCCTGAACCGCGAGCAGAAGGAAAATGCCGATCGCGCGCGGCAGGAAAGAACGCAGGCCCGGCAGCAGATGGCAACCGAGTTCGAGGCGCAGGTCGGCGCGATTGCATCCGCGGTTGCGCAGGCCGCATCCGAAGTCGAGTCATTTGCGCGGGCGATGACCGCCTCGGCAGAGTCCACCACCCGCGAGGCGGGAACCGTGGCGACCGCCCTCGACTCGGCGGCGACCAACGTCCAGACGGCGGCCAGCGCGGGCGAAGAGCTCAACGCATCGATCCAGGAAATCTCGCGGCAGATCGTCCGCTCGGCGGATCTCGTCTCCGAAACGGTCTCCGACGCCCGGCGCACCGACGAAACCGTTCAGGACCTCGCGCGCGCATCGCAGAAGATCGGCGACGTGGTGAGCATCATCAGCGACATCGCCGCCCAGACGAACCTTCTGGCGCTCAACGCGACCATCGAGGCGGCGAGGGCAGGCGAGGCGGGCAAGGGCTTTGCGGTCGTGGCCTCCGAAGTGAAGAACCTGGCCAACCAGACCGCACAGGCGACAGCGGAAATCTCCAAGCAGATTTCATCCAGCCAGTCGGTGACGGACGTGGCGATCTCGGCAATCCGCAAGATCAGCGAACGCATTTCCGAGATGAACTCGATCACCGTCGCGATCCGCACGGCGATGAGCCAGCAGGAAGAAGCCACCCGGGAGATTTCGCACAGCATGTCGGCAGCGGCAGCTGGCACCACGCAGGTCAGCAGCGCGCTGTCCAACGTGTCCCAGGTGGCAGCCGAGACGGGCGAAGTGGCCGGTCGCCTCTCTCAGGCCTCCGAGTCCCTTACCTCGCAGTCTGGAAAGCTCCGCACGGCCGTCGACCGTTTCGCAGGTTTTGTGAGGAACGCCGGGTGATCTGCTGAAGGGTTTGTGGTTGGCGCGTCTGCAAACGACTTGCGTTGCATTCTCGCCATACCGACTGGTAGCGAGCCGGACACGGCCTTCACGCAGCACGCGATTAAGGTGTGATTTACCAACATTGGCATAAGCAGGCTGTGCGGCGGCATCTTGCCGATTCTGCCATGAGGGGCACTTTATGAAGAACCTGAGCATCAAGACGCGCAGTCTGATCATTACGATTGCGTTCGTGGGTTGCGTGGTCGTCCTGAGTGGAGCGTCCATCTGGGGCATGGGGGCGCTCGAGGGCGTCATCAACCGGACATCAGTGGCCGGCACGGCCCTGACGAACCAGACCGCGTCCGACATGATGCACGACGCGATGCGCAGCGACGTTCTCTACGCGCGACAGATTGCGTTGGAAGGGGCTGATCCGGCGAAGGTGCAGGAGGTGCTCGCCGACGTGAAGGATCACGGCAGTACATTTGAGAACCTCGTCAAGGAAAACCTCAAACTGCCGCTTCCGGACGAGGTGAAGGCCAAGATCGAAGACTTGCTTCCCACCGTGATGGCCTATCACCAGTCGACACTGGCGACGTCCAAGGCAGCCCTGTCTTCTGCCGAAGAATACGCCGCAAAGTATCCGGCGTTCCAGAAGCAGTTCACGGTCGTGGAAGACCGGATGGAAGCCATGACCAATGCGCTCGACGAGTACCAGAAGAGCGTCACCGCAGAGGCCGAGTTCTACATGACGGCATCGAACTACGCCCTGTATGCGACGGCGATCATCGCGCTGATCGTGGCGTTCCTGTCCCATTATTTTTCGCAGCAGACCTTCCGCCTCTTTGAAACCCTCAGCGCCGAGCAGCGCGTCAAGGAGCAGCAGCTCCAGGCCGACCTCGCGAGCCGCTTCGAGGCTTCGGTTGGCAAGATCGTCGGCGCAGTCGTGCAGTCGAGCACCGACGTGTCGAGCTCTGCGGGCAAGATGGCCATCGCAGCCGAAACTGCCCGCACCGAGACGGGCGCGGTCGCCAATGCAATCGAGCACTCGTCCGGCAGTGTCCAGACCGCGGCAAGTGCCTCGGAGCAGCTGTCCGCGTCGATCCACGAGATCAGCCGCCAGGTCGAGCGTTCGGTTGAACTCGTCGCTGCCGCCGTTGATGACGCCAGGAAGACGGATACGACAGTCCAGGGCCTGGCGCAGGCGTCCCAGAAGATCGGCGAGGTCGTGAAGATGATCAACGACATCGCATCGCAGACCAATCTCCTCGCGCTCAACGCCACGATTGAAGCAGCCCGGGCAGGTGAAGCGGGCAAGGGCTTCGCGGTCGTTGCCAGCGAGGTGAAGAACCTGGCCAACCAGACAGCGCGCGCGACGGAGGAAATCTCGGCCCAGATCTCGTCAAGCCAGGCTGCGACGATGCAGACCGTCGATGCCATCCGCGCCATCAGCAACCGCATCTCCGAGATGGACCAGATCGCCCTGGCCATTCGGACGGCCGTGGGCCAGCAGGGCAGCGCCACCGAGCAGATCGCGCGGTCCATGGCGACGGCAGCGTCCGGCACGCAGGAAGTCAGCCAGTCCGTGGGCAACGTGGCGCGAGCTGCATCCGATGCCGACAACGCGGCCTCGGAACTGCGCAGGGTCTCGACCGTGCTGACCGAGAATTCGGAGAGCCTGCGTCGCGAGATCGACGGCTTCCTGCGATCGATGCGTCACGCGGGCTGAAGTCCCGCCACAAGCAATGCTAACGGCAGGTTGCGCGCGCAGCCTGCCGTTTTCATTTGCGCCATCGCTGGTTGCACCTGCGAAGGTTTACCCTGCCTGCGGAAAGTTGTGGCAATGCCCGACTGCATTCGCTCGTGTGTGGTGAATCGGTTCAGTCCGGAGCTAGGATTGAATTCTTGATGGTAAGTGGGTGAGTCGGGACGTGACCAGTCGGATACAAAAAACAAAACCCGTGCTTCTCGTGGCGGTGTCTCTTTCACTGCTGGCATGCGAAACAGTCAGCACATCGACGAAACCGGCCGTGGAGGCGCCGCCGCCTCCTGCTGCCGAAGCGCCGCCGGCGCCACGTCAGCCCATCGTCGTGCGCAGCGAAATCGTTCCTGATGATCCCGAGCCCGCACCGGTCGCTCGTCCGAAGCCGTCCAGGCCTGTCGTGGCCAGCGCAACCGTGCCTGACGTTGCTGCGTCCCCGGATCCCGTGGCATCGGCGGAAGCCGCCCCGCCCAAGCCCGCGGTGACCGACAAGCCTGCGCCGGTCGAGCCAGCAGCCGTCGCCAGGCCCGATCCGGCCCCCGCCGCGGCGGCTGAAGCTCCGGCGCCGGCATCGACGCCGCCAGCAGCGGAAGCTCCCGCGACACCACCCGCAACATCGCCGACGGTGACCGCAGACGCGTCCTCGACGCCCCCGGAGACCCCGGCCGCCGAGGCCCCCCCGACGGCGATCACGCCTCCGCCTGCGGCGACCGAGACACCGGTATCCTCCCCCGCGACAGAGCCGCCGCCGTCTTCGATCCTGAACAACCCGTCCGAATGGTTGAAGGACCCGGCATCGCTTTTGCAAGCTTCGATTGGTGGCGTCCCTCTATGGCTTGTGGTCCTCTTGGCCCTGTTAGCCATCATCTCGTTGGTGGT
The DNA here is from genome assembly GCA_964646885.1 of uncultured Flavobacteriaceae bacterium. Classification (GTDB taxonomy): domain Bacteria; phylum Pseudomonadota; class Alphaproteobacteria; order Micropepsales; family Micropepsaceae; genus SZUA-430. Next base: position 12,823 of record CAZYFM010000075.1, read on the forward strand.
GGGCTTCAGGGGCTCGAAGGAGAAGCCCGAAAAGGAAGAACCGGTTGTCGCCTGAAAGGGGCGAGGATCACGAAACCCGTCTATCGTCAATTGAATTTATGGCTTGATTTTGAGGTGGCCGACAGGTCTTGATCTGCCCCTGCTTTCGAGCCCTACGGAGGCTTCTGGTGACCCCAATGCGTTTGTTCAGTTCCGCCATTCTCGCTTCAGTCATTGCCACGGCATTTGTCGCGCCGGCGACCGCCGGTTCGGTCTGGGAAGAAGCCCGCAAGGTCTGCACCGACCGCTACAACGATGAAGTCAAGAGTGGCACCGTTCCAAACGGAATGAACAAGACCCGCTACATGAACCAGTGCCAGGGTTCCTATGTGCGCTCCGTCAAGCTGGAGAGCGAGCTTGAGGAAAATCTGCAGGGCGACATGGATGGATCCACGGCCCACAGCAAGAATGGCCAGGGTGGCCCCGAAATCCTGCCGCCGCAGTCCCAGCCCGTCGCGCCGGCAACGACGGTGACGACGAAGAAGGTGGCCCCGGCGAAGCCGCTGCCGCGCTTCAAGCCCACAATCTGATCAGCTTGCCCGATAGGGTACTTCCAGGCGGCGGCCCTCAGGCCGCCGTTTTGCTTTTGCCGAAGGCTGGTACGCCCTTGCCGAGATCCAGCCACTGCAGGGCAGAGGCCTTCATGATGTTCACGCGACCGTCCGACTGGACGCTGTCCGAGAACTGGTGACGGGCGAAGGCGAGGAACTGGTACCTGTTCTCGCGCTCGTGGAACATCGGGAAGGTCGTGAACTCGACCGTTGCCGCCTTGCCGTTCGACAGCACCGTGGGAGCGACCTGCCACAGCGCGCAGGGCGTGTTGATGATCGCCATGATCGTGTCGAAAGCGCGGTCGCGGATCGAAGCGTCTGCGAATTCAAGATAGTCCATGCCGGTGACGTCGCGTCCCAGCACGTCATGGAACCCCGAGCCGACGAGGCGCATGGGAACCCTGCGGTTCTCGAGGTCGGGTTCGGCGATGACCATCCAGCGCGCAAAGCGATGGAACTGACGGAGATCGATGGCCGAGCGCAGGGGCATGTTGCCATTGCGGCAGACAGCCCGGACCGCGTACTCGAAGTTCAGGCTGTCCTGGCTGCGCTCCACGTTTGCCGCGCTGCTCGTGCTTGTTCCCGAAGACTGCTGCTCGGCATTCTGCAGGCTGAATTCCGTCACGACCCTGTTGCGTCCCGCGCGCTTGGCTGCATACAGGCAGGCATCGGCGCGGTTGAGCAGGTCGGCGATCTGCTCGCCCTGGACATACTGAGCGACACCCAGCGAGAGCGTGACCGTGCCCATGTCCTTGCCTGTCGACTTCTGGACGATCTTCTTGGACTCGACCGTCTTTCGGATGTCATTCGCCACGCGAGCCGCGTTTTCGATGGTGGTCTCGGGAAGGATGACCACGAACTCTTCGCCGCCGAAGCGCGCGGCCACGTCCTTGCCTTTCACGTTCGATCGCAGGCACTGGCCCACGAGGCGCAGCACCTGGTCGCCGATTGCATGGCCATAGGTATCGTTGAATTTCTTGAAGTGATCGACGTCGCAGATGATGAGGCTCATCGGCTTGTTGTCGGTGATGGCGGCGTCGGCTGCGCGCTGCGCGGCTTCGTCGAAGCTGCGGCGGTT
>CAZYFM010000075.1:14590-16915 GCA_964646885.1 uncultured Flavobacteriaceae bacterium
GAGTACCAGTACCAGAGTTCGAAGTTCTCCGGCGCCGGCAAGGCGTTGTGTCGCTCCATGAGGTTGTTCGCATGTTGGGCGAACTGAAGGATCTGCTCCGGCGACAAAACGTTGTTCATGCTTGGACCTGAAACGAACTCGAACAATTGTCAAAAAGGGGCACGGCTGCCAACACCGCACTACCGACTGGTAACACGAGGCTGGGAGCCGTTCCCGACGCGCCGGACTATCGCCCGAACCTGATGTTGAAAGCGTAAACAACGCCCGTTTTTTGCTCTTGACGAAACGCGCCAGTCGATTGACATATCGCGCCACAGTGATTTTGTGCGTTTGAACTGAAGCAGAATGAAACAGCGCGTACGAACCTTCGGCCTGATTTCGGCCTGCAACCTGATCCGTGAGCTCGGGCACGATCCGGAAGTAGTGCTGCAGCATGCAGGTCTGGACCCTGACGAAATTAACAGGCCAGGCGCCAGGGTAGCTGCGTCTGCCATTCTTGACCTCATGTCAGCCGCGGCAACGGTAACGAAGCGTAAGGACTTTGGCCTGTTGTGGGGCATGCAGAATGACTTCCGCCGACTGGGTCCGATCTCTACGCTCCTCGCCAACAGCGACTCAATCCGGTCCGCCGTCGAAGACACGGCACTCTACATCCATCGACAGAACTGGGGCGTGCGCTGCCCCGTCGTGGATATGGGTCCCCTCAGCCGCGTTGACTTCGAAGTCGGCGTGAAGGGTCGGCTGCCGGCGGCGCAGTACATCGAGAGCCTTGTCGTGTCACAGCTGCCCTTGTGGCGGCAGATGCTGGGAAGCGGGTGGAGCCCCATCGAGGTGTGGTTCCATCATGAGGCCATCTCTCCGCCGGACGTCTATGCCGAAGCCTTCCGGTGCGAGGTCAAGTTTGGCATGCGCGCAAACGCCATCGTCTGTGAAACGACCGACCTCGACCGGCGCGTGACCCCGGCCGATCACCGCATTAAGGGCGTGGTCAGGGCGATGCTCGACGAGGAGATGCGTTGTGCCAGCCTCTGCTTTGTCGACAGCGCGCGCCGTTTGGTGCGAGAGCTGCTGCCGCAGGGCGATGTCACGCTTTACGCGCTCGCCAGGTACATGGACCTTGAGGGACAGGAAGTCGAGGAACAGCTCGAACTGGCCGGCAAGGGCTTCCGGCAGATCGTCAGTGAAGTCAGGCTCGAAGTTCTCGAGGAAGCTGCCGGCATTCCGGAAATGGACGCCCAGCGTCTCTCGACACTTCTCGGCTTCCGCGATGCCGCCACACTGAACCGCTTCATTCGACAGAATGTCAGACACATGCAGTCCGACATGATCAGCAACCTCCGCCGCAAGACATCTCCCGGCTGAACCCCGGGGGGAGTGAAGATAGCGCATGCCGTATTACGCAACCAACATGATCGTTCAGCACGTGATCAGGACGGCAAAGCCTTGGGGCGTGTCGGGGCAGGAAATCCTCTCGCACGTCAGGCTGAGCGAACAGGAAAGCTTCCGTCCGGGTGGCATGGTGCCTTCGGAAAAAATGTTCGATGCGCTGGAGTTCGCTGCCAATCGCAGCGGCCGGCCTGACTTCGGCATGCAGCTCGGCGAGACGATTCCGGATGGTCTGATCGCGGGTCTTGCCATCCTTCTGTCTCACTGCAAGACGCTTGGCCAGGCGGCCGATGATGTCGGCAAGTACTTTCACATTGTCAATTCCGCGGTCGCGATCGAGACCACAACGCTGGCACACGGCAAGAAAGTTCGATTTCACCTCCTGACACAGGGGCAATACGAATTGCGGCACGTCACGGAGATGCAAGCTGTCCTCTTCAGGCGGATGGGGCAGTTTCTTGCCGGAGGCCACTTCGCACCCAGGATCTATCAGCTTCCACTTGCGCCCCTGTCATCGCCGCAGCGATACGAGGAGGCGCTCGGTTGCCCCGTGACCTTTAACACTGGCGAGTGCGCGGCCTTCGTTGAGCAGACGGATGTGGTTCGCCCCATCGCGATGGATATGGGCCAGCTTCATGTGATGCTGCAGAAGGCATTTGAAGAAGTGACCAGAGCAAGGGTCCAGGCAGACGACGGACTTCAGACTCGAGTAGCCAGTGTAGTCAGGCGCCAGCTCGTATTGGGCGATGTGTCATCGGCGGCCGTAGCCGGCGCGTTGAACATGTCCGTCCGCTCCCTCCAGCGTCGTCTGTCCGTTGAGGGAACCTCTCTGCGCGCGATTGTGAATACCGAGCGTGGTGCCACCGGAGAGTTGAAGCCAGTCCCGTCAAAGAAGGTTTAAGGGTCCGCATGTACGTTGCAGGCAATATCAGGAGCTGC
>CAZYFM010000076.1:0-16602 GCA_964646885.1 uncultured Flavobacteriaceae bacterium
CGGGTCCGCTCGATTTCGGCGGCCTTTTTCTCTGCGAGCTCGACGATGTGGTCGATGAGCTTCTCGTTGTCCATCTTGTGGTCCGGCTTTCCGGCAACATAGACCATGCCGGCACCGGCGCCGCCGCCCGTGAAGCCAATGTCGGTCTGCGCGGCCTCGCCGGGGCCATTCACGACACAGCCAATGATCGAAAGCGACATGGGCGTCGTGATGTGCTTCAGGCGGTCTTCGAGGATGGCCACGGTCTTGATCACGTCGAAACCCTGGCGCGCGCAGGACGGGCACGCGATCACGTTGACGCCGCGATGGCGCAGGCCCAGCGACTTCAGGATGTCGAAGCCGACGCGGATTTCCTCGACCGGATCGGCCGAGAGCGATACGCGGATCGTGTCCCCGATGCCGGCCCAGAGAAGCGAACCGATGCCAATGGATGACTTTACCGTGCCGGTCATGAGGCCACCGGCTTCCGTGACACCGAGATGCAGCGGGTAGTCACATGCTTCCGCCAAGCCCTGGTAGGCCGCGACGGCGAGGAACACATCCGAGGCCTTCACGCTGATCTTGAACTCGCGGAAGTCATTGTCTTCCAGCAGACGCGCGTGGCTCAGTGCACTCTCGACCATGGCTTCCGGACAGGGCTCGCCGTAGCGCTCAAGCAGATCCTTCTCCAGAGAGCCAGCGTTGACGCCGATGCGCATGGACACGCCGTGGTCCTTGGCCGCCTTGACGACCTCGCGCACGCGCTGGGCCGAGCCGATATTCCCCGGGTTGATACGCAGGCAGGAGGCACCGGCTTCCGCCGCCTCGATGGCGCGCTTGTAGTGGAAATGGATGTCGGCCACGATCGGCACCTGCACGGCGCGGATGATCGACTTCAGCGCGACGGTCGATTCCTCGTCCGGGCAGGAAATGCGCACGATGTCAGCGCCTGCCGCCTCCAGCGCCTTGACCTGGCGGATGGTCGCCTGGATGTCGGTCGTCAGCGTGTTGGTCATGGACTGCACCGTGATCGGTGCGTCGCCGCCAACCTCCACGTTACCCACGCGGATCTTGCGGCTCTTGCGACGGATGATGTCTCTGTAGGGGCGTACGCTCATGGGGGGAGTGATAGCAACATGGCCGCACTCAGGCCAGTGGCTGGCGTCACCCCCTTTCCCTCATCCGGGGGATGACAAGCGCGTGGGGCGGTTGAGTTTTCCGGCCGCTTCCCTACCCGCCCAGGAACTCCTTAACAAAGGGCGTGGCCGGGGCATTTTTCAGCTCTTCAGGAGTGCCAACCTGCTCGATCTGGCCGAGGTTCATCACCGCGACGCGGTCGGCCAGCGCGAGGGCTTCTTCCTGATCGTGCGTGACCATGATTGTCGTCAGCTTCGTGTCATCATGAAGCTTCCGGAGCCACTGCCGCAGGTCCTTGCGGACCTTGGCGTCGAGTGCGCCGAATGGTTCGTCGAGCAGGAGGATCCGCGGCTCGATGGCGAGGGCGCGCGCGAGTGCCACGCGCTGGCGCTGACCGCCCGACAGCTGATTGGGATATCGTGACCCCAGGCCCTGAAGCTGCATGCGCTCGAGCAAGGCGTCGACGCGCGACCTGATTTCACGGCGCGATGGCCGCTTGCCGAACGGGCGGATGTCGAGACCGAAAGCGATGTTCTGCGCCACGGTCATGTGCCTGAACAGGGCATAGGCCTGGAACACAAAGCCAATGCGCCGCTCGCGCGCAGGCACGTGGGTGATGTCCTGTCCGTCGAACCGCATGCTGCCTTCTTCGGGCAGGTCCAGTCCACCAATGCTGCGCAGGAGCGTGGTCTTGCCCGAGCCCGAGGGTCCCAGCAACGCCATGAACTCCCCCGCATTCACGACAAGACTGGCGTCACGCACGGCAGGAAATGCCCCAAACCGCTTCGTCACGCGATCTATCTCGAGTGCCATCCCAATCCCCCTAGTGCCGGCGCGATGCAGCAATGCCGTCGCCGAACTGCCATTCCAGCAGGCTCTTCAGCACAAGCGTCACCAGGGCCAGCAAGGCCAGCAGGGACGCCACGGCGAAGGCGGCCGCAAAGTTGTATTCGTTGTAGAGAATTTCGACGTGCAGCGGCATCGTGTTTGTCAGGCCGCGAATGTGGCCCGAGACCACCGAGACGGCGCCGAACTCTCCCATGGCGCGCGCATTGCACAACAGCACGCCGTAGAGCAGGCCCCAGCGCACATTCGGCAGGGTCACATGCCAGAATGCCTGCCATCCCGTGGCACCCAGGGTGAGCGCGGCCTCTTCCTCGCTGACGCCCTGCTCCTGCATCAGCGGAATGAGTTCGCGCGCCACGAACGGAAACGTCACGAAGACCGTTGCAAGGACAAGGCCGGTTACCGTGAAGATGACCTTGATGCCAAGCGCGTCGAGAAAGGGCCCGAGGCATCCCTGCGCGCCAAACAGCAGCACGTACACCAGGCCCGAGATCACCGGGGACACGGAAAACGGCAAGTCGATCAGCGTGATCAGGAAGCCCTTGCCCCGAAAATCGAACTTGGTGATCGCCCACGCCGCAGCCAGTCCGAAGACCGTGTTGAGCGGGACCGCTATGGCGGCCACGGTGATGGTCAGCCAGATTGCGGATTGGGCATCCTTCTCCGTGACCGCCGCGAGGTATGCATCCACGCCATTGCGCAGCGCCTCAAAGAAGACCGCGATGAGCGGTGTCAGGAGGAAGATCGCGATATAGCCGATCGCTGCCAGGGCGAGCACCAGCTTGACGCCGGTGCTTTCGTCCGTGGGAGAACGGAAACGCTGGTTCCTGCGTTCGCTCATCGTCGGCGCGCCCATGCCTGGAGGGAGTTGATCGCGAGCAGCAGCACAAAAGAGATCAGAAGCATGGCGGAGCCCACGGCGGCGGCTCCCGCGTAGTCGAACTGCTCAAGCTTGATCACGATCAGCAGCGGCGCAATTTCGGAGACAAGCGGAAGGTTGCCGGCGATGAAAATCACGGATCCGTATTCTCCGACGGCGCGCGCAAAGGCCAATGCAGTACCCGTCAGCCACGCCGGCAGGATCGCCGGGAAGATCACGCGGCGGAATGTCTGTCCGCGCGATGCGCCGAGGGTTGCAGCAACCTCCTCCAGTTCCTTTTCCATCTCCGACAGTACGGGCTGGACCGACCTGACGACGAACGGCAGTCCGATGAACGCGAGCGCCACCACGACTCCCAGTGGCGTGTAGGCGACCTTGACGCCCAGAAGGGCCAGATACTGCCCGAACCATCCGTTCGGTGCGTACAGCGAACTCAGCGCAATGCCGGCGACTGCCGTCGGCAGGGCGAATGGCAGGTCAACAAGTGCGTCAAGGATCCGCTTTCCCGGAAAGGAATAGCGGACGAGCACCCAGGCGACCAGCAAACCGAAAACGGCATTGATCGCGCTTGCGACCAATGCGGCGCCGAAGCTCAGCTGAAGCGACGCGAGCACGCGCGGAGCGGAGACCACCTCGATGATGCCGGCAAGCCCTAATTCCCATGGGCGCAGCAGCAATGCTGCCAACGGGATGAGGATGACGAAGGACAGGTAGGCGACAGTAAAGCCAAATGTGATCCCGAACCCCGGGATCACGCTTGGCTGGCGAAACCACCACACTGAACTGGTTGCGCGCGCCACCTATCTGCCCGGCGCATAGATCTGGTCGAAGATGCCGCCATCGGCAAAGTGCACGGACTGCGCCTTCTGCCAACCGCCAAACGCGTCATTGATCGTCACCAACGGGATCCTTGGGTACTTGCCGGCGTACTTCGCGGCAATCTCGGGATCCGAGGGGCGATAGAAGTTCTTCGCAATGAGCTCCTGCGCCTGCTTCGTGTACAGGAACTTGAGGTACGCGTCAGCGACGGCGCGTGTCCCACGCTTGTCGACGTTGCGGTCAACAAGCGCCACCGGCGGCTCCGCCAGGATGCTCACCGAGGGATAGACGATGTCGAACTTGTCGGCTCCCAGTTCCTTGACCGAGAGATAGGCCTCGTTTTCCCAGGCGAGGAGAACGTCGCCGATTCCACGCTGCGTGAACGTGGTTGTCGAACCGCGTGCGCCCGTATCAAGGATCGGGACATTCTTGAACAGCTTCGTGAGGAAGGTCTTCGCCGACGCATCATTTCCGCCCGGCTGGCGCAGCGCCCAGGCCCAGGCTGCGAGATAGTTCCAGCGCGCTCCACCGGACGTTTTCGGGTTCGGCGTGATGACCTGGATGCCGGGCTTTGCGAGGTCACCCCAATCCTTGATCTTCCAAGGATTGCCCTTGCGCACCAGGAAGACGATCGTCGACGTGTAGGGCGAAGAGTTATGAGGCAGCCTCGACTGCCAGTTTGCCGGCAGCAGCCTGGCACGCGCTGCAATCTCGTCGATGTCGTAGGCGAGCGCCAATGTGACAACGTCAGCCTCCAGGCCGTCGATCACCGATCGCGCCTGCTTGCCCGAGCCGCCATGACTCTGGTTGATCGTTACGGTGTCCCCTGTTTTCGCCTTGTAGTCCGCGGCAAATGCACCATTGACGGCGGTGTAGAGCTCACGCGTCGGATCGTACGACACATTCAGAAGCGTGTAGTCCTTCGCAAAGACCGTCTGGCTGAACAGGAAGACGAAGGAAGCGGCGGCAAGACCGTAACCCAGGACCCTTGATGCCTTTGACATTTCAAATGCTCCTCAAAGCGGAAACCAAAGATTTTCAGAACGTGAACTGCGTGCGGATGGAGAGGATCTCCAGATCCTGACCAATCTGAGCGCCTGCCGGGGGAACGAAGACGCCAGTGCCATATGCGTTGGCCGCACCCGTGCTTTGCCGATCCACGTCTACCCACTGATAGTCGACGAGAAAGCGAACGTTATTGTTGACGTACCAATTCAGGCCGGCCGTCCAGGCCGATTGCTCACCGCCACGTATGCCGCCGGCTGCAGGCAGCAAATTCTCCCGATCGTTCAGGTCAGCAAAGCTGTATCGAACCGCCAACTCCAGTGCGCCCCAGCCACCATCATCGCTTCCGAGTGGCCTGGTCGGCTTCAACGCGCCGAAGATGCCGTTTGCCGCATTCCACGTGCGCGTTTCGCCGGTCAAGGCGTAAGCTGCCTGGACGTACCAGCCCTTGAACTCTGGATCAGGAAGCGTCGGTCCCGCAACCTGCTGGCGTTCGAACTGGTAGATGAAGTACTCGCCCTGGATGTAGAGGCTTCCCAGATTTCCGGCGAGTTCGAAACCCGGTGCGAAGAGCGTATCCGTGTTGATGTTGCCTGTGTCGATCAGCCTGGTCGTATCGACGCGGATTTCGGGGCGGTCGCGAAGGCGCAACGCATATCGCGTCGCAGCGGCTGCGTCAGGCCCCTGGTCGGCAGAGCGCAACAGGTACGTTGCGTTGGCGCCAACGTGTACGTTGATATCCGGCGTCCTCACCAGCAGGTAGGCGACGCGCCCTACGAGTGCGAGCTGTTCGTCAAAGCTCTGTGTCGCGATCGGCGCTCCGGTAAGCGCCAGGGATCCGAACCAGTCCTCGCCATTGGCGTAAGCTGCCACGCCCGTTCGCCCTTCACCACCCGCGATCTGGCGCTGGAGTTCGGCGGGCGACGCGCGCTCCAGAAAAAGAGAGTCCGCGTTTGACGTTGAATCATCATAGCCCACTGACGGCCCGAACGCTCCGGCCCTGAGGCGCAAGCCCTCGATCCCGTTGTACTGAAGATAAAGATCCTGGATTCGTCCGCCGTCTTCCTGGCCGCTGCCACCGAACTCGTAGATCAGGCTGTATGACCAATCGGACAGGAGCTTTCCCTCGATGCCTACCTGCGCCCGGCGGAAGTTCGTGCCGTCATTCAGGTCGCGTGCGCGCGCGGCCTCGGTGGCGTCGCCGAACGATCCACGACGGAAGTCGGTCGCGGCGGGTCCTGCGCTGTCCTGGCCATAGGCTGCGTAATCCAGCGACAGGCGCCCCCTGAGAGAGATTGAGTTCTTTCCGTCACCCGATGTGAAGGTGGGACGATTATCCTTGACGGAAAGCTGCGGTGCTTCGGTCCTGATGCGCCTCTCGTCAGCGAACTGGTTTCCCGTCGAGACCTTCACATCCTGAACCTGCGACGACAGCGCCTCGATCTGGGCCTGCTGCTCCGCAATCTGCTTCTTGAGGGCTTCAATCTGTGCCTTGACCGACTGGCTGTCCCCTGCAGCCACCGGAGACGTCGTCGCTGCCATGACGACCGCCACGGCCGTCGAAACCCAATCTGACCCCTTCATGAGCCACTCCCGTCCAAAGAACCCCCGCATGCCCGCCTCTTGAAGCCAAGCAACATCACTTTATCTGTAATGTCTATCGAGTCAATAGAGATTATGGAGTACCCACGGGATCCGCGGTTTCCCGGCCGTTCAATTCACTTCTGGAAGGCGGGGCTTACCTCAGACTGGCTGTCGGGAAGCGCATGGCAGGAAGGGCCGGACGGAGGCTCGCGCTATGCGCCGGGCTTCAGCTTCCTTCTGTCCGCAAGGGCGTGCGCCAGCGAATGTTCTTCAAGGATCTTTGCCGTCGCGTTGCGGACATCCACCAGCGACTTGCGAATGGCGCACGTCGTTTCATCAGTGCAGTCCTCGCAGCGCCTGTAGGCGGTCCTGCTTGCGCAGGGACTGAGTGCAAGCGGGCCGTCAATCAGCCGGATGATTTCCGCGAAGCTGATCTCGCTCGCATCGCGGGCGAGACGGTACCCGCCATGCCTGCCCCGCGTGCTGTGCACCAGGCCCCGCTTCTTGAGGTCCAGGAGGATCTGCTCCAGAAACTTGCGGGGCACGTTGGCCTGCTCGGCGATGTCAGCAATCTGCAATGAAGGCTCGTCCGCTCGGGCGGCGAGGTTCAGCATTGCGCGCAAGGCGTAGCGGGCCTTCTGGGATAGCATATCAGTTCCATAGCCTTTACCGGTTCGGTCAGGATACACGCATTTCCCGACGAGGTGTGCAGTCAAACAGGCGGCAGGTTAACGGGTCCCTCCTGTCCGCGTCCGCGGGGTGCAGACGGGCTTCCCCCAGAAATTTCCAAGCAGATCAGCGGCAGATTGGCTAGAATGGTTCCAGTTCACACCGTTCAGGAACATCCCCATGACGTCTTCCGCCCGACGCTTCCTGCTTGCCGCCGCCGCTGCGGGGGCTGGTGCCCTGCTCGTCTCTTCCACGGTTCCGGCCGATGCCGCCGTGCGCTGGGGCAAGTGCGGGACCGCAACGCATGTCAAAGGCAAGGGGGCTGTGTGCAGCAACGGCTTCACTTACAACTTCATGGTGGGCGGCGTCGCCGAGACCTGGGGCGTGCGGCTCATGACGCCGCTGAACCAGTGTGCGCCTTTGACCTTCTCGGTGGAACTGGACGGCAAGCCAGTCAAATCGACGGCCGCGCTCGCGGCCGGGAAAAGCGAAACGGTGGTTCTTGGCAATGGCCTTGCGCCCGGGATCCATGTCCTCGTCGTCAAGTCGCAGTTCATGTACTCGGAATGCTTCCCTGCGGAACCGCCGCAGCCCCCCGGCAACTGGGGTGTTGATGCACTGATTTCCGTTCAACCGAAGTAACCGCCTGGGCGGATGGGGGGAGCGGCGCGCCGACGCCCCGCTCCCTCATGTCTTGTGCCTATTTCGGCGCGGCGGGCATTGGCGGGCCCGAGAACTCCGCCTCGATGATCACTTCGACATCGTCGCTGACGCCCATGGTCGTGCCCGGTGCCGGGATGCCATAGGAGACGCCATGCGCCGAGCGCTTGAGCGAACCTTTCGCCGAAAAGCCGATGCGGGCATTCGGGTCATATTCGTGTCCGATGTAACCGCCATTGAACTTCGCCTCGAGCGTCAGCGGCGCCGTCACGCCGTGCAGCGAGAAGTCACCCGTGATGCGTGCCGTATCGGCGCCGGTCAATTCCACTTTCGTGGACTTGAACGTGATCTCGGGAAACTCCGCGGCATTCAGCCAGCCCTTGCCGAGCAGTTCGTCCACGAAGCCTTTCGGCGGCGCAGGCAGGCTCAGCGACTTCGGGTTCACCCGGGCCGTGACGGACGAGGCTTCGGGGTTCTTCGGGTCAAGCTGAAGCTCGGCGTCGAAGTCCGTGAAGGCTGCGGTGTAGTTCGAGAAGCCCAGGTGGCTGACGCGGAAGTGAAGCGTGGCGTGGGTCTTGTCGAGCCTGTAGGTGCCCGCGGGTACATCAGTGGCGACCGGCGCGACGGGCGCTGGCGTCGCGGCGGGCTGTGTCGCGGGGGCTGGTGTCGCCGCTTCTTCCTTCTTGTCGCCCTCGCCCGACGGCGAACACGCGGCAAGTGCCAGGACGGCACCCATCATCAGCAGTCTTTTCATGTCATCGCTCTCCCGATTGTCATGAGATTGTCCTAACGGTCTTCAATGTAGGCCGCAACAAGGGCCGGATCCTGCATGGGCATGAAATGCGTCAGGCCGGGCAGGAAAACGTCACGTCCGGCGGGGAACTCCTGCGCGAGACGATCCCATGTCGGCGAGGCCGAGAAATCGGTGTGGTCGCGCGGGCCTTCTTCCCTCTGCTTCGCCCGCATGACCGTGACCGGCACCTTGACCTTGCGGACGTCAGCATGGATGTCGGTTCCGTTTGCAGCCACATAGATCGACGCCTCGATCGACGGAGGGCACGCAAGCTCGACGCCCGTGCCATCCGCCTTTGGCCTGACACCGTAGTGGCAGTAGTCGTCGAGTACGGCGGGCTGCCAGAGCGAATAGGGCTTGCGGTGCTGGTAGAGGTCCCGCATCGCTTCCCAATTGTCGAAGCTGTTGCGCCGCCTTGCCACCGGATGCTCGACACCTTCAGGCCAGGTGCCGCGCGCGGCGTAGACTTCGGGCGACATGATCACCGGATCGACAAGAACAAGGCGCGTGAACTGCCCGGGCATGCGCGCAGCCAGCTGGACGAGGATGTGGCCGCCCATGGAGTGGCCGACCCCGATCGTTGGCGACAAAGCCAGGTGCTGGAGCAACTCGTGGATGTCATCCGCGGGATCTCGCCAGTTGAGGACCGGTCCGGGCTTGCCGCTCCGGCCGTGGCCTCGCGTCTCCACCGCCACGATGTGATAGCTGCCGGCGAGGTGGGCGATGGTCTGGTCCCACACGCGGGCGTGGAAGCCTGTCGCGTGGATGAGCAGAAGCGGTGGTTGCCCGCGCTCGCCCCACTCAAAATACGCGATGCGGCAGCCGCTGGCGTCGAAGGTCGAGAGCCTGGGTTCGGACTGGTTGATCAATGTTCGGGCATTCCCATTTTTGGCCCTGTTCCGGCACTGGATTGCGCCATCTAGGCGCGCAACGCGGCGTTAGGCAAGATTGACTAGCATGTGCGCCAGAGTGCATGTAGACGGTAACGGAAACCTGTTGGCAGCCCATGAACTACATCGAAGCCAGACACACGACCCTTTCTCGCGCGTCGGGCGCGGTGAAGCTCCACGGACCGGAAGCGTTCGAGGGCATGCGCAAGGCCGGCCATCTCGCCGCCTCGTGCCTCGACATGCTGGTCGAGCACGTGAAGCCGGGCGTGAAGACCTCGACCCTCGATGACCTTGCCCATGACTTCGTCGTCGGCCATGGCGGCATTCCCGCGACCATCTTCTATCGCGGCTACAAGTATTCGAGCTGCATCTCGATCAACGAAGTCGTCTGCCACGGCATGCCGTCGGAGCGCGAACTGCGCGATGGCGACATTCTCAATATCGACGTCACGGCCATTGTCGATGGCTGGCATGGCGACACGAGCCGCATGTACCTGTGCGGCGACGTTCCGCTGAAGGCGCGCCGGCTCGTCGACGTGACCTATGACGCGATGATGCATGGCATCGCCGCGATCAAGCCCGGGGCGAAGACCGGCGACCTTGGCCGCGCGATCCAGGCTTATGCCGAAGCGCATTCGTACTCCGTTGTGCGCGACTTCTGCGGGCACGGGCTGGGCAAGGTGTTCCACGATGCGCCGAACATCCTGCACTATGGACAGGCGGGCAACGGGCTTGCGTTCAAGGAAGGCATGATCTTCACGGTCGAACCGATGATCAATGCCGGCAAGTGGCAGGTCAAACTGAAGAGCGACGGGTGGACTGCTGTTACAAAAGACCGGTCCCTCTCGGCACAATTCGAACACAGTTGCGGTGTGACGTCGACGGGTGTCGAAATCTTCACCGCCTCCCCGAAGGGGTGGCACAAGCCGCCCTATGGTACGCCCTGAACTCGCTGACGCCTCGTTTCCCCTGACAGACTTGCAGACCGGCCACCGCGAAAGGCTGCGCGCCCGCTTTCGCGCGAGCGGCGCCGTGTCGCTGTCCGACCATGAACTGCTTGAGTATGTGCTGTGCATGGCGGTTCCCCGCCGTGACATGAAGCCGGTCGCGAAACTGCTGCTTGCGGAGTTTGGCGGCGACCTCACGCAATTGCTGTCGGCGTCCCGCGAACGGCTCACGCGCGTCGGCGGCATCGGCGACAGTGCTGCCGACATCATCACGCTGATCGGCGCCTTTTCGGCCCGGGCTGCGGCCCAGCCTATCCTCAGGCGCGAAGCGCTGTCCTCGTGGAGTGCGGTCGTTTCCTATTGCCAGCGCACCATGCAGGGGCTGGGGACCGAGCAGTTCCGCGTGCTTTTCCTCGACCGGAAGAACAAGCTTATCCGGGACGAAATCATGGGGGCCGGAACGGTGGACCACGCGCCGGTCTATCCACGCGAGGTCGTGAAGCGGGCGCTGGAGCTGGAGGCTTCCGCGCTGATCCTCGTACACAATCATCCGAGCGGCGATCCCTCGCCGTCTTCGGCCGATGTCGACATGACGAAACTGATCGTGGAGGCGGCGCGGACCCTGGACATTGCCGTGCACGACCACCTGATCGTGGGCCGGCAGGGCCATGCGAGCCTGCGGCAGCTGGGGCTGATGTAGGCCAATCCCCTTCGGGCAGATTCCGACGCTATCGATCTGCAGCGCCGAATAATGCCGAAATCGCCGAAAACAAAAAGAGAACAAATTGTCGCATCCTGTCGCAAGCCGCGCGCCCCGTGACGGCGCCCACGCAGCTGTGCTTGAATGCGCCCGCGGCGCTGCGGGGGGATCACATGCGCATCATCGGATTTCTGATCAAGACCATCGTCGTGCTCGTGCTTCTGGCGGCGGGTGGCCTTGCGGCCATCTGGTATTTCAACCCGTTCGCGCCGGCGATCCTGATGGATGATCCGATGCCGACGGGACGTCGCATCAGCGAAGGCGGGCTCGTCGCAAACTATTTCCCCGGTACCGGAGACGGAAAGCACGCGGGCGTGCTGATGCTGGGCGGCTCCGAGGGCGGATTGTCTCCCGGCGTCACGCGCATGGCGAAGGATCTCCAGTCGCGCGGCTACTCGGTCCTGCATGTTGCCTATTTCGGTGGCCCCGGCCAACCCGGCAAGCTCGCACTCATTCCGCTGGAGACTTTCGATCGCGGACTTGCGTGGCTCAAAGCGCAGCCTGATGTCGACCCTTCACGCGTCGCGGTGCTGGGCGGTTCCAAGGGTGGCGAGGCCGCACTGATCGTTGCCGCGCGACACCCCGAACTGAAAGCCGTCGTCGCCGGCATGCCTTCGCACGTGGCCTGGCAAGGCATCGACTTCAACGTCATGAACTTCATCATCGATCCGCCTGGCGGCTCATGGACGCTGAACGGGCGCGTCATCCCCTTCGTTCCCTACACGCAGGATTTCAGGGGCGGTGCACTGGTGGAGCTCTATACGAAGAGCCTCGAACAGGCGCCGAACCTGAAGGATGCCGTCATCCGCATCGAACTCACGCGGGCGCCGGTCCTGCTCATCTGCGGGAAGCAGGATACGCTCTGGCCCTCATGCCTGATGGCAGACCGCGTCAAAGAGCGCGCGGTGCAGATGGGCGGGCCCGAGGTGACAGTGCTTGCCTATGAGAACGCAGGCCACGCGGTGCTGGGCATTCCGGTCGACAAGACCAACAAGAACTACGACGCACTCGACAGCCTGGGTGGCACCGATGACGGCAACAACGCCGCACGGGCGGATGGATGGGCGAAGATCGTGGCGCATCTGGATGCTGCATTGCAACCAAAGTGAAGCTGGTCACAAGGGCGCGCGGCCGGTGAGACCGCGCAAAGAATTCCGGCTAGTCTCCTCCAGTTGAATTCGCCTTGCCGGAGACGTGCCATGAATCCTGCGCGCCTGTTCCTCCTGATCGCTGCGCTCATTCTGCCTGCCGGCCTCGCGACGGCCGACGACTTTGCTTCGGACCTTGCCCAATGCGCCAAAGCACCCATTGCAATCTCGAGCTTCGCATCAGACGAACTTCGAAAGGCCGCGCGCTTCGTCGTGGAACATGGAGAATGCGTGCCGATGGTCACGGGCGGCGACCCGTTGCTCTATGGAATGACGCCCGGTGTGGCCTACCTCCAGCAGAAGGAAATTCTCGGGAAGAGCGCGCAGGCCTGCTTCGATGACTCCTTCGGCAAAGGCAGTCGGGAGATGGCGGGTGTCCTCTCCAAGTTCATTGACGCACCTCCGATGAGCACGCTCGTTCCTTCCAAGGGAAAGCAACTGCTTCTCCAGATCGCAGAGGGACAAGCCAATGAGGCGCTGTATCAAGTTCCAGGCGTCTCGCTGGTCTCGAGCCACATGTCCTGCGCCTGCGCGGTTTCGTCAACCGGCATGGATCTCAACGCGCTTCGCGAGAAGATCAAGGAAACGATCGAGTCCCTGGAAACCTGCAAGAACGTTCTGGGGAAGCTGCTTGGCAAGGCGTACGACACCGCAAAGGCGGCGTTCGATCTCGGCAAGGATGCCGTGAATGCCATGGGTTGCACGCTGGGCCTCGGTGGCTGTTCCGATGGCCCGCCCTATTTCTGCACTGTTTACTTTGCGCACCGGGCGACCGGAGCGACGCCAGACCAAATCCTCAATTCCTGGCCTGATGTGCCGGAAGCGAGAAAGCTGGTTCAGTCCGGCATCGATCACTGCGAGCCACAATGGCTTGCGAAAGTTGACGAAAAGCAGAAGGCTGATGCGGCAGCGCTTGCCCAGCAACTTCTGGACAAGGAGATCGAGAAAGCGCAGCAGGGAGGGTCTTCTGTAGCGCTCGGCTTTGCCTTCCGCTGGTCGCCCAAGTGCTGGGACGGTCCCTGCAAGACCGCGATTTCCAAATATGCCGATCTCTTCAATGCCGAGATCAAGGATCCGGATACGGTTGCTCACTATGGAACGTTTGGCGCCGCGGCCCATGCGCTTGAGGCTAAGTACGCGAGCCTTGCGAAAGCTGCCATCGCGATGTCGAAGGACAGGCGCGACCAGGCCCTGAGGAACAACCCGGGCGCTCCCGTTTCAGACAGGCTTGATGCATTCGGGTGCGCTGCCTATCTGGGGCGCCCCCGACAGTCGCTGTGCAAGTCACCCGTCGGGTTCAACGCCTGTGTCAGCTATGTGCGCAGCGATGCATGGGATACATGCGCGCTCGCCAGCAAGGATGGACAGTACTCGGAAGGCGCGGCTCTGAAGCGGCACCTCAAGACTGTCGGATGCATTCCACAAGAGGGGCGATTGGTGGCGCTCAGCCCGTCTAGCAAGACATTCGCGCAGTGCCTCGGGTCGCGCGCGCTAGCCTCATGCCAACGGCTTGAGGCCGGACACTCTCCCGTCACATGTGGTGGCGCCAAGCCCCTTTCCTTCGATCGCCGACGGCTGCCGGGCAGCCTGCCTCCCGTCACCGTACAAACGCCTTCCCCTCGCCTTGCGCCAGTTGCGCCTGCGCAACCTCACCGCCAGGATCGAGTTGTGGAGAAGAGCACGCTCTGCCAGTTCGAATCGGGACCCCGAGCCGGACAACGGCAGGACTATGCGCCGATGGCACCGCTGCCGGTGGGAACACCTTGTCACGACGGGCGCGGCAGTTCTGGGCATGTCGTCAAATAGGCAGGCCCGCCTGCCGTTCAGTCCTCCGCCCTTCCATAGACGCAGGCGAAGACGATGTCGTCTTCGTGGCGGTCGGGCTTGATTGGGGTCGGGGCGTCCGTGCGGATGCAGTTCGCGACGACGAGGTCGATTTCGGGGAAGTCGGACACGATCTCGGTGGTCACTTCTTCCATGCGCTCCCGGTCGGCGTCCGAGACATCGCCGTCAAAAACCGCGAGGAGCTCGATGTAGTCCGGGCGGTGGCGGATGTAGACGCGGCGGATGTTGGGCGTCACATGTCCGACCAGCGCGCGCTGCGTCGACAGCCTGAGCTTCGCCGACATGTCCGCCTGCGCCGTCGTGCCCATGGAACGCCGCTCGCCCTTACTTCTTGTCCTTGGCCACCGGGTTCAGGCCCGCCTGGTCGAGGAGGAACGCCGTGATGACGGAGGCCTCCCCCGTGGCGGCGATCCGTCCTGTTTCACCATCGCCACCGGCCGTCATGTTCACGCGGAAGATCAGCTGGTTCTGGTCTGTCTTCAGGCGGCGCACCTTTGCCACCCATTTTGCAGGGCCATAATAGCTGACGTCGGTGTCGTTGTAGGACGCGGTGACCAGCATCGAGGGATAGGACCTGCGGTCCACCTGGTCATAGGGCGAGTAGCTCTGGATGAAGTCGTAGTCGCCGACGTCGCCGGGATTGCCCCATTCGTCGTACTGGAAGGTCGTTCGCGGCAGCTGGTCATCGAGCATGCGCGACAGAAGATCGACCGCCGGGACCTGCGCCACGATGCCCTTGAACAGGTCAGGCTTCATGTTGGCGACGGCACCGACAAGCAGGCCGCCGGGCCCCTTGCCCATCGCGAACAGCTTGCGGCTGTCGGCGAGGTCGGACCGGCCGAGGTACTCGGCGGCGGCAATGAAATCGGTGAAGGTGTTTTTCTTGGCGCGCAGCTTGCCCTCGACATACCAGGACTCACCCATCTCGCGCCCGCCGCGCGTATGCGCCCAGGCGACGATGAAGCCGCGGTCCATCAGGCTGACGAAGGCCGGATTGAACACGGGCTTGTTGGGCTCGCCGAACGAGCCGTGGCCGACGAGCAGCGCGGGGCTGCGGCCGCGATCAAGCTTGTCCTTGCGCCAGGCGATGGTGACCGGAACCTGTCGGCCGTCGGATGCCGGTGCGCGCGCCACCTGGACTTCATAGGCGCCCGCCGCGAAACCGGGGACAGCGTAGCGCTGCACTTCCTTCTTCGCGCCGGTCGTGACGTTCAGGTCAATGATGACGTCCGGTGATGCCGGCGACGTGTAGCCATAGCGCAATACCTGCGAGGCCGGATCGGTGTTGCGCGCGCCGCGGAACACCGACGTGTCGGAGAACGAGACATAGCCGGCCGCGCCATCGGGCTCGACCACGCTGGCCTCACCCGTCCTGGGATTGAACAGGCGCAGCTGCGAGGCGCCGGCATTCCAGGTTTCCATGGCGACCATTCCGCCGACGGGCAGGAAGTCCTGAATGAATACGCCGCGCTGCGTCGGGACGATCTCGGTCCAGTTCGACGGCTGCGCGAGCGGCGCCGTCATGATGCGCCGGTCGGGGGCGTTCAGGTTCGTGTTGATGTAGAGCTGGCCGCCGAGTTCATCCACGTCATAGGTGACGCCTTCCGCGCGTGCCTTGACGAGCGTCCACTTGGCGTCCGGCTTCGATACGTCGAGGAACGATGCCTCGCTTGTGGAAAGATGGTGGCTGACCAGGAAGATGTGGCGACCGCTCTTCGAGCGCTTCAGGACGAGATCGAAGCGCGAGTCCTTTTCCTCGAAGACCGTCTTGTCCGTCTTGGGATCGGTGGCAATGACATGCTTCATGAGCCGGAACGCGCGCCCCGTGCCGGGTTCGAGCTTGAGATAGAAGACCGTCCGGTTGTCGGAGGCCAGCGCGAAGGTCGGCGCCACGTACTTGATCGTCTGGCTGCCGCCGGTGCGCGTGTCCTTCATCACCAGCGTGAACCAGCGGTCACCCTCGTGGTCCGCGGTCCAGGCAAAGATCGCGCCGTCACCCGTCGAGGCGTACTGGCCGAGGACGAACTGGTTGAACTTCGTTCCTTCCTGTTCGCCGTCGACCAGGATTTCTTCCGGCGCCGTCATGGCGCCCTTGCGGCGTGCCACGACCGGATAGTCTGCTCCCGGCGCGTAGCGTTCGTAGTACCAGTAGCCGCCATCCCTGAATGGCGGTGTCCCCGGACGCGCACCCATGCGGGCACGCAGCTCGTCTCGCAGCTTCGTCTGGAGGTCCGCCGTGTGCGCGAGCGCCTCGCCGGCGTACTTGTTCTCTTCCTCGAGATAGCGAACGACCTTCTCGGTGTTCTTCTCGTTCAGCCAATAATAGTAGTCGGTGCGCTTGGCACCGTGGGGCGCGATCAGCATCGTGCCCTTCATCATCGCGTATGGCGGGAAGCCCTGCTTGCGGTCGATGGCGAGGCCGGGCGTCGTGGCGGTGGCGGTCGTCGGCGTCGTGCCGGTCGACTGGCCGAAGGGCATCATGTCCTTGAGGCTGGCGCAGGCCGACAGGGCCAACATGGACGCACACAGGAGGACCGTACGAACAGGACGCATGAAGTTTACCCGGATGGATGGCGAATTCGCCCGCAATTCAGCGGCGCACCTTGCATAGAAAGATGCTCCTTGTCACGCAACCGTTGG
>CAZYFM010000077.1:0-16074 GCA_964646885.1 uncultured Flavobacteriaceae bacterium
CGAAGGCTTCATCAAGCTGAACGCCCTGCGCCTGCGCCTGCTGGCGGCGCGCAACCAGTCCGTCAAGAAATAGGACGCTGGCCATGTCGCACACCGAGGCGCAACGGTCTCATGCTGCCCTTGAGTTGCTGCGCGTTACCACTGCGGCCCTCATTCTCGTGCATGGGGTCACGCGCATAGCCATCGGCGGGGTGGAACCCTTCGGCGCGTGGCTCGACAGCCAGGGATTTCCGCTGGGCCTGCAGCAGGCCTGGGCGGTCACCATTTTCGAACTCATCGGACCGGCGCTCATCATCAGCCGAAGGTTCGTCTCGATCGCGTGCCTCGGGCACATCTTCATTCTCTCGATCGGCCTGGTGCTCGTACACGCGCCCAACGGCTGGTTCGTTGTCGGCGCCGGACGGAATGGTGTTGAATACAGCGTGCTGCTGATCGCATGCCTTGCCGCCCTCACCTGGGCCCATTGGCCCTTCGGGCGCCCGCAAGGATAGCGGGTTCAGAGCTTGTCCCAGTAAATCTCGAACACGTTGCCTTCCGGGTCGGTGACCCTGGCGGCGAAGAAATCATCCTCGTCGAATCCGACAGGGACGCCGAGGTGCATCGCCCAGGCCTCAACCGCCGAGCGTGATTCCACGCGCAGGCCAAAGTGAAACGCGTCTCCTGCCGCCAGCGGACGCCCCTTGGAGAAAAAGATCGAAATCCCTGGGCCCACCAGCACGTTGCCGCGCGCTTCGAGGTTCAGGCGATCGGCATACCATTGGGCAAGGACCTCCGGATCATTCGACGGAATGTTCAGGTGGTCCAACCAGATCGGGGGAAGTGTGCTCATGGGCTAAAGCTCCGCAGGAGCGCTCATACCAGCCTGTGCACATGCCGCCAATACCGTGTTTCGCAGGAGGCAGGCGCGGGTCATGGGGCCGACGCCTCCAGGGACGGGTGTAATGGCGCCCGCTACCTGAGCCGCCTCTGCGTAGGCGACGTCGCCGTAGAGCTTCGATTTACCCCCGGGTAGGTCGACCCGGTTCATTCCGACGTCGATCACGGTCGCGCCCGGCTTGATCCAGTCTCCCTTAACCATCTCGGCGCGCCCGACGGCCGCGACGAGAATGTCGGCCTGGGACACCACGGCCTTCAGGTCGCGCGTCTTCGAGTGGGCTGTCGTGACCGTGCAGTTCTCCTGCAGCAGAAGCTGGCTCATCGGCTTGCCCACGAGCTGGGAGCGACCGATCACAACGGCATTCAAGCCGTCGAGAGACGGCCTCACGGACTTGATCAGCATCAGGCAGCCCTGCGGCGTGCAGGAGACAAGACCGGGCCGGCCGCTCGTCAGGCGCCCTGCACTCAGCGTCGTGAGGCCGTCGACGTCCTTGTCCGGCGAGAGGACATCAAGAACAGCTTCCTGACGCACTTGCCTGGGTACGGGAAACTGCACGAGCACGCCGTGGACGGCAGGATCGTCATTTAGCTTGCGCACGACGTCGAGGACTTCCTTCTCGGTCGCCGTTCCGGGGAGCTTGATGTCCCGGGAGTCGATGCTGACTTCGCGGGCATCGCTGACCTTGAGGCGAACGTAGATCTCGCTTGCAGGATCGTTTCCGACGAGCACGACAGTGAGGCCCACGGGGACACCCTGGCGGCTGCGAAATGCCTCAGCGGCAGCCTTCACGCGCTTGCGCACGCCGGCCGCGAATTCCTTTCCGTCTATGATCTGCGCTGTCATGGCTTCCTTCCGACAAGGGCTGAAACTGCCCGTTCCAGGGCCTGTCCGGTACCCTCGATCCTGACGGTCTTCAAGCGGGCGGCGTGGCCTGATACCAGCGACAAAGTCGACCTGGGAACACCGAGCTCCCGGGCAAGCAGTTCGATGAGGGCCTGATTGGCACGACCGTCTTCCGGCGCAGATCTCACGCGCGCCTGCAAATAGGCCTTTTCGCCCGCCTCGAACAGGCCTCCAACCGCTTCGCGCGAGGATTTCGGCGTCAACCGGACAAACAGGTCGATGCCGCCGTCCACGACGCGGTAGGCGCTGCTCACCCTACACCAGCGTTCCGGTCAGGGCCTTCACGAGAAGGATATGCGCGACTTCCATGCCGAGCAGCAGGATCAGGGGGGACAGGTCCAGACCTCCGAACGGCGGCACGCGCTCGCGGATCGGGCGCAGCAGTGGTTCGGTCAGCTGATGGCAGACGCGCTGGATGGCGCGCACTTCGGGCCTGTAGCCATTGACGATATTCAGGCCGATGAGCCAGCTCAGCACGACCGTGACGATGATGATCCAGAAGTACACCCTGACAGCCAGGGAAACGACCAGAAGAATGATGTCGATCAAGGCGCGGCCCCTTCCTGCGGGAATCGGTCCCGGGTTTCCCGGCATGTAACCACAGCATATCCGGGCGGCAAGGCCTGCGGCGGGCGTTTCCGCGCCTTGACACTGGGCGCGCCACCCTCCTACAAGACCACCCTCGGAAAGGTGGCAGGTTTTCCCCAGCCACCCTCGCGCATATGGGGCTGTAGCTCAGTTGGGAGAGCGCCTCGTTCGCAATGAGGAGGTCAGCGGTTCGATTCCGCTCAGCTCCACCATGTGCGCCACTCCGGAATTCCAGCTCCTCCAGCCGATTTTCACTGATCCTTAAGGTTTCTTCGGAGCCTTTGGAAATCATACCTTTACGCTGCGATGTGATGATGGACGCCGCTTCCACCGGCACGGAACCATGACCCTGAAATTCTGGACAGCCCTGATCATCAGCGTGCTCGCCGCGACAGCTCCCGTTCATGCAGCGGGCGGCGGACATGGCGCCAAGAAGGAAGGCCATGGTGGCTCGAAGGCGAAGGCGCCCAAGAAGCAGCGTCCGATCACTTCACTTGAATCCTGGGTGATGGTCGATCCGTTCTCTGTCACCGTCATCCAGAATGACTCGATCCGCGGAAAGGTCTCGGTGTCGTTCGGCATGGATGTACCTGACGCCGAACTGCGCGAACGCGCCGAGCTCATCATGCCCCGTCTTCAGGATGCGTGGCTCAACCGGCTCAACCTCTATGCGTCCACGACCGTCAGGCCCGGCAAGCCGGCGAACATCGACGACGTCTCGCAGCTCCTGCAATCCACGGCCGACCAGGTGCTGGGAAAGCCGGGCTCCAGGGTGCTGATCGCATCTGTCATCGTGGACATGCGCTAGCGGCCGCTACGTCGGCCAGCCCCTCAGACCGCCCGAAAATTCGGCTTTCTTGCGGATGAGGGGCACTCTAACTTTCATTCGATGACCGAAGACACGCTGATCCTGACATCGCATCCGCACCGCTCGCTGGGCCCCGTGGGGTACCGCGTGCTGCTGGGCGCGGTGATCGCCGCCAATGCCGCTGGCGCGATTGTCTTCGCCGCCGCGGGCGCCTGGCCCGTGTCAGGGTTCATGGGACTGGACGTGCTTGCGCTTTACCTTGCGCTGCATTTCAGCCGCGCGCAGACCCGTGCCTATGAGCGCATCACAATTTCTTCTCGAGCGTTCACGGTTGAACGCTGCGATGCGCGGGGAAACCGGACCGAGAGCACGCTGCCGTCCTACTGGGCGCGCGTGCACTTCGAAGGCGACGAGAACAGCGGCGACATCACCGTGCGCAGCCATGGCAAGTCGATCACCGTGGGAGAACACCTTCCCGGCCCCGAGCGGCATCTGTTTGCTGAAACGCTGAAGAAGGCGCTGCTGGACGCACGAAGCTCAGTGCGCGGCTGACAGCCCGAGCACGTCCTTCATGCCGAACTTTCCAGGCCCCTTGCCCTGCCCCCAGATCGCCGCCTTGAGCGCGCCCCGGGCGAAGATTGCCCGATCTTCCGCGCGATGTGACAGCTCGATGCGCTCACCATCCCCGGCAAGCACGACCGTGTGATCGCCCACGACGGATCCGCCCCTGAGGCTTGCGAAGCCGATGCCGCCCTGCTCACGCGGGCCGGTGATGCCGTCATAGGGCTTCTGGCGCAGCTCCGACAGCGGCACATTCCTTCCGGCTGCCGCCGCATCGCCGAGCAGCAGGGCCGTTCCCGACGGCGCGTCGAGCTTCATGCGGTGATGCATTTCGAGGATCTCGACATCCCAGCCGGGCCCCAACGCCTTCACGCCCAATTCAACGAGCACCGCGAGCAGGTTGACGCCCAGGCTCATGTTTCCGGACTTGATGATGGTGGCATGGCGGGCTGCGGCAGTGATGCGACGCTCGTCCGCCGGTTCAAATCCTGTCGTGCCGATCACGTGGACGATCCGCGCCTGGGCTGCGAGATCAGCGAGCTCGACACTGACTTTCGGGCGGGTGAAATCAACGATTGCGTCAGCCTTCGCAATCGCCGGGAGCGGATCGGACTGCACATGAGCGCCCAAGGGGTCCAGTCCACACAGCGTTCCGACATCCTTTCCCTGCGCCGGGTTTCCCGGTGCTTCGAGCCCCGCGACGATCTCGAATGCCGTCAGGCGCGAGGCCTCGCGGATCAGCGTCTGCCCCATGCGGCCGGCGGCGCCGGCGATCACAAGCCTGATCTTTGTCATAGCTGCGTCACATCCGTTTCGAGGCCCAACAGCACACGGCCCACCGTCTCCATCGTGGGCGTGGCAATCATCATATGCTGGGAAGCCACGTGGACATCCCGGAAATAGCGCTGGAGCGGCGACGTGCGGTAGACGGATGTTCCGCCGCCCAGATTGTACATCAGGTCCACCACTTTCACGCTGGCGCGCGCGGCGTACGATGCCGACAGGCGCAGGTCACGCCGGGCGGCCAGCGTCAGCTGGTTGCCCTTCGATGCTTCCTGCCACGCCGAACCGATGCTCTCGTAGAAAAACGCGCGCGCGGACCGGAGCGTTGCTTCCGCTTCCGCCACGTCTTCCTGTGTTCGTGTCCTGGCCGCGAGAGGTTTGCGATGTCCTTCCGGTGTCTTGCCTCCGGCCAGCGCCACGAGTTCGTCAATGCTCGCGCGGGCGAGACCCAGCATCACCGCTGCAATGCCGGCAGCCAGCATCCCGAAGACCGGGAATGCATAGAGCGGACGATCCATCGGGCGATCCGACATCAGGCCAACGCTCATCGCCTTTGGCACGCGGCAGTTCCTGAACACGAAGTCCTGGCTTCCGGTTCCCGACAGGCCCGATACATCCCAATTGCCGGTCAATTCCACTGACGACGCAGGCACCATCATCATGCGGGAATCCGGCAGGCCTGACGGAAGCAGGACCGGCTCGCCGTTCCGCATGACGACACAGCCGCCCATGATCATGTGGGCATTGGGAGACCCTGATCCCCACTGCCAGCGTCCGTTCACGAGGTAGCTGTCGCCCTCGTCCGTCGCCTTTCCCCTGGGCGCAAAGACACCCGCCACGATCAGGTCCGGATTGGATGCAAAGACATCCCGCGCCGTGGCGGCGGGCATGTATGCCGCAACGAGACCCGTCGTCGAGCCGATCATGATGCACCAGGCTGCGGAGCCATCGGCCTGGCCCAAGGTCTCGATCACCTGAGCCACAACAAGCGGGTCGGCTTCATGTCCGCCATAGGCCGACGGCACGCACAGACGATAGAAGCCAGCCTGAGAGAAGCGCGAAGCGATGTCGGCCGGCAACTGGCGGGCCTTGTCGATTTCATCGGCGCGACGTTTCAGCTCTGCCTGAAACCCACGTGCGGCTGACACAAATCCGGACATTCCTACTCCGCGATCTTGAGGCGGTTGGCGATGTTGTTCTTCTGCATGTTAGAAGACCCACCCACGATGGGCAATGAAATCGCGTCCCGCACGTAGCGTTCCATGTCCATCAGGTCGGACAGGCCGTAGGCGCCCATGATGCGCTGGCACTGCAGCACCACTTCCGAGGCGCCTTCGCAGCAGAACAGCTTCGCCATGGATGACTCCAGGGCACTGGGTTTTCGTTCCTGAACCAGGTTCGCGGCATTGTAGAGCATCAGCCGCATGGCCAGTGTCTTCGTCTTTGCTTCCGCAATGGCGTGGCGAATGGCCTGGTGGGTACCAATCGCCTTTCCAAACTGAACCCTTGTCTCTGCGTAGGCGATGGCATCCGCACATGCAGCTTCGGCCAGTCCCAGGGCGACTGCCGAGAGTTCGAGCTTTTCGACCTCAAGCGCGCGACCGGCCAGCTGGCGCCAGCCCTGGTTCCACATGGCGGGACCGCCAAGAATGGCGTCATCGCCGAGCTCAACCTCATCGAAGTGTGCGTCGTTTGTCTCGACACCGCGAATGCCCAGGTGGTCGAGAGGCGTGATGGTGACGCCGCGCGACCTTGGCGGCACCAGGAAGATCGTCAGGTTGCGGTAGCGGTCTTCCTTCGGACCCGTGCGGGCAAGGCAGAACACGTAGTCAGCGACATGCGCGCCTGTGCACCAGCGCTTGGTGCCTGTCAGCAGGATGCGGTTGCCCTCGCGGCGCGCAACGGTTTCGACCATTGCGAGATCACCGCCTACATTGGGTTCGGACAGCCCATATGCAAAGAGCAATTTTCCTGCAGCGACGCGCGGCAGCAGCTCGCGCTTCTGCTCCTCGGAACCCGACTCGACAAGGTTCATTCCGGCGTAGCACGCGGTCATGATGTAGGGACAGGCAACGGCCGAAGAGCGACGGGCGAGCTCCTCGATGACGATCATCGTGCCGATGATGTCGACGCCCTGGCCGCCATAGGCTTCAGGGACGGTCAACCCCATCACGCCCATCCCGGCCAGCGCATCGTAGACGTCTCGCGGGAAAATGTTCTGGCCGTCCCACTTGCGCGCCAGCTCGCGCGGCATGTGCCGCTCGACGAAGCGCTTCACGCTCTCTCGCAACAACTGGTGATCTGCGCTTTCGGTATTCATTTTGCCCGCCGCAGGGTCAGGTTGATCCGGCCGTCGGGCGGAAGGGCCCTGTGCTTCAGCGCCGACGTTGCTTTCCGTATGCGACGAACCCCGTGATAGCGCAAGCGGCTGGGTCCGCCGAACACCAGAATGTCTCCTGATTCCAGCGTCAGGGTCGTGGTCCTGCCGCCGCGCTGCAGTCCGCCAAAGAAGAAGTCCGCATGGTTACCAAAGGACAGCGACACGATGGGCTGGGACTGGTCTTGCTCGTCGATATCCCTGTGCGCGCCGAGCTTTCCCTCTGCCCCGTAGATGTTCACGAGACAGGCGTCGGGCGCAAACGCGTAGCCCGCGCGTGCTGCCGCTTCCAATGCGAATTCAAGAACCACGTCCGGAATGGCCGGCCAGGCCTTGCCCGTCTCCGGGTGCGCCTCCTCGTAGCGATAGCCCCGGCGGTCGGAGAACCAGCCCCACGTGCCGCAATTCGTCAGGCTGTTGATCATGGCTGCACCCGTGGGCATCACCGGTCGAAACGGAGGCGCCTGCTCCATCACCCGCTCAATGGCGTCAAGCACGGCCAGTTGCCGGTCAAGCGGGATCGCCCCGCGAAAGAGCGACATACCCTCGGGCAGGGTTTCGGCAAGCTGCGCAAACAGCAAGGTCATTTGCCCGTGAAGCTGGGCTTGCGCTTCTCGAGAAATGCCTTCACGGCTTCGCGGTGGTCGCTGGTTCCGAATGTCACCATCTCGTAGGCCATGGAAGCGTCGAGAATCGTGTGGGCGATTTCCTTGAGGCGCAGGTTTACCGAGACCTTGGTGTACTTGATTGCCTGCGGTGCACCTGCCGCCAGCTTGCGTGCGAAGGCATCCACGCGCGCATCGAGTTCGGCGTCGGGCACGACGTGGTTGACGAGACCAATGCGCTCGGCCTCTGCAGCGAGAACGGGATCCCCGGTCATCAGGTATTCCTTCGCGCGGGCATAACCCACGAGCTGCGGCCAGATCACGGCCCCTCCGTCTCCTGCAACAACACCGACCTTCACATGCGGATCCGCAAAGCGTGCGTTGTCGGAGGCGAAGATCACGTCGCAGAACAGCGCAATCGTGCATCCGAGCCCTATGGCCGGTCCCCTCACCTTGGCTATGACGGGCTTCTCGAGGTCGAGCAGGCCGAACACGATCTTGCGTCCCTCGATCAGCGAGGGCCCCTTTTCCTTGCCCTCATTGGCGCGCTGCATCCACTCAATGTCGCCGCCTGCGGAGAACGCAGCACCTTCGCCCGTAAGCACCACGACGTCGACGGTTTCGTCTTCCTGAATGTCGTAAAAGATGTCAGCGAGCTCGCGGTGCATCCGACCGTCGACGGCGTTCATCCTGGAGGGGTTGGACAGGGCCACAGTCAGGATCCGCCCTTCCCGGCTCACGCGAATTCGCTCGTATCCTGCGTAGTCCATGCCAGAACTCCCTCACGTTGACCAAAGCATCCCGGTCGAGTTGATGATGTGAGCGCGGCCACGTCAAGCGACGCCGCATGCAAAAAGGGCGACCGCTGCCGGCCGCCCCTCATTCACTTCATCTGGCTGATGCTATTCAGCCGCCACACTGATGGGCGACCGGCCCTGGCCGCCATTGAGCTGCATCAGGTACTTGATGCCTTCCTCGGCGATGTCGTCGCCGATCATGCGATCGCCTTCCTTGTGGAGTTCCGCCATGTCGACGAAGGCCGCATAGATGCCGCGCGTGCGGTCGGTGATGATCCCCGCCTTCAGCAAGGTCTTGATCAGGACGCGGAAGACGCTGGTCGGGTCCTTCAGGCGCTCGCGGACGCGCGCATTCGTGAAGGCTTCACGGAACGCGGCCTGTGCCCATTCCCAGTCGATTCCAAACTCGGCATAGATCGGCTTCTTCTGCTCGGGGCTGCCCAGGTTGAACAGCAAGCCCTGGAAGACCTGCGCCGCCCAGTCCTCGATCATGTTGCGCTCGGCTTCGGCGAGATGCGGGATCGTGCGATCTGCCCAGATCTTTCCGAACTTGTGGTGGAACGCCTCGTCCGTCATGACCAACTGGCTCAACCGCTTGAGCAGCGGATCGTTGGTGTACTGGTAGTTCGTCGCGAAGGCGCCCATGGCGAGGCCTTCGACAAGCATCTGCATGCCAACGAGCTTCTTCCAGACATAGGGCGACAGAACCATTTCGGTCAGCAGGTTGCCGAGCGCAGGCCCCACCGGCAGCGGCTTGCCCCAGCGCGCCTTGACGTACATCGCGAAGCCCGTGACGTGTCGCGCTTCCTCGCGCGCCTGGTTGGCCGCATATTCCTGAGCGCCGGGATCACGCAGCACGTGGCACAGGGATGCCGACAAAGACAGCGCGCCCTGCTCACCATGCAGGATCGACGACAAACCCCAGCGCAGCGACGAGTTCACGAGCTTGATCTTCTGCTTCTCGTCCAGCTTCTGCCCGATCTCGGTCTGGAGATCGAGGTTCAGCCAGGGCGGCATCATGTACTCGTTCTCCATGTCGAAGGGCGTGGAGAAGTCGATGTATTTCGGGTCCAGCGGGTCCCAGAAGTGATCGTGGGTGGCGGTGATGATCTTGTCGAATGCCGTTGATCGCGCATTGTAGCGGTCAACGTCCATCATCGACGCAAAATCATCCGGCGCCACCGCATCGTAGGCCGCGTCCTTTGTAATGTTAGCCATGGCGTATCTCCCTTTGCCTATTCCGCGGCGACGGTCGATGGCGTGCGCAGCACCGTTCCGCCGTTCAGTTTCATCAGATAGCGAATGCCTTCTTCGGCGATATCATCGCCCACCATCCTGTCGCCTTCCGCATGGAGTTCTGCCATGTCGATGTAGGCCGCGTAGTTGCCCCGCGTGCGATCGGTGATGATGCCTGCCTTGAGCAGGGTCTTGATCAGGACACGGAAGATGTTGGTTGATTCCTGCAGTTCCTGACGGATCTCGGCATCGGTCAGTGCTTCCATGAAAGCCTGCTGCACCCACACCGGATCGAGGCCGAGCTCGCGATAGATCCATCCCTTCTGGTCCGGACTTGCAAGGTTGAACAGAAGGATCTGGAACACGTCCCATGCCCAGTCCTCGATCTTTTCCTGCTCGGCCTTTGACACGAAGGGGATCGTGCGGTCAGCCCAGATCTTGCCGAACTTGTGGTGGAAGGCTTCGTCCGTCATGACAAGCTGGCAGAGCTTGACCATCAGCGGGTCCCGCCCCTTCTGGTAAAACGTCGCGAAGGCACCCATGGCGAGGCCCTCGACCAGCATCTGCATGCCGACCAGCTTTTTCCAGACGAGCGGGCTTGTCACGAGTTCCGTCAGCAATCCCCCGAGGGCGGGACCGACCGGCGCCGGCTTGCCCCAACGCGCCTGGATGTAACGGGAGAAGCCGGTGACGTGGCGCGCTTCCTCGCGGGTCTGGTTGGCTGCGTATTCCTGGGCGCCCGGATCACGGAGGATGTGGCACAGCGAGGCCGAGAGCGACAGGGCGCCCTGCTCGCCATGAAGAATGGACGAGAACGACCAAAGGGTGTTGAGGTTGGTGAGCTTGATCTTGCCGCGCTCATCGAGCTTGTCGCCGACGGCCGTGCGCAATTCGGTCATGAGCGCCGGGTCGACCATGTAGTCCTTCTCGATGTCGAACTTCTCGCTGAAGTCGATGTACTTGGTATCGAGGGGGTCCCAGAAGTGATCGTGGGTCGCCGAGATGATCTTGTCGAAGGCCGTTGTGCGGGCGTTGTAGCGGTCGACGTCCATCATGGACTGGAAGTCCGTCGGATCTACCGCGTTGTAGGCGGGGTCCTTGGTAATATTGCCCAAATCGGCCATTTCGCTTGCTCCCTTTCCCTGGTCCCGGCTGGTCCCGGGTCCTTGTCAGGTAATGAGAGTATGCTGAAAATCCAGACTGGCAAGAAAAATGACGCCACCGTCACGAGACGATGGCGTCAAAAAATCGAGAGAAAGCGGGCGAAACGCCGTTACGCTACTTCTGGCCTTCCGCTGCCACGACTTCCGTTTCTTCCGGAAGCGGTTTCAGCGACTGCTGCTTCACACCGAACTCGCCGAACACATAGAGAGTGTCCGTGTCCTCGATGATCGAGCTGAGCGCCTTGCGGTCTGCACGGTAGGTCAGCGTGAAACTCACGCCATCCGGCGAGTAGAGCACCTGTCCGCCCAAGCCGACGAAAACCATGCTGCCGTCCCGGAGCTGGATGCCGCCGGCGATGGACTGGTCCGCCCCCTTGGTATCGAGCTTCTGGAACGTGTTGCCCTGGTCCGTCGAGCGCCAGATGTTGCCGCGCATGCCGGTCAGGTACACCGTTCCGTCCTTGGCCGTGAAGCCGCCCCAGAACGAACCGATGTAACCCGTGTAGATCTTCTTCCAGGTCGTGCCGCCGTCGTTTGAACGGTAGGCGGCTCCGCCTTCGGCCGCGATGTAGACCGTGTTGGCGTCGGGACCCTGGAATATCGCATTCAGGTGGTTTTCGTCCGCGCCCGTGCGGGCAAACGGATCGTTCTCGGCCGTGGCCGCGACCGTCGCGACGTCATCAACGCCACTGTCTTCCGTCGCCGGCGCCTTTGACGGCTCGCGTGGCGGCATCAGCGTGTCACGCTTCGTCCAGGTCTTGCCACCGTCCGTCGTGACCAGTGTCTTGTTGAACGCGCCGACGGCGAAGCCGTTGTTCTCGTCCTTGAAGTAAACGGCGAGAATTGCGGCGTCGGCATTCTTGATGTCGCCGCCATACTGCCTGGTCCAGTTTTCTCCGCCATCATCCGACGTGATGATCACGGCATCGTGGCCGACTGCCCACCCTTTCTTGTCATTCACGAACACGACGTTCGTCAGGGTCATGGTGGTGGGAACCCGGTTGGCCTGACGCCAAGTCTTGCCGTTATCGTCGGACAGGATGATGTTGCCGAACTCGCCTACCGCGACCATGCGCGTGCCGGCCCGGGCAACTGACAGCATCAGAGATTCGACGGCCAGCTTTGATTTTACGGCTTCACCGTTCCTGGGCGGAACCAGCGCCAGAGCTGCCGGTGCCATAGAGGCACCCACTGCGAGCGCCAAAGCAAATGAAAGAGCTGCAGACGGGCCAAGCTTTGACCACTTCATTGCAAATTTTCCCCTCAGCGAAAATAAAGGCCGGCCTCCAGTATAAAGGAGGCCGGCCCACCCTAATCAGATCGTCGTTCGACTAGCGGACGCCGAGCGAACGGATCGATTCCGGCGTGTAGCGGCTCTCTTGGAGCTCGTCAGCGAAGTAGTTCACTGGCGGCTCTTCCGCGCGCAGCGACAGCGCGAGGTAGCGAGAGGACAGGAGGTCATACACGACTTCCAGAGCGCCCGTGCCGCAGTGCGGAACGTGGTAGGCGTTCACGATCGGAACTTCCTGGAAGCGCCAGAGCTGACCGCGGCCGTCATAGTTCTCGGCGTTGGACACCGTGAGGGCGTCTTCGTCCATGTACATCACGCGACGTGCGTAGACGTGACGTGCGCTGGGCTTCAGCTTGGCTTCGACCGTGTAAACACGATGCGGTTCATACCGGATCGGCTCCTGGTCGAGGTGCTGCGGCTTCAGGAGGTTCTTGTACTTGACGTTCAGCAGGTCGTACGAGTTGTACGCGATGAACTTCACGCTCTTGCCCTTGAGGTTCCAGTCGTAACGGTCGAGAGCGCCGTTGAACCCGTCAAACGAGTCCGACGTCGACATACCGTCCGAGTTGGTACCCGGGTTGTCGTAAGCGATGTCCGGGGCGCGACGTACGCGACGCGTGCCCGGGCTGTACGACCAAGCCTTGCGCGGCTCGACCTGCGCGTTGATCGACTCGTGAACGAGGATCACGTTGCCGGCAAGACGCGGCGGCGAGATCGTGTTCGCAATGTAGAGCAGACCAACGTTGTTCAGGTCGTCCGAGCTCTTGATGGCCGGGTTGGCGTAGCGGAAGATGGCTTCGTCCTGAACGACCTGGAGGTTATAGGAGCCGTTGGACTGAACCGGAGCCGCCGAGAACTGGCGGGTCGTCTTGAACCCGCGGTAGGTAAACCGCTTGTTCATGATCAGCTGCTGCGCAGCCTTCGTCGGGTTGCTGTCCAGGATCGGGAACGGCAGACCGAGCTTGAAGTTCTTGATGCCGTCGCCATCCGGAGTCAGGTCGGCGTTGGCAGCATTGAACTTCGCCGCGTCATAGGCGTACTGCGGCAGAGCGCACGTACGACGCGACTGGTAGACCTTCATCTTGTAGGAGCCATACTTCTTCAGCATGGCCTTGTGGCCGTCCGTCAGCTTGTCTTCGAACTGACCCATGTTGGCTGCCGTGATCGTGACCTTTGGCTGGTCACCGGAAAACGGGTTGGGCGGGTTCATCTTCTTCGGGTCGAAGTTGACACCAGCCGGCGGGGAGCTGAGGCCCCCCGTCCAGGCCGGAACTTCGCCGTCCGGCGTCCCTGCCATTTCGCTTCCCATCGGCGTCAGCGAGCTGCCCAGCTTGGCAACCTCGCCTGCGGGGGCCTTGGCCCAGGCGCCTGACGTTGCGAACAACGTCAGAGCAGTGGCCGTCAGCAAGAGTTTTGTCTTAGTCACTTTAAGTTTCCTCCACCTATTTCAAGGTCCGTTGCGGATTGCCCCCGCCTTTTTAGAACGAATAGCTCGCCGAGACTGATGCGAAATCGCGGTCCCTCGACTTGTTATTCACGTGTCCACCGAAGAAGTTGCTGTAGCTAACACCCAGTTTGAGGTTGTTGTTCAGCGTTCCGTCAATTCCAAGGTTAATCGCCTGGCGATCTTCCATGTAGTTGCTGTACGGGGCCGCTGTCGTACCCTCGAAGTCGTAGCTATAC
This sequence comes from uncultured Flavobacteriaceae bacterium, assembly GCA_964646885.1. Taxonomy (GTDB): domain Bacteria; phylum Pseudomonadota; class Alphaproteobacteria; order Micropepsales; family Micropepsaceae; genus SZUA-430. The sequence continues at coordinate 13,673 of CAZYFM010000077.1, forward strand.
ACCAAACGGGGTGCGACCGCAAAGCCGGTATCGAGGAAGTTGTTATACGACCAGGTAAACAACATTACCATGCCAGCCGAAAGGTCGGTCGGACGGCACTGGGCGCTGGTCTTGGGATCCAAGGAAAGCGCGCCAGCGAGCGGCAGATCGGTGCCCTGGCAGCCGATATTCTGGTACTGGGCCTTGCCTGCCCCGCCATTGGCGATCCAGGTGTCTTCCACGCTCGGCGTGTAAACCATTCCGACTTCCGTAACCAAGGTGGCGATATCTGCCCCCAGGATCTGCACAAACCAGTCCGAACCCGTCATCTGCGACGTCGTTCCGATCTGGGCCGTGAACATCTCGTTACGCATGACGCCCGACTGCGTTCCGTCCTGCGCGCCGCAGACCGGCTTCACGCCGCTGCCATCCGGCGTTGCAGCTGCCGCGAGAGATGCACCTGCTGCACCGTAAAGCTGGTGGAATGTGCAACCTGAGACGAGTGCTGCGATCGTCAAGCTGTCCGTGTCCACCTGGAACGGAGCCGAAGGACGGTACGTGGCTTCAGCCTGAACGCCCCAGCTGCCGATCGTGGTGTTGAACGAGATGCCGAAGACTTCGATGTCTTCCGGGTAGTCAAGCTCTAAACCCCAGTCCATCGAAGCCAGCAGAAACTCAGCGCCGTCATATGACTGAACCGTGGCGGCCGCAGCCACGGGAAGACCCGAGAGCGGATCGCGCGGAACGACCAGACCGGACTGGTAGTAGGTCAGAGCGCAGTTCAGCTGGGCAACTGCGAGCTGGTTCTTGTAGCCATTCGTCGGGTTCAGAGCAACCGCACCGATCAGACCATTCGCGGCCGCGTTGGCCAGAATGTTGTTCGGGTCGAGAACAGGCGTGTTCGCCATCTGGTAAGCGGCGGTGCCCGGCGTCAGCGGATTGCCAAGAACAAATGCGAGAGTGCCGTTGATCGAGTCTGCGGCGCTGGGCTGGAAGCCCGGGGCTACGCTGACGTCGACGCCCGTCAATCCGATCGTGCCGATCATCGTCGGCGAGGTGATTCCGCAGCCTGCGTTGTTCAGCTGGCGTGACTGCAGGCCGGTCGCGAGGTTCTGCACGTTGAAGCTCGTGCCGTTCACGAAGTAGCCAAGATCGGCGAGACCGTTCTTGTCCGGAACTGCGTTGATGCTCACGAACGGCAGACGGCTGTGGTAGTTCTGGTAGTACAGGCCGAACTCGGTGCCGTTCAGGTCTTCTGCGAACCAGGACGCCTTGATGCCGTACTGACCGCCGTCGCTCGCCTGATGGTCTTCGCCACGACGAAGGACGCCGATATTGCCGGCTGTATAACCATCGGCCGACAGATCCGCCTGCCCGCCCGCGCCATTCAGCTGGCCAAGACGGATCAGCTCGTGCTGACCGATCGGGAACGGGGTGCTGTAGTTGACAAATGCGCTGTCAGAGCAGTCCAGACGGTTGTTGCCCGTCGCCGCACCCACGTAGGTGACAGGCAGGAGGGCCGCATTCGGACCAATACCGTTCTGCACGATGTACGTACCGGTTGTCGGATCGGCATCGCAGTTACGGCGAGCGCCCGAGAACGGTCCACCCGTCACGAAGCTGTAGCCCTGATTGCCGCCGAGGCCCGAGCCCATGGCGATCACGTCTGCGCCGGAGAACGGCGTGCCAGCCGGATCGATCTCAAACGGCTCCCAGTCAAGGGCGTACCAGCCGGACATGCTGACCTGGAACGGGAAGGATACCGACGCGAAGACCGAGTTCACCGGAACCAGTGCTTCCTTGATTTCGGAGCCGGGCTTGCGGATCGCGGCGACGTCGATCGGGTTGAAGACGTTCAAGCCGTTCTGGATGAAGGTCGACTCACCCCAGTTGATCACCTGCTTACCAACGCGGAGGTTCACAGGGAGATCGCCGAGCGTGTAGTCGGCCGACACGAAGAGGTCGAGCAGGTCGTAATTGCGACCCACGTCACCCAGCGCCTGGTCCGTCAGCTGTGAGTTATCGCCGACGTCCTTGTCGTTCATGATCACGTCGTAGAAGCCAACGCCACGGGCGAAGATCCTGTAGTTCTGATAGCCGATGATCAGGTCATGCGTCGCCTTGATGTTGGCGCCAATGAGGTCTCCGCGGTCGAAGTTCAAACGACCGTCATCGAGGTCGTCGCTGCCGTCGAAGTTGTTCGCGTTGTTCGTGTAGGTGACGTTGTTGCCTGGGCCTGGGATGCCGCTGAACGGAACCGGCGCTGCATTGAGGCCGTCACCCAAGACGTTTGCTCCGAGCAAGAGGTTGTCACGTGGATCCACCGGACCGCCGTTAGCTTCCGGCAAGAAATTCGTGTTGCGTTCTTGCGTGAGCATGGACGCACCCATCGAGACCGTCGTGTCGAACGTGATCGACACTTC
>CAZYFM010000078.1:0-15935 GCA_964646885.1 uncultured Flavobacteriaceae bacterium
TCCTCGCGCAGCTCGTGGAAGTTCTCGATGATGCCGTTGTGCACGACGGCGACCTTGTCCGAGACGTGCGGATGGGCATTCGTCTCGTTGGGGACACCATGCGTCGCCCAGCGCGTGTGGCCGATGCCCGTGGAGCCCGGAAGCGGCAGTTCGCGCAGCACCTTGTCGAGGCTTGAAAGCTTGCCGGGCGCGCGGCGGCGCTCGATGCGCCCCTTCACCAGCGTGGCGATGCCGGCCGAGTCATAGCCGCGATACTCAAGCCGCTTCAGCGAATCCAGGATTGTATAGGCCGCATCTTCCCGACCCACGATGCCAACAATTCCACACATCCGGACCTACTCCTTCACTTTCGCTTTTCTTGTTGCACGCTTCTTTGCACGAAACTTCTCGGCATAGCCGTCGACCTGGCGCTGCTCGGCGCGCTCGACGGCCAGCGCATTGGCATCAACGGACTTGGTGATCACGCTGCCCGCCCCCACCATGGCGCCATCGCCGATCTTCACGGGCGCGACGAGCGCCGAGTTCGAGCCGATGAACACGTTCTCGCCAATGTCGGTGAAGTGCTTGTCGAAGCCGTCATAGTTGCACGTGATCGTGCCGGCACCGATGTTCGACTTCGCGCCGACGCGGGCATCGCCGATATAGGCAAGATGGTTCGCCTTGGCGCCATCCTCGATCACGGCCTTCTTCACCTCGACGAAGTTGCCGATGTGGACGTCGCGGCCGATCTTCGCCCCCGGCCGCAGGCGGGCATAGGGACCAATGAGGGCACCCTCGCCGATCACGCAGTCCTCGAAATGGCAGAACGGCTTGATCTGCACATTGTCGGCCACCGTCACCTTCGGACCGAACACCACATGGGGCCCGACGACGACATCGCGCCCGAGCTTCGTATCCATCGAGAACCAGACGCTGTCGGGATCGGTCAGCGTCACGCCGTCGAGCATCGCCTTCTCGCGCAGGCGGCGCTGCATGATGGCCTCGGCCTTCGCCAGCGCGACGCGATGGTCGACACCCATGACCTCTTCCTGCGAGGCCTCGGCCGTGACCACGCGCAGCCCCTGCGCCCGGGCGATCGCGACGATCTCGGTCAGGTAGTACTCACCCTGCGCATTGTTGTTGCCAACCCGGTCGAGCAGGCCGAACAGGTGGCGGCCCTCGATGATCATGATGCCGGAATTGCAGAACCCGACCTTGCGCTCATCCGCCGTCGCGTCCTTGAACTCGACAATGCGCTCGAGCGTCCCGTCCGTGTTCTGGATGAGGCGGCCATACATCGCGGCATCGGCAGGCCGGAAGCCCAGCACGCCGATCGCGGCACCACCATCCATCGCCGCCTCGACGGCCGCGATGTTGGCCGGCGTGATCAGCGGCGTATCGGCAAAGAGCACGGCCACGCGGCCGGTGAAGTCCTGCAGCAGCGCACGCGCCGCCAGCACGGCGTGCCCGGTGCCCAGCGGCGGATCCTGGATCGCGACCCCGGCCGGCTTCACGGCAGCTGCGACGTCATCCATGCCCTTGGCAAGGACAACGACCGACAGGCTGGCACCCGCGTCGCGGGCCACGCCCAGCACGTGATGCACCATCGGCAAGCCTGCAACCGGATGCAGCACCTTCGGCAGCGCGGATTTCATGCGCGTCCCCTTGCCCGCGGCCAGGATGACGGCGGCAAGCGGAACCTTCCGCTGGACGGGAGTGGAAACTGTCAACGCGGCTCCTCGAAAACTCAGGAAAAACGGGGACTTGCGAAGCGGAAACTCGCACGGTGTTTATCGCATACTGAAATAAAAAAATGTTTCGTATTCTTGCCGGAAACGTGCATTTTCGCGCGAATCCATGGTCACACGGACTTGAAACAGGTGGCGGCGAGACTTCCCGGGACGATCATATTCGACCTCGACGGCACGCTGGTCGATACGGCGCCCGATCTGGCGGCAGCCCTTAATGCCGTGTTAATGCGCGAGCGCCTCCCCGCCGTCCCGCTGGAGCAGGTCCGCCACATGGTCGGACGGGGCGCGCGCGTCCTGATCGAGAACGCCATGGCCTGGCACCGCATGCCGCCAGACCCCGGTCGAACATCGGACCTCGTCCAGCATTTCCTCTCCTACTACGAGGCCAACATCGCCGTGACGAGCCGCCCCTTCGACGGCATGGTGGAGTGCGTGACGGACCTCGCGGCACGGGGCCACCGGATCGGCATCTGCACCAACAAGCCGGAGCATCTTTCGCGGAAGCTGATGGGCGAACTCGGTCTCCTCGACCTCTTTCCCGTGATCCTGGGGGCCGACTCGCGCCCCTACCGCAAGCCCGATCCGAGGCACCTGACCGACACGGTCGACGCCCTTGGCGGCAGCCACCTCGACGCCGTTCTGGTCGGAGACAGCGACACGGATGCCAGGACGGCGCGCGCCGCCGGCATTCCCGTCGTGCTCGTGACGTTCGGATACACGGAAACGCCCGTTTCGGAACTCGGCGCACAGGCGGTCATTGACCATTTCAGCGGACTTGAAGCCGCACTCGCCCGCTGCACCCGCGCTTGACTTCCCTGCCGGGCCCCCCCTATAGCAACGGTCCATTGTGGATACGGGCGCTTAGCTCAGCGGGAGAGCACTACCTTCACACGGTAGGGGTCGCTGGTTCAATCCCAGCAGCGCCCACCATCGACTGGCGCCATCCGCCGCCTTTCATCCGCCCGACCCGTTAAAGCAGTTAGCAAGCGCGCACATGGAACTTCTCGCCAGTCCCGAAGCCTGGATCGCCTTTGTCACGTTGACCACGCTCGAGATCGTCCTTGGTGTCGACAACATCGTGTTCATCGCCATCCTGGCCGGAAGGCTGCCGCAGGAAGACCGGAACAGCGCGCGCCAGATCGGGCTTGCCGTGGCGCTGGGAACGAGGCTCGCGCTGCTGGCCACGCTCTTTCATCTGTCCCACCTGGAAAATCCCACCGGTCTCGAAATCTTCGGCCGTGACCTTTCGTGGCGCGACATCGTTCTGGGCGCAGGCGGCCTGTTCCTGATCTGGAAGGCCGTCGTGGAGATGAACGAGTCCGTTCGCCCCCACAAGTCGAAGCACAAGCAGAAGAACGCCGGCGAAAAGGCGCGCGCGGTCTTCGCCTGGATCATCATCCAGATCGCCATCATCGACATCGTGTTCTCGATCGACTCGGTCATCACGGCCGTCGGCATTGCAAACCAGATCGAGATCATGGCCGCCGCCATCATCATCGCCGTGTTCGTGATGATGGTCGCCATCAACCCGATCGCCGTCTTCATCGACAAGCACAAGGAAGTGAAGATCGTCGCGCTCAGCTTCCTGCTTCTCGTGGGCTTCATCCTCGTCGCCGAAGCCATGGGCACCGAGATCCCGAAGGGCTACCTGTACTTCGCGCTCGGGTTTGCGACCATGATCCAGGCTTTGGTCCTCTGGGCGCAGGCCAGCGAGGAGCAGCTTCAGGCCCTCGCCGACCGCGAGGAAAAGAAGGATAACGCGGAGTAGCTACAGGCGCTTGAGCATGGCGATCCGCACCTGCCTGAAGAGGCCGATGGCGCGTTCGTTGGCGAGAATCGCCGCCAGCTCAACACCCGCCATCCCGTCCGGAACCTGGCTGTAGCCGAGCCGCGCATAGGCCGGCCCGTTCCAGGGCACATCCCTGAAGGTCGTCAGGGAAACCTCGCTGAACCCTCGCGAACGCGCCCAGTCTTCGCCTCGGGCCATCAATAGTCGCCCGAGGCCGCGTCGCTGGTGGCCACGGCGCACCGAAACCTGGAATACGTGGCCACGGCCATCAACCTCTCCCATGAGCACGAAGCCGAGGATCCGCCCTCCCTCATCGCAGGCAAAGGCCCGGCGCTCGCGGATGAAGGGGAAATAGGCCTCCTCTTCCGGCAGGGGATAATCCGCCACGAAGGCAAAGTCCGGCAGACCGAGAAAAGAGCGCCCGGCATCAGCCTCCACGTCGTTAAGCTGGGGGATTTCGGCCAATTCGGCCAGCCTTACTTGCATGCTCATGCTCCTGCCGGATCGGGGCGGCAACACGCCATGTCGCTGACCCTTCACAAGTCGAAGGCGATCTGTTACATGCCCGCCCCTCTGCTGATTTACTGCGGTCATGGCGGAATTGGTAGACGCACTGCCTTGAGGTGGCAGCGGGGCGACCCGTGGAAGTTCGAGTCTTCTTGACCGCACCATCCCTTCCAGGGATATCGCATGCATCCGGCAGGGGTCCTCCCTCCGGATTCAGCTTTTGTTGACAGGCCCCCCTTAGGGTCGCGCCTGGGGCAAAAATCAGACGCGCAGAAGGTGGAGCATGCCGGACACCGCGCAGGACAGCCAGAAACCCAAGACGCCTGCTGACATGCGCGATGTCACCTCGCCCGCATTCCTGCGCGCCGTGCTCGATGCCGTCGACGCCCGCAACGACCCGGCCCTTCGCGAGCTCGTCGAACCGCTTCACCCCGCCGACATCGCCTCGCTGCTGGGCGCCATCGATGCATCCGACCGCCGGTCGCTGATCTCGGCCCTCGGCCCCGACATCGATCCTGAAGTCCTGTCGGAAGTTGACGAGACACTCCGCGCCGAGCTCATTCGCACGCTCGGCGTCAAGACGGTGGCCGACGCCGTCAGCGAACTCGACGTCGAGGATGCGGCCTACGTCCTCGAGGACCTCGAGGACAGCGAGAAGCGCGAAGTCCTGGCACAGGTCCCTTTCGAGGACCGCGTCCAGGTGGTCGACGCGCTGCTCTTTCCAGAAGAGTCCGCCGGCCGCGTCATGCACCGCGAGTTCGTCGCGATGCAGGGACAGACGACGGTCGCGGACGCGCTTGTGCGCCTGTCGACCGATGACACGCCGGAAGAGTTCAACGAGATCCATGTCGTCGATGAGAACCTGAGGCCGGTCGGCACCGTCCCGCTGAACAGGCTCGTCCGCGCCCCCCATCGCACAACACTGTCCGAGATTGCGGTCTCGGATATCAGGTGCATCGAGGCAACCGCCGACCACAGGGCCATTGCCTACCTGTTTGAACACTATCACCTGACATCGGCCCCGGTGACGGATGAGGACGGCCGCATGGTCGGCGTGCTGAAGGCCGACTCCGTGGTTGAAGTCCTGCAGGAAGTCCACACGGCCGAAGTGCTGGCCCTCGGCGGCGTCGCAGATGAGGAAACGCTCACCGCCTCGACCGTGCGCACGACCTGGCTGCGCTTCTCCTGGCTCTTCGTGAACCTGCTCACGGCCATCATCGCCTCGATTGCCATCGGCTTCTTCGAGGCCTCCCTTGAAAAGATCGTGTCGCTGGCCATCCTCATGCCGATCGTCGCCTCGATGGGCGGAAATGCAGGCACGCAGACCCTCACGGTCGTTGTCCGCGCCCTTGCCACGAAGGAACTGAACCGCGCGAATACCTGGCGCGTATTCAACAGGGAAATGCTGATCGGAGCCCTGAACGGACTTGGTTTTGCCGTTCTTGCAGCTGCGATAACATGGATCTGGTTCAGGGACCCGTCCCTGTCCGGCGTCATTGCGGCCGCGATGCTGATCAACCTGGTGGCAGCAGCGGCATCCGGCATCCTCGTGCCGCTGGCGCTGGCCCGCACCGGCGTGGACCCGGCTGTGTCTTCGCCGGTCTTCGTGACCACCGTGACGGACGTGGTAGGATTTGTTTCTTTTCTGGGACTGGCAACGTGGCTTCTCATTTCCTGAACGCAATCAAGCGGCCCTCTGCAGCGATCATCATGTCCCTTGCGCTCGTCTCGACAGGCTGGGCAGGCGGCTGGACAGGATCCGAGCGGCTCGAGCGGGCACGTTCCGGCCTCGCGGCAACCGCTGCAGGCGACCTCATCTATGTCGGTGGAGGAGCCGCCGCCGGCGATCCGGCGAATGCCTTCGAAGTCTTTGACGCGTCAAGGGAGTCCTGGCGCCCCCTGCCCTCGCTACCCGTCGGACTGATCAGCTTTTCGATGGCGGCCGTCGGCGATGAAGTCTACGTGACGGGCGGATACTCCGCGGACGACCCAGGTGAGCCGCGCAAGGACGTATGGGCCTATGACACGCAGGCATCATCCTGGAGCCAGAAACCATCCATGCCCGGCGCACGCGCTGGCCACGGCATGGTGGCCGTCGGCGAGCGGCTTTATGTCGTCGGCGGAACCGGCAAGGATGCCGCGCGCGTCCTCGTCTTTGACACCCGCACGAATGAATGGCGCACGGCCGCCGCGCTCCCGACCGCACGCCGCGCACTTGCTGTCATCACGGATGGCAAGGCGGTCTACGCCATCGGCGGCATCAGGCCCGACGGCAGCGTGACCGGCGCACTTGAAATGCTGGACCCCGCCACGAACAAGTGGTCGACGCTGCCTTCCATGCCAGCGGCACGCGGCGCCCTCGCCGCCGGCATCATCAACGGCCGCCTCCACGTTGTTGGCGGAGCCACGTGGAAGCCCCTGAAGACCTACGCCAGCCATGACGTCTTCAACCTCGCCACACGGACGTGGGGCCAGGAAGAAGCACTGCCATCCGCCCGCCAGGGCATGGCCGCCGGAGTTGCCGCAGGCAGGCTTTGGGTGTTTGGTGGCGGCAGTGGAGCCGGCGTATTCGGCATGTTCACGGCCTCGGACGCCGTAGACACCTTTGAACCATGACGGACGCGCGATGATACCCAATCACCTTCCAGGACTGAACTTCGCTCTGGGCGAGACCGCTGACGCCATTCGCGAAACGGTCGATCGCTTTACGGCCACGCATGTCTCGCCCCGCGCACAGGAAATCGATCGGACCAACACCTTTCCGCGCGACCTCTGGCCTCGCCTCGGCGAACTCGGACTGCTCGGCCTGACCGTCGAAGAGGAGTATGGCGGCGCAGGCCTCGGCTACCTCGAGCATGCCGTTGCCATGGAAGAGCTGAGCCGCGGTTCGGCGTCGGTCGGCCTGTCCTATGGCGCACACTCGAACCTGTGCGTGAACCAGATCCGCCGCAACGCGACGCACCAGCAGAAGACGCGCTTTCTCCCGAAGCTGATCTCGGGCGAACACCTCGGCGCGCTCGCCATGTCGGAGCCTGGCGCAGGCTCGGACGTTGTCAGCATGAAGACGCGCGCCGAAAAGAAGGGTGACCGCTACATCCTGAATGGATCGAAGATGTGGATCACGAACGGTCCGCAGGCCGACGTGATCGTCGTGTACGCCAAGACCGACCCTGCAGCGGGATCACGCGGCATCACGGCATTCCTCGTCGAGAAAGGCATGAAGGGTTTCACGACCGCGCAGAAGCTCGACAAGCTCGGCATGCGCGGATCGGATACGGGCGAACTCGTCTTCCAGGACTGCGAGGTCCCGGAAGAGAATGTCGTCGGGCGCGTGAACGAAGGCGTCCGCATCCTCATGTCGGGCCTCGACTACGAACGCGTGGTGCTCTCCGCCGGTCCGATCGGCATCATGCGCAACGCCATGGACATCGTCGTCCCGTACGTTCACGAGCGCAAGCAGTTCGGCCAGCCGATCGGCACGTTCCAGCTCATGCAGGGCAAGCTCGCCGACATGTACACGCGCATGAATGCGACGCGCGCCTACGTCTATACAGTGGCGAAGGCCTGCGACCGCGGGGAGACAACGCGGAAGGACGCGGCCGGCGCGATCCTCTACGCGGCCGAAACCGCAACATGGATGGCATTGGAGGCAATCCAGATCCTCGGAGGCAATGGCTACATCAACGACTACGCGACGGGCCGCCTGCTGCGGGACGCCAAGCTTTACGAGATCGGCGCCGGCACAAGCGAGATCCGGCGCATGCTGATCGGACGGGAACTCTTCGAGGAAACCGCCTGACACCGCCGATTTCCGCTCGGCATCCGGCGTTGTCAGGTCTCAAGCGTCCCTGCTAGGCTGAGGCCTGTTCTCACGCAGTCTGGTCCATGCCCGCCTCCAACCGGCTTTCGCTCCTCATCTCCGTCATCCTGATGATCGTCCTGCCGCTCGCGCTCGGCTCGGCGATCATGTCTAGTTTTGCCAAGCTGCATCTCGACGCCGGTCAGGCCCTGCTTCTCATCATCGCGATCGTGCTGGGCAGCCTCGTCAACATTCCCCTGAAACGTATCGTGCAGGACCAACCCGTCTGGTCCCACCCGCTCCAGGTCTGGGGTCTCGACAAGACGCTGCCACGCTGGACGATCCGGCGCCGCGAAACGATCCTTGCCGTCAACGTTGGCGGCTGCCTCGTGCCGTTCCTGATGTCCCTGTTTCTGATGGCGCATCTCATTCGCGCCGGGGAAGATGCCGTATGGGGCACAGCTGTCGCGACCGGCATCACGACATTCATCTGCTTCATCGCCGCGCGACCGGTTCCGGGCGTCGGCATCGTGATGCCGGGCTTCATATCGCCGGCAGCAGCAGCCATGTCATCGCTGCTTCTCGTTCCCGATGCAGCACCCGCAGCGGCATTCGTGTCAGGCACGCTCGGCCCGCTCATCGGCGCGGACTTCTTTCACATCACCGAGCTCACGCGCAATCCGCGCGGCGTCGCCATGGCCTCGATCGGCGGTGCCGGCACGTTCGACGGCATCCTCCTGTCGGCAATCCTCGCGGCACTGCTGGCCTGAACTGAAGGCTGCATCTACTTGATGCCCAGCAGCGCCACATCCTCGCCAACCCGGTCACTCATGCCGCGAGCGGCGTCCATGTCTTCCTTGCCTCCCGCCGCGTCGCCAGCCTTGGCCTTGGCCACGCCGCGGGCGTAGATCGCCTGGTAGTACGTCGGAAGCTTCTGAACCGCCGCATCGAACTCGGACCGGGCCAGCGCATAGTCTGCGCGCCTGAAGGCAATCGCGCCTCGCATGTAGTAGGCCGGCGCGAACGCGGGCTTCATGCGCACGACGGCATCAAGGTCCGCTCCCGCCTCGTCGAGCGTACCGCGCGCCATGTGCACGAGCGCACGCTGGAACCTGAACTCTTCCTTGTCCCGAACGGCAATGGCGCCATTCAGGTCGGCCAGCGCAAGCGAAGACTTCTTGAGCGCCATGTACGCGCCCGCCCGATAGGCCAGGTACTCGCTGTGATGCGGCGGCTTCACCTTTCCCGACTTCAGGATCTTCGTGCAGGTTGCCACCTGCTGGTCGGGTCCCGCGCCTGCGTACCCCATGCACACCCTGAGATCCTGCTCGGTCACGGACAGGCCTTTCGCAGCCTTCGCATGGACAATGGCAGGAAGAGCGGACAGGAACATCGCCAGCACGAGCCAGCGGCCGGCCTGCGCCACCTTGCATCCGACAGGTCGCATGAACGTTCCTCCGTCTCAGGATTGCGTCAGCGCGGCAAGTTGCGCCTTGGCGGTGGAATTGCCTGGATCAAGCGCAAGAACGGCCTCGAAATCCCGCTTCGCCTTGTCCTTCTCCCCTGTGGCCGCCAGCAGCATCCCCCTGTTGATGAGCGCAACCACCTGGTTGGGATCCATGGAGATGGCCCGGTCAAGGTCCGCGAGTGCCTGTTCCTTGTTCCCCATGGCCGCATGGGCACTGCCGCGCGCGCCATAAGCAGAGGCATCCTTCGGGTCGAGGTCGATGGAACGGGTAAAGTCCGCGATGGCCGCTTCATTGTTGCCCTTGCGCATGTGCGTCAGGGCTCGGTTGTTGTAGGCAATCGACGACTTCGGATCGAGAGCGATGGCCCGGTCAAGGTCCTTCAGCGCGAGGTCAAGCTTCCCATTCGCCAGGTGAACAGATCCGCGCGCCTGCAGCGCGCGCGCAAAGTCCGGCATGATCTTGAGCGCCGCGTCGAAGTCCGGACCCGCCTTGGCGTTGTTTCCAAGTTTCAGGTAGGACGCGCCGCGATTGTAGTGCGCTGCCGCCTTCAGGTCGGGCTTGATGTTCGTCGCGATCATGACGCTGCACGCACTGATCAGCGCCTGAAGGTCCGACGGCGTCTTCCCGAAGCAGACATCGGCTGCCGACTGCACCTTGGCCGGAGCCGCCGCGGCAAGCGCAGCGCGGACCGGCGCAAGCAGGGCAGCGCCGACCAACGCAGAGAGCACGATACTTCGCGACAGGGACATGCACTCGGTATTCATTGAAACATCCTCCGGGAAGGATCAGAGACCCTGTTTGTGACCGTTGAGCACCGAAGACACCTCGTCGATGGAGCCGCTGCCGGACATGGTCTTCGGCTTGCTTTTCTTCCGCACTTTTGAAGAGCCGCCCGTGGAGCTTGCCGTCGAGCTTTCGCTCGTGGCGGTCTGGTCTCCTGTCGAGTTCTGGTCGTTGTTGACGACGGCGCCATCCGAATTGCTGATGATGATGCAGCTCGAGTTGGCCGTCGCGGACGCACCGCTGCCGTTTGAACCTGCTCCGGACGCGCCGCTTGTTCCACCGCAGATGATCGTGCCGGCGCCACCGGAACCACTACCTGGGTCCTCGACGTTCTTGATCGCGACGGCAATCGCCGCACGGTTCTGGTAGGAAAAGTTCCAGGGCGACTTCCCCATCAGCGGGTCCTCGGCCCTTGCCGGAGTGACCAGCACCGAGCCGCCGGCGGCAAGCAGGGCCATGGCAATTCTGAGTTCACGCATCTTCTGCTTCCTTGTTTGAGTGGGCGGCACCCCGAGGGACGCCGCCCGAACGCCCGGACACTGTCCGGAAGTTACTTCGTCAGGTCGCGGCCGACATTGATCGACACGTTGTTCCCAACGGCCGTCGCAACCGAGCTGACCCACGGGGTCGGAACCTGGACTACATTGCCAAGGTTGCCTTCCGTCGGGCTCAGCGAGGCTGTCGTCAGCTGGCGCATGTGGTCATAGCCATCTGCGCTCACGTTCGTGACTTTCGACGTTGCCTGCACATTCGCCAGCGCGAACTGCGTGATGTCTCCGATCACGACGTGGTTGCTCAGGCGATCCTTGCAACCGGAGTTGCAGGATGAGCCGCCATCGACATCCGACGCCAGCGTCACCGACAGGTTGTTGGCAACCGCAGTCGCCGAACTGTCGACGCTCACGTTCTTCACCGCATCCACGATGGACTTGGCTTCGATATCCGCCTTCGTCAGCACGCCGAGAACGGCGCCCAGCGTAAACAGGCCGGCGATGTCGGTGTGCAGGTTCCCGTCAGGACCATAGTTCTGGCCGCCATTGCGGGCACCAGCCGACGGCAACGATGCCTCGAACGCGGCAATGTCAAAGCCGGTTTCGCAGCGGTCGTTGCAGCCGTAGCGCTTGTCCTTCACGTTGGCGACGAACTGGCCATCATGAAGCATGACCGGCACGTCCGTCGTGATGGACTGGTTGTTGCCCACAGCCGTTGCGCTGCTCAGCACGATCGGAAGCTCCGTGCGGGCATCCAGCGGCTTGAAGCTGACGCGAACATCCGGGCGCTTCTTCTTGTCCTTGTCGTCATACGGATGACCACCACCATGCGGCGGCTTGACGTCGTCGGTCGGGCGGATCGGGTTGTTGTAGATGTGCGAGACGTAGGACTGGGCCTTCACGTCTCCGAGGAACACCTGCAGCTTCTCGATCTGGACCAGGCCCGTCGACTCCACGTCCACGTCGACATAGACGTCGACATCAACCTTCTCCTTCACATCGTTCTGCCAGTTCCACTCGACGTTGTCGAAAGCCATGGCGGGAGATGTGCCGAAAGAAGCAGCAGCGAGAACCACAAGGCTTGCCGCCATTGCTCTCGCGTCTTTCATTGCTTTCATTGCTTTGTTTCCCCATTGGGTTTTAGCTGCTCAAGATAAGACGACACATGGTCGTTCTCTACGAGGGCGCAGCGTGGATCCCTCGGTAGCCGGAGGAAGTCGGTCATGATCTGGTAGACGGCCATTTCGGCCACCGACCGCACGCCGAGCTGCAACGGTTCGTTGCGCACGTGGCCGGCTTCAAGTTCCACATAGGTCGAGTCGAAGAAGCGGAAGACATCCGCCTGGACTTCGTAGCCATAGATCTGCTTCTGCAGGGACGAGACATAGGCGACCGAGAAGTTCTTCGAGTTCACAACGCGAAGGTCCAGCGCGACGTTCACCACGGCCATGCGGGTCCCGGCCCCGATGCCCGCCACACGCAGCCCGACACCACCTGTCACGATGTTGTAGTTGAGCTCGGTGAGCGCCCCGACCAGCACGAAGTCCGTGGCCGGCAGCTTCCCGAACGTGTCGACAGGCCGATTGAGCCGGTTCTGTTCGGCCAGCTTCACTTCCGCCAGTGGCAGGCGAAGGTCATAGCGCTCGACGAGGTGCGCCTTGCCCGTCTTGTAGAGCGCACTCATCACCATCTCTGCAGCACCTTGCGTGAGATTGTTGCCGGCCTTGTCGTAGTAGGCGATCTGACCTGTCTTGTCCGAGATCTCGCCCACCGCGAAAACCGGGAGATTGTTCGCGGGCACCGACTGCAGCTTTCGCAGGCACTGGCTGTAGGGCGTGTCATTGCTCGTCACCGGATAGACGATCAGGGGCTTGACCCCGGTCGCATCGCCGGGAGCAAGGCTGGCACAACCAGCGAGAGTGACGACAGGAAGGACGGAAAGAAGCAGGCGCTTGAGGTTTGTCATTGGCTCACCTTGCCCAAGCGTGATGACGATGACGCGTCGCCACGGAGTTTCGGTGACACATATATGGAATTATTCCCTGCTTGCCGTGACGCGTTCGGCGAATCTCACAGGATCAAAGGCACAGCGACATGTGCGAGCGGAGAAGGCGATGAAGTCGGAACATCCACGAAAGGAGGCACGCTCTACTGCCGGGATGTCCGTTCGGCGTCGGCTGTCACCAATGGGAGATGCCGGCCCTGAGGATCTACTGGAGCGATTCCACTTTCGGCGATTCCACGGGAGACACGACGATCGGTTCGGCGATGTCTTCGGAATGAAGCCTGTTCTGTACCGCCCAGATTGCGACCTGCGTGCGGTTGGTCATCCCAAGCTTGCGCAGCACGGCCTTGAGGTTCACCTTGACGGTGGCTTCGGTGATGTTCAGCGACTTGGCGATGCGCTTGTTCGTGTGCCCGTGGGCAAGGCCCCTCAGGATTCCCATTTCCCGGTCACTGAGCACGACGTTGCCTACCTTGCAGTCGCCGCCGGCGGGTTCTGCCGGTGCGTGCCGATAGGACGCGAGGAAGCAGGTGAGCGTGCTCGGAAACACCTTCTCCCCGTGCCTCACCAGCCGCAGCGAATCCAGGAGCGCCGCGGCCGAGATGCTCTTGAGGATGTACCCATCCGCACCCGCCTCGAACGCCGCAGCCAGGCACGAAATTTCTGCATGTTCTGCAAACACCACGACCTGGGTGCCGGGGAAGCGTTTCTTCATGTCGCCAATGGGCGCGGTGCCATAGATCGCATCGAGAATGACAATTCCGGGGGCACCGTGACGCTCGGCCCGGGAAGCTGCGTCGACCGGATGGGCAAACTCGCCCATCACGGCAAAGCCGCTTCCTTCGAGCTGGCTCCGGATGCCGGTGCGCACGATCGGATGAGGGTCGAATATCCAGACAGAAACCAGCGCACTTTCGCCAGAGACAAGGGAAGACGCCGAGCGGTCGATTGCTGACACTAAAGCCCCCATTTGCGGAACCGGCGCTGCCGTGAAGGCAGGCTGCATGGTCTGAACCGTCGCGTCTGGACCCCCAACGACCCGTCAAACTCGAGGCAAACTAGTTAAAAGTGGCAACGCGGCACAAGAGGAGGAGTGTGATTATATTCCGTGCGCACGAAAAAATTTTTGCACCTGTGTCGCGTTGCGATCTGGAGCGTGTCCAGACACAAGCGCTACCCGGTTTGCTGTCGCGGGTGCATAGATGTGGACACACCTCTTGGCCGCTCTCCCATCGTTGGGTGTAATCCCTCTGGCATCGTCATGTGCCGAAGGTAACAGGGCGTTCCGTCCCAAGGTCGAAGATCGTGGCGCAAAGCTCTCCAGCGGGTGCGTGCACTCGCCGTAAGAGTCTTTGCGGTGACGGCATGGATTGGAGTGCCATGCATTCCGGACGCGCCAACCGAAAGGCAGCACCATGCGCAGGCTCCTGCTCATACCAGCCATCCTCGCGATGGTCTTCACGCTTGCGGCGACGGATGCCGAGGCGCGCAAGAAAAAAGCCTATCGCGAGCCGGTACAGCCGCAGTCCCAGACGCGCAGGCTCTCGGATTCACAGCTCTGCGATGGTGGCGTGCTCATCACGGCACAGGAGCAGGCCACCGGATGCTCCCGCATCATTGCATCGCGCGTGTCGCGCGCCAGGAAAGCCGTCGCACACTACAACCGTGCCAACGCCCTCGTCGCCCTGTCTCAGGTGGCTGACGCCGTCGAGGATTACTCGCGCGCAATCGCGCTCGACGCCACTTATGCGCAGGCTTACTTCAACCGGGCCATCGCGCACCAGATCACCGGCAACTGGCAGATGGCAAAGCTGGATCTCGACGCAGCGCTGTCGATCGACGCGAATGACGCCGACGCCTACGCCGCGCGTGGCATGATCCACCTAAGACGGGCTGCAATCGACCGCGCGATGGAAGACTTCGGCAAGGCCCTGGACCTGCGTCCCCGGCATGGCATGGCGCTGACCGGAAAGGGACACGCCCATGCGCTCTTGCGGGATTGGCCGGCAGCCATCACGGCCTACGACAGGGCGCTTGAAGTGATGCCCCACGACGCGGACGCCTTGTATGGCAGGGGAATTGTGAACCTCTGGAGCGGCAAGGCTTCGGCGGACGAGAACGACATGGCGCAGGCACGCAGCCTGGACCCGTCGGTACCGGAACGGTTGGCCGCCCTCGGCCTCACGCGGACCCCGGCCCCGCTCGCAACGGCAGCGATCACACCCTAGCGATTCAGCCGGAAAGCCGCAGAGTTCCGCGCCGGCGGGGACATCCACGCCTCTGGACAGCGACGAATGGCGACAGCTAGCATCCACCCATGCCCGCCTGTCACCACAACCTGTCCCGCTTGAAGCATCTGGCGTCCGTGCTGATGCTGCTGGCGATCATATTGAGGTCGGCAGTTCCGCAGGGCTGGATGCCGGTCGCAGATGAGAGCGGCAGCTTTGGCACTTACGCAATCTGCAGCGTCACAGGCACGTACCGCCTGGCCCTCGAGGGCGACGGCGGTCCGCCCCCCCTGATGCCGGACGACGGCACGCTCCACCCGCCTTGCGCATTCGCCGGCATGGCCACGCTGTCTCCGCATGATGCAGCGCCCGGCCTTCAGGCGCCGGCATTCGCGGGGCTTACCGGAGCCATTGCC
Source organism: uncultured Flavobacteriaceae bacterium (assembly GCA_964646885.1). Taxonomy (GTDB): domain Bacteria; phylum Pseudomonadota; class Alphaproteobacteria; order Micropepsales; family Micropepsaceae; genus SZUA-430. Next base: position 15,218 of record CAZYFM010000078.1, read on the forward strand.
ATTTTCAACGCGCCCAACGGCAAGCGCATCATCGGCGCAGCGGCTGCACGCGCGCCACCCGCTCGAACGGATCTGGCCTGACCGTCGGCTGGCCGGGTGCCGGCCGAACACAATCCGAATTCTCGACGACAACACACTCAAGCCAGCGCCCGAAGCAAGTCGCGCAACTCGCGGCTTCCGGAACCCTGGATACACGGAGACTGAAATGAACAGGAACAAACGGCTCGTCGGCTTCCAGATGCTGCGCGCCCTTGTGGTCGCAACCACCGCATCCGCAGGATTTCTCTCGGCCGCCCACGGGCACCATACGCCCGAGCATAGCGCCGAACAGGCCGCCGGCGTGCAGGTGCGACAGGCCTTCGCCGGGGCAACGATGCCCGGCGCGCCCACGGGCGCGGCCTACATGCAGATCTTCAACCCGGGCCGCAGCCAGGTCGTGCTCAAGTCTGCCACCTCTCCGGTCGCCGAACGGGTGGAGTTCCACTCGATGTCGATGGAAGGCAACATCATGCGGATGCGTGAGATCACGGGCGGCATCCCCATCCCGCCGGGTGGCACCGTGAACTTCGTTCCCGGCGGCATGCACATCATGCTGGTCGGCCTCAAGCAGCAGCTTTCACCAGGAGCAAGCGTCGCGATGACCCTGTCCTTCACCGGAGCGCCGCAGGTGACACTGCAGGTCCCGGTCCAGGCCGGCGGCGGACATCACCACCACTGA
>CAZYFM010000079.1:0-15782 GCA_964646885.1 uncultured Flavobacteriaceae bacterium
GTGCAGGCCATGGTCTTCGGCAACATGGGCGAGGACTCGGCGACGTGGGTGGCGTTCTCGCGCAATCCCTCGACGGGCGAAGCTGCGCTTTATGGCGAGTACCTGCTCAATGCGCAGGGCGAGGACGTGGTGGCGGGCCTTCGGACGCCGCAATCCCTGACCAAGCGCGAGCGCACGGCCAGCGGTTCGCAGGACGTGTCGCTTGAGGAAAAGATGCCGGCCGTCTTTGCCGAGTTCCAGGACTATGTGCGCAAGCTCGAGGCTCACTACCGCGACATGCAGGACATCGAGTTCACGATCGAGAAGGGAAAGCTCTGGGTCCTCCAGACCCGTAACGGAAAGCGCACGGCCAAAGCCGCGCTCCGCATTGCCGTCGACTTTGCCGGCGAGAAGGTGATCACGCGCGAGGAAGCCGTTCGGCGCATTGATCCGGCTTCCCTCGACCAGCTGCTGCACCCGACCCTCGATCCCAAGGCCGAGCGGCATGTGCTGGCGTCCGGCCTGCCGGCGTCGCCGGGCGCCGCCTCGGGCGAGATCGTGTTCGAGGCCGGGGAAGCCGAGCGCCTCGCAGGCGATGGCAAGGATGTGATCCTTGTTCGCATCGAGACGAGCCCGGAAGACATCCACGGCATGCATGCCGCGCGGGGCATCCTGACAGCCCGTGGCGGCATGACGAGCCATGCGGCCGTCGTTGCCCGTGGCATGGGAAGGCCCTGCGTGTCGGGCGCGGGTGGCCTCAGGATCGACTACGCCAAGCAGACCGTCACGGCGGCGGGGCAGGTGCTGAAGAAGGGGGATGTCATCACCATCGATGGCTCCAATGGTCAGGTCATGAAGGGTCGGGTGCGCACCATCCAGCCCGAGCTTTCGGGCGATTTCGCGACGCTCATGGGCTGGGCCGACGGATTCCGCCGCATGAAGGTGCGCGCCAATGCCGAGACGCCTTCGGATGCCAAGCACGCGCGCGACTTCGGGGCCGAGGGGATCGGGCTTTGCCGGACCGAGCACATGTTCTTCGACGAGCAGCGCATCAGCGATGTCCGTCAGATGATCCTGGCCGATACCAAGGGTGGCCGGGATGTGGCGCTGGCCAAGCTGCTGCCCTACCAGCGCAACGACTTCGTGGAGCTGTTCCGCATCATGGCGGGGCTGCCGGTGACGATCCGCCTGCTCGATCCGCCGTTGCACGAGTTCCTGCCTCAGGAGCACGAGATCCCTGCCGTGGCGGCCTCCACCGGCATTGACGCGGCCAAGATCAAGGCGCGGCTCGAAGACCTCAGCGAGTACAATCCCATGCTGGGCCATCGCGGCTGCCGTCTCGGGGTGTCCTACCCGGAGATCTACGACATGCAGGCCCGGGCCATCTTCGAGGCGGCCGTGCAGGTCGAGAAGGAGACGGGCAAGAAGCTCACGGCGGAGATCATGATCCCGCTTGTCTCGATGCGCGGCGAGTTTGACTTCCTCAAGAACCGGATCGACGCGGTTGCGAAAGCCGTTGAGGGCGAGCATCGCGTCAAGCTTGCCTATCTTGTAGGCACGATGATCGAGTTGCCGCGCGCCGCCCTGAGGGCGGGCGACATTGCGCAGTCGGCCGAGTTCTTCTCCTTCGGCACGAACGACCTGACGCAAACCACGTTTGGGTTAAGCCGCGACGACTCCTCAAAGTTCCTGCCCGATTACGTGAGCCGGGGGCTTCTGCCGAACGATCCTTTCGTCAGCCTCGACACCGAAGGGGTGGGCGAGCTCATCCGGATTGCCGAGGAGCGCGGACGGAAGGTGCGGCCGGACCTCAAGCTTGGCATCTGCGGCGAGCATGGCGGCGATCCGGCCTCGATCCGTTTCTGCGAGGGGGCGGGCCTGGATTACGTGTCCTGTTCGCCGTTCCGGGTGCCCATCGCCCGCCTGGCGGCCGCCCAAGCGGCGCTCGGCTAGTCCGACCACGCATTTCTGCCGTTTTTTCCTGCTCCCGGGTGACCGGGCGACGGATGCCGTGCGCGTCATGGCCAGCCGGCCAGGGGGCTTGGGCACCCTAAATGGCCGATTTTCCCCATTAAATCGTGTTCATGACCAATATGAAATCATGTCACTTTTCTGCGTCACACGCGCCCGTTGATAAGTCCAGATTCAAATCTGTTTTTCCTGTTTATAGACCAGATTGCTTTTTTCATTTGGTCTTTATTGTAGAAGTTCAATAAAACCTCCTGTCGCACCCGTGTGCTTCATGCGACAGCTTGACATAGCCTGTTCCGGGCGTGCCAAGCTGACACGTGAGTACTTTCTGCCTATACAACTCGGAGTTTGTTGCGCCGCAGCGGGACACTGACTACCCGTCCTCCTGCAAACACCGTTAACGGTGCGCGCAAGGGTTGCTGACCGATCCGCCCAGTTTTCAGGGGTCGAGGCCGGAAACAGCCCGTCGAGTGGTTACTGGCCCGAGGGCTGCAAGGTGATCCTCACAACAAGAGGCCCCTCAAGGGGTCCGGTGCTTACCAAGGGGTGAACGCCTTCCTATCCATGGAGGTAACATGGCGAAGACGTATGGAATTTGGGCGCGCATGCGCCGCAACAACCGGATCATGAAGGCCGCCCTGGGCGGCTCGCTGCTCTACGCGCTGACGGTGGCAGTTGCCGCACCGGTCTTCAGCGAGGCACCGGCGACCGGTGAACTGGTCACGGCCTCCCGCACGGGAGCCACCACCCTGTCTCTGCGCCCTGCGCTGCTGACGGTGGCCGAGGCCCCGGCGGTGGAGTCCCCGGTGACAATCGTTCGTGACCTGGTCAATCGACCGGCCTATCAGGCCTATATGCGCGAGAAGAACTGCCTTGCGACGGCCATCTATTTCGAGGCCCGCGGCGAAAGCGCCATCGGCCAGAAGGCCGTTGCCGAAGTCATCATCGCCCGCACCCGCGTTCCGGGTCGTCCGCGCAGCATCTGCGGCGTGGTCTACGAGGGCTCCCACCGCAAGACCGGTTGCCAGTTCTCGTTCACCTGCGACGGCATTTCCGACCGCATTCGTGACTGGGGTTCATGGCGCGAGGCCCAGAAGATCGCTGCCAACGTGATGCGCACGGGTGGCAAGGACAACCCTGTCGCCGGCGGCGCCACGTTCTACCACGCCGACTATGTCAGCCCGCGCTGGGCGTCGCGCATGGTCAAGGTGGCCGAAATCGGCACCCACATCTTCTACCGCCCGCCGCCGGGACGGAACCTCTAGTTCCGCTTGGTCCCCTGGGCCTGCTGCGCCAGGGACGGAAACAGCTTGAGTATTCGCGCCCGCATGTAGTTGGGCGCGAAGCCTTTTATGCGGTCGATCCAGGCAATCTCGTCCGGCACGTAGTAGTGCAGCTTGTTGCCGTGGTAGGCCTTCCAGACGCACTCGGCCACGCTTGAGGCCGGCATCAGCCTGAACATGCCCTTCTTCGGCGCATTGGCGTAGAACTGCTCCTCCGTCGGCTTGGGCGCATCTCCCGTGCGGTTCGGGGTCGAGCGCAGGATTGCCGTATCGATCAGGCCCGGGAGCACATCCGCCACGCGGATCCCGTGACGGGCCCATTCCACCGACAGCGCTTCAGTCAGTCCCTTCACGGCGTGCTTGGTCGCGGCATAGACGGCGATGCGCGGCATGCCGTAGGTCGCCGAGGACGAAGAGGTCGTGAACAGCAGGGAGTTCGGTGTCTTCTTCAGCCAGGGCAAAGAGGCGTAGGCGCCATTCAACGCGCCCACGAAGTTGATCTGCACGACCCGCATGGCCGCCTCGTAGGGGACGTCCTCGAACCAGCCGGACTCGCCGATGCCCGCGTTGTTGAACATCAGGTCCAGCCGGTCGCCCGACTTGGCCGCGAACTCTGCCAGCGCTGTCTCGAAGTCGGTCCTGGACGTGACGTCGAGCTTGCGAATCCAGCAGTTTTCACTGCCGAGAACCTGCTGGAGCGTCTTCAGGCCGTCCTCATTCACGTCGGTGGCGCCGACGAACCAGCCCTTGCCCGCGAAAAGCATGGCGGTTTCCCGGCCCATGCCGGAGGCGGCGCCGGTGATGAAAATGGCTTGTCTGGGCTGCTGGCTCATTTGGCTTTCCTGTCATTTCTTTGCTTGGTGGCATATCCCGCTTGCAATTCACAGGGGCTCCGGGGCAGTTTCCGCTGCCTTTTGATTGGGAGCTTCAAGGAACATGTTTGGCCGTTTTGCCCTGGTTGCCGTCGCAGCACTGTCACTCACGGGATGCGTTTTCGACCTCTCCAGCGATGACCCCAAGCCCAAGGCAAAGGTCGCCAGTGACTGCCCGCCGCGCGACGAAGCAAACTGGGCGAAAATGCAGGCCTTCCTGGATGCGAACAAGACGAAGCCGGGCGTGACGGTCACGGAGAGCGGCCTGCAGTACCGGGTGCTCCAGAAGGGGACCGGCACCCGCCAGCCGACCTGGGCCTCGATGGTGACCGTGAACTATCGCGGCACGCTGATCGACGGGACGGTTTTCGACGAGAACAAGGGCGTCGAGTTCGAGGCCGGTGGCGTGATCAAGGGATGGCAGGAGGCCCTGACCCTCATGCGTGAAGGCGACAAGTTCGAGCTCGCCATCCCTTCGGGCCTTGCCTATGGCTGCAAGGGCAAGGGCGCGAAGATCAAGGGCGACCAGGTGCTGCTGTTTGACGTCGAGCTCATCAAGATCAAGTAGTTCGCGCGGGCCTTCATTCGCCCGCGGCCGCGCAGCGGTAGTGATAGCTGTACAGGCGTGATGCAAATCCCAGCTTGCGATAGAGCCGGAGGGCTGGCGTGTTGGACGCCAGCACCTGAAGGCAAGCGCCGGCCGCGCCCCTACGTGCGGCCCATGCAAGGATGGACTGCACGCAGGCTTCCGACAGTCCCTGTCGCCTCGCCGAGGGGCGCGTCACGACGAGATTGATGCAGGCGATCCGGTCGTGGATTGCGCCCTTTGCGACAGCGTCGATGCGGCCGTCGGCCCCTCTCATTGCAGCGAAGACGGCGGGAAGGGCCAGCGCCTGCAGGACCTTCTCAAGCCTGATCTTCGTCGACCCGTCGGCGCCCGAGAGTTCCAGTCGCGCGCCGATCCATTCGTCAGTCGGCACCATCTCATGAAGCTCCACGCCGCCTGAGACACCGAGCGGAGGTGCCTGCGCGAAGTCGGCGTACAGCGTGTCCGTCACGTCCTCGGCCTCATACCCGCGCTGCGCCAGTTCCTCGTCCAGACCATCCCGTGCGTCTGACAGGATCCGGAAGTAAGGGCGCAGGCCATGGCGCGTGTAAAACGCCTCGCAGTACGGGATCTTCTCCGCGAGGGGGCGCCTGCCGGCGGCAATGGCATTGACCGAGTTCGTGCGGCGCGTCTTGCCGTCCGCGAGACGCAGCAGCCAGCCGTCGTAGTGTACTTCCTGCAGCGCGGGCCAGGCGTTCAGGCAGGCCTCCTCGACGCGGGCCGAAAGCGCATCCCTGTCGGGTGCGGCGATGACTGTCCCTGCGCTCATTTCACTCTCCGGTTCATTTGCCGGTTTGCGGGGACAGTTCAACAAAAAACCCCGCATTCCGGCGGGGTTGGGCTTACTTCACACGACTTGCATGCGCAGCATTACCCGCCCCCGAGAGGGATGGTACGGCGGCGGTCCTGGCGTGCGTGCATGTTCATGGGCGGCTAGCTACCAAATCCCGAAGCAGCATGCCAGCGATTTTTGCGGGAAGCCTTCGACGTGCTAACCTCGATCGGGCGCGAGGGCCTTCTCCATCAGGGTTCGTCCGGAGCCGGAGCATCAGGTGAAATGACAGCAGCAAACGACCGCGTGCAGGTGTTCGTCTGGTCACTGGATGTGCCCGATGTCATCGCCACGCCCTTGCTGTCCCTCCTGTCCGACGACGAGCGCGCCCGCGCCCGCCGCCTTGTCAAACCGCAGGACGGCTCACGCTTCATCGCCGCGCGCGCGGGCCTGCGCAAGTTGCTGTCGGGTGTCACCGCGTACGCGCCGCGTGAGATCGCCTTTGCCTATTCTCCATTCGGCAAGCCTGCACTTGCGGATGATGATGGGCTGCACTTCAACCTCTCCCACTCCGAGGGCGTGGCAGTGCTTGCCATCACCCGCCGCGCACCCGTCGGGATCGACCTTGAGCTGAACAAGCCGTTCGCCGCCGGTATGGAAGAGCAATTCCTTGCGTCGTCCGAACTGGAGTTGCTGGAGGGACTGACGCCCGACGCGCGGAACGTGCGCCTGGTCAAGACCTGGGCGGCGAAGGAGGCGCTGATCAAGCTGTACGGTGACCGGCAGACGCTGCGTCCCCGCGACATCGAGCTCAGTCACGCTCCCGCGCTTGAGGTGGTCAAACCGGAAGCTTGCCGCGGGTGCTCGCTCGTCCACATCGACGCGGAGCCTGGCTTCACGTGCGTTCTCGCAATGCAGGCGAGGGTCGGGCTCCAGGACGTGGACCTGCATGCGTGGTCGGGCCTGCTGCCAGGCCCAACCTGAAGTCAGCCTCCGGGGCGCCTCTAGTCCTTGGGCTTTGATGCCAGGCCGACGAGGACGCCCTCGGGATCGGCGATGACCGCGATGCGGGTCTCATCGCTGACGTCTACCGGCTCCCGGACAATCCTGCCGCCCTGATGGATCGCGCGGTCGAGCGCGGCATCCAGGTCCTCGACGTAGAAATAGGTGAACCAGCCTGTTCGCGCGCCGGTGTAGTCTGCGTCGGCAAGGCTCATCAGGCCTGCCGTTTCGTCAGCGCCATTCATCATCATGATGTAGGTCTTCTCGCCGGGCTTCGGGCTGCGGGTCAGGTCATCAAGTGCGACGCTCCGGGTCTTCCAGCCAATCACTGCTGAATAGAACTGGCTTGTGCGTGCCGGGTTGGCGGAGAGGTACTCACTCCACCACACATCGCCGGGATTGCCCGCTGATCCTGTTTCTTCCGCCATGGCTGAGCCAGCGAGCAGCGAGAGTGCCGTTGCGACCGTCGCGAGGACAAGTGTTCTCATGTTCAAACTCCTTCCGTCTTCATTGCGCGGCATCCTGCCACGAATCCCTTGATTGACCGACCAGTGCCGCCGCGGCCCTGGATTCCATTGCCTGCAGCGGGACAACGCGCCTTGGTTTCGGCTGGCAGGGAATTCCCATCCAGTTGGTGTCCTCACCCAGTCTCTCACCCTTCATCACGACCGACATGGCTGAGGTTGATGCTCCATCGCCAATGACGGTGTCGTACAGCACGATGCCCATGTTGCCGACCGAGCATCCCCGCCCGATCTTCACTTCGCCACTCTTCATGACGCGGTCCTCAAAGAGATGCGTCTGGATGGTTGCGCCCTGGTTGATGGCCGCATGGTCGCCGATTTCGACGAGATCGAACTCGGAGAAGTATGTTGTGTCCAGGAAACACCATTTTCCGATCCGGCAGCCCAGCAGCCGAAGCGCCGGGGCGAGGAACGGCGTTCCCTGCAAGGGAACCATTGTCGTGGCGGAGAGGCTTTCATAGGCGCCGTTCACGATCTCGTCGAGGATGACGGTGTCGGACCATAGCGGGTGCACAGACACGGCGAAGCGTCCGGCGACAAACTGCTTCACGGCAGCCACGGCCAGGATCTCGAGCGCGCCTGCAGCGAGAGATGCTGCAGGCAGCGCGATGAGCCAAGCCCAGACCGGCAGGTACTCGAAGGACGCGATGGCGGCGCAACCCACCATGAGCATCGATGCCGTCCAGATGAGGGATGGCAGAACGATGCGCACGGCATCTGCGTAATAGCGCTTGCGCATCATCCCGGCGTCGGGTGCAAAAAGTTCGTTCTCGCTGAACTCGTGTTCCTGCGCCGGCCGCGGGAGCGGAAACGCGGGTGATCCGAGCCACTGTCCGCCGCCTGCCGCCAGTGACGGCAGGTCGCTCGACGTCGACATGAGCGCGAGTAGCGAGTTGTCGCCGATCGTGGTCCCGCCTTTGACGAGGGCACTGTTTCCCACGAACGTGCGTGCTCCGATGCGTACGGGGCGCAACTGGGCCATGCCAGCGTGGATGCGCATCGGACCGATGATGCACTCGTCGGCAAGGAAACTTCCTTCTCCGATCTCCAGCAGGTCCGGGATTGCCTCATTCAGCGTGGATATCTCGGAACCCTTTGCGATCTTCGCGCCAAGAGCCCTGTAGAACCAGGGAAGGTACACGGTGGCATACAGCGGCATGAGGATCTGCCGCGTGTTCGCCATGAGGTACCGATTGAACCAGATCCGGAGGTATTGCGGGCTGTAGACCGAAAAGGTTCCCTCCGGCATGCGTCCGAGAAAGAGCTTCTTCACGCCGATGACGCATGCTGCGTAGGAGGCCAGGCTGACAGGTGCCGCAAGGAGAAGCAGTGCCATCCCCACGCCGATGCTGCTGCTGGTGAGGGCGTAGGCCGCAAGTGCCAGTCCCGGCAATGCCGATACGATGAGCAGATAGCCCATCGCATAAATCAGGACGAGGTGCAGTACGCCGTAGAGGAACGGACTTGCCTGTTGCGGGCCAGAACCCGCGGGCAGGTCGAACGATGCTGCCTTCAGCGGGATGCCCTGGCAGCGAGAGCCGTGCGGCACGACAATCCCGTCGGGCACTTCACTCTGGTCGTCTATGGCGACGTCGCTCTCAAGCCTTGTATCGAGTCCCAGGGACACGTGTGTGCCAATGTAGCAGTTATTGCCAATGTCGATGCGTCCAAGTTCAAGCCAGCCATTCTCAACCCGGTAGGCCGACAGGTGGCTTTCCGCTCCGATCGACGTGTCATCGCCGATCGACAACAGATCATAGGCAGATCCGATGGGCGTCATGATCGTGCAGCGCTTGCCCACCCGGGCGCCCATGGCCCTGTAGTACAGGGACATCAGCGGTGTCCCTGAAAACATGTGTGACCAGCTCAACTGCTGGAACAGGTGCGCAATCCACCAGCGGCAGTAATAGCTGCCCCAGAGAGGGTATCGGCCGGGCCTGAAGCGTCCGATGACGAGCCATTTTGTCCCGAAGGCGACAAGCAGCATTGTGGGCCAGGCCATGAAGCCCACCAACGTGCCGTAGAAGACAGAGTCTGCCAGGGGAATCGAGCCTTCCAGTGCCCCATATCCCAGCCAGCCCAGCAGGACGAAAGGTGCCATCTGGATGCCGTGATAGAGGGCGAGTGCCAGCGCCTGGATCGCTACCGTCAGGTTGCGCTGCCACGCCGGCACAAGGGCAAAAACCCGCTCGGCTTCCGTGCGCCTGCCGTTCCGACCGGCGTCGGCTTCATGCTGCGGCGGAGCATTCTCGGCCCGCCATTCTCCAAAGAATGCAGCCAGCGAGCGGATGGTCCTGAATGTGTAGAGATGCACGACGGATGCCGAAGAAATTCCGTGCGTGTTTCGCAGTTCGGTGGCGACCTGGGCTGCGAGCAGCGAGTGCCCTCCGAGGTCGAGGAAAAAGTCGTCCAGCACCGAAACCTGCGCGTTGGGGAAGTGCGCGCTCCAGACTGTCAGCAGGCGCTCTTCCATGGCGCCGGCTGGAGGCTCCACCGGGCGCATGCGTGCCTGGATCGGAGACGAAGGTGCCGGAAGCGCTGCCCTGTCAATCTTTCCACTCGTTGTCACGGGCAAGGACTGGAGGACGTCGAGATAGCGGGGGATCATGTAGTCGGGCAGGCGCGTACGCATTCGCGCCAGCAGCGCGTCGCGGTCCAGTTCCGCGCCGTCGTTCAGCATCACATAAGCTGCGATGTCAGGCAGGCCGTTGACGTGGACCACCTTGACGGCGGCTCCGCGTATGGCTTCTTCGTCCAGAAGGGTGCTCTCGATTTCCTGAAGCTCGACGCGGAAGCCGCGAATCTTCACCTGGTCGTCGATGCGGCCCAGGAACTGGATGTTTCCGTCCGCGTTTTCACACACAAGGTCGTGCGTGCGGTAGAGCCTGGCGATGCCGCTCAACCGTTCCGGAAAGGGGTTTTCGATGAACTTCTCGGCGGTGAGCGCTTCCCGGTTGAGATAGCCGCTGGAAACGGCATCCCCGCCGATCAGCAGTTCTCCCGGGGTCCCCACCGGCACGGGTTGTCCCTCTTCATCCACGACAACAACGGCGTAGCCAGGCAGAGGGCGGCCAATCGTGACCGGTTCGTCCGGGTGGCATTCGGACATCGTTGCCACGACGGTCGTTTCGGTCGGGCCATAGGTGTTCAGCATGCGCCTGCCTGGAATGGCCCAGCGGGAGACCAGGTCAGAGGGACATGCTTCTCCGCCCAGCACGAGCGTCGAGACGCTTGGCAGTTCCCCCGGGATCATCGAGAGAAACGTGGGGACAGTGGAGAAATAGGTGACCTGGTTGCGCCTGAGGAATTCCGCGGCGTCGGCAGGTGACCTGGATACTTCCTCCGGGGGCACGCAAAGCGTTGCACCGGTCGAGAATGCAGCCCAGATTTCCTCTACCGACGCATCGAACGCGGTCGAGAAGCCCTGATAGATCCGGTCCGTCTCCTGTATCCGGTAGTCGGTGCGGAGCGCCGATGCGAATGCATGCACGTTCCGGTGCGTGATGAGGACGCCCTTCGGACGCCCGGTGGATCCCGAGGTGTAGATCACGTAGCAGGGTCGGGATTCCTCGCCGTCGTCGATCTCGTCGTAGACAGGCGTCGAAGGCCTGGTGTCGAGTTCACGTGCTGCGGTGTCCAGTTCCAGTCGGGACGGGCTGGAAGGCTTCAGCTTTCCATTGAGTTCCTGCGTGGTCACGATCGCGCGGACCCGGGCATCGGTGAAGATGCCGTGGATACGGTCGGCCGGAAAGCGCAAATCAACGGGAACGTATCCGGCACCCGCCTTCAGGATGCCCAGCATCGCTTCGAAGAGCGCCGTGGACTTTGGCAGGTAGAGCCCGACCAGATCGCCGGGCTTCACGCCCCGGTGCCGAAGGGACCACGCAATCCTGTTCGCCCGGCGGTCCAGTTCCCCAAAGGTCAGGAATTCGGTGTTGAATTCAATCGCGGTGTTATGGGGGTGGGCCTGGGCCACAGCCTCGAAGACCCGGTGCATTCCACCCTGCCTGCGCGCGCATGCGTCCCCAGCACCGGACAAGCCGCTGCCCGCATCGCTGCATTCGGTTCCCATTCCGTCCACCCGCACTTCTGACTGCCTGGTGCGGTTAACGCCCTGGCGGCAGTTCCCCCTTGCACGTGCTGCGGAGGACCCATTCGCAGCGACTTCATTGTCTGGAAACGTGCACTTGTTTTCTATATATACATCATGTCCCCCAAATGTAAGCAGGGCGCCGTCACATAGGATGAAAATCCTCAATGAATCGCTTGTCGTAGTTAAGCGTTGCAGCGCTGACGGCCTTGCACACGCCAGCAGGGAATTGCGGCGTGTGCGGATCAATCTCATGCAGGCGCGCGTGCGCGTGTCCCGGTTGACGTTAATGCTGATGGCGTCCTTCATGAGCGCCACCAGTCATGTCGGGCTATGCGATGAAGTGCCTTTGCAGAAGCAGGAGGTAGAATTGTCCGATCGTCTCAAGGGGTATGACCGGGCGCCAACGGGCCTCATTCCCGTCTACCCGGCGGTAACGCCCGTTCCGCATCTCACTTCGCTCTACGGAAGCTGGACCGATGTTGACGGATCACGTCGCGACGAGGCTCACTCCGGGGTTGATGGCGGTGAACTCGGTGACATGGTGCTGGTCCCTGGCCGAGGGACCGTCGTGGCATCCTGGCGAGCCGACTGGGGCTGGGGGCCCGAAGGTGCGCTGTTGCTGCTTCACAGTCGCAGCGACCTGGGCCTGAAGGCCGGCGCTCCTTTTTACTATTCAGCCTTTTACCACCTGAGGTTCGAGGACATTTCACATCTTGAGGAGGGGCAAATCCTCGAACGGGGCGAGACCTTTGCCCGTGTCTGGCGTCCCGGCGGAAACGAACGGTTCCTGCCGGAGGTTCACTGGGAAGTGTATGAAGTGGACGAGCCCGACGACATCTACTGGGTGACGAATGAGCGGGGTTACCCCGCATGGGACAACGATACGTCGCGGCTGATCGATCCGCTCTACCTGATGCGTCCTGAAGGTGCGCGGAAGGACGAACTGAACGTCCCCATTCCTGTTTTTGAGCGGCAGGCGGGCAAGGGGACGTATCGAGGCTTCACCTACATCCTCGCGCCCGGCGCCAAGGTTCGCAATGCCGGTGCTACAGGCCGGCCCAGATGGCGGTCCAGTAAGTGATGCCGGCGGCGACATAGGCCATCACGAACAGATAGGTGAACATGAAGGCGGTCCAGCGCCATGAGTTCATCTCGCGCCGTGCCACGGCGAGTGTCGCCATGCACTGCGGGGCGAATACATACCATGCAAGGAACGCGAGGGCGGTGGGAAGCGACCACGCGTTCTGCAACGCGCTGGCCAGGCCTTCCGTCTCGCCGTCTGCCGCGTGTATCGCGTAGACGGTGCCGAGTGCGCCAACGGCCACTTCCCGTGCGGCGAAGCCTGGCACCAGGGCGATGGCGATCTCCAGGTTGAAGCCGATCGGGCGGAGCAGGGGCTCGATCCATGCACCGATCATTCCTGCATAGGACTCGCGGATGCCAGCGGCGCCTTCCGGATAGGCGGCGAGGAACCACAGAATGATGGACACGATGAAGATGAACCGTCCTGCCCGGAGCACGAACGAATATCCGCGCAGCCAGAGATTGATGAGGAAGTCCCGCGCGTCGGGAAGCTTGTAGGTCGGCATCTCCATCAGCAGGGGCTGGGACATGCCACGCGTCAGAGAGCGCTTCAGGACGAAGGCAATCGTGACCGCGCTGACAATGCCGGCGAGGTACAGGCCGAACATGACGAGACCCTGAAGGTTGAAGGGTCCCACGCCACTCGGCGGGATGAAGGCTGCGATGATGAGCGTGTACACGGGCAGGCGCGCGGAGCATGTCATCAGCGGCGCCACGAGGATGGTCGTGAGCCGGTCATTCTCGTTCTCGATGGTCCGCGCCGACATCATGCCGGGAATGGCGCAGGCAAAGCTGGAGAGGAGCGGAATGAAAGCGCGCCCGTTCAGGCCCACGCGCAGCATCAGCTCGTCCATCAGGAAGGCCGCGCGTGCCATGTAGCCTGAAGCCTCCAGCGCGAGGATGAACGCGAAGAGGATCAGGATCTGGGGCAGGAAGACGATCACGCTGCCGACGCCGGCGATGATGCCGTCGACGACCAGGTTTCGCACGATGCCCTCCGGGAGGTGCCGGGATGCGGCCTGCCCGAGCAGCGCAAAGCCATCCTCGATCCACGTCATGGGTGTTTCAGCCCATGAAAACACGGCCTGGAACACCAGGAAGAGAAGCGTCGCCAGAAGCACGAGCCCGAACACGGGATGCAACGCCACGGCGTCGATGGCGCGCGTCACGCGGTTCATCGGCGGTTCCTGCACGATGACCTGCCGAGAGATGTCCCGCGCCTGTCGCTGCAGGACGTGCAGGTCCTGCGGTGGCTGTTCGGTGGATTGAGGCAGTCCCGTCTCAAGCAGCTGGTCAAGGCGCGCGAGCAGGTCCGCGCGGCCCGCCTTGCGCGTCGCCGTGGTTGTGACAACCGGGACGCCAACCAGCCGCTCGAGCAGCGCCACGTCGATCTCGACCCCGTCGCGGCGGGCGAGGTCAATCATGTTCAGGGCCAGCAGCATTGGCCTGCCCAGGGCCTTGAGCTGCAGCGCCAGGTGGAGATGCGTGCGCAGGTCCGCCGCGTCGATGAGCACCAGCAGGGCGTGCGGCTTGTCGTCGGCGTTCACGGTCCCGCTGATCACGTCGACGGCGATGCGTTCGTCCTGCGAGCGGGCTGACAGGCCATAAATGCCGGGGAGGTCTATCAGGTCGATGTCATGTCCGGCGGGGGTCTGGAAGCGACCCGTCCGGCGCTCGACCGTCACGCCCGCATAGTTGGCGACTTTTGCGCGCCCGCCCGTCAATCCATTGAACAGCGTGGACTTCCCGCTGTTGGGCGCGCCCACAAGTGCCAGCCTGAAACTCGTCACTCGGGATCGACCTCTATGTAGCTGGCTTCACCGGCGCGCAGGGCGATCAGTGTCCTGTTCAGTCTCACGGCGAGGGTTCGGCCCCCGAACGGGCCCACACCCACCATCTCCACCTCATCGCCTTCGGAAAAGCCGATTTCACGCAGCTTTGTTCCCAGACCATTGGCATCGGAGCCGATGGCGCGTATGCGCGCCCGATGCGTGGGTGCCAATTCGTTGAGTTTCATGGGGCTGAGACTTGCAAATCAATTGCAACAACATAGCCCTTGAAGGGGGAATTGCAATTGATGCGGATCAAGGGTGTACCGCGACCGGAATTCACCCGGGACGCTTCCGGATCCTCCGCCGTTCTTGCGCGGGTTGTGCGCGGTTGACGGCGGCCGCCGGGACTGAAGAAGGTGTCCCACGTCCGGAGCCCTGGAGGACCACGTTGAACAGGATCGTCACAGCGGTCGGTGCAGTTCTCATCCTGTCGCTGTCGCAGCTTGCAAGGGGAGCAACGCCCTTGCCGGACAAGGCGCCGGTGCCGGCTGCGGATCCGGCGGACGTCGCCCGGCAGGCCGCTCTTCCGCCCAGCTTCGCCCATATTGCAAGACGTGTTGCTCCCTCCGTCGTGACCCTGCTGACCCCGGACTGGCTCGGTTCCGGCTTCATCATCGACCGGAGTGGGCTCGTCGTCACCAATGCGCACGTCGTCGACACCAAGGAAAAGGTGCAGGTGCTGCTCTCGGACGGCACGAAACATCCCGTGTCCATCATCGGCATGGATCGTGCCACTGACATCGCGCTCGTGAAGATCTCTTCCCCGAGGACGTTTCCGTCGGTCAGTCTTGGCAGCGACCGACATGTGCAGGTTGGTGACTGGGTGCTGGCGGTTGGCAGTCCGGACGGGCTCACCGGCACCGTGACGGCAGGGATCGTGTCAGCCATTCACAGGGATCGTTTCAAAGGCGCGCGGATCTTCACTGACTACCTGCAGATCGACGCCGCCGTGAACCACGGCAACTCTGGCGGCCCGACATTCGACATGAACGGCAGGGTGGTCGGCATGAACGCCATGGGGAGCTATCTCAGCTCGAACTGCGCCGGCAAACTCTGTGAACGCAATGACGGCATCGGGTTCAGCATACCGGTGTCCACCATCCGGATGGTGGTCGAGGACCTGCGGAACGGTCCCGTGCAGCGCAGCGTTGTTGGCGTTCTTGTCGAACCTGTCACCGATGAAGTGGCAAAGGCCCTGGGCCTCAAGTCGGTTGCGGGTGCGCTTGTCGCCGATGTGATCGCGGGAAGCCCGGCCGAAACGGCGGGTATCCGCGCGGGGGATGTCATCCTGAAGATCAATGGTGCAACCGTCCGGGATGACCGTGATTGCCTGCGGCGAACCGGGGCGCTTGATGCGGGCAGGCCCGCGCGCTTCGTGTTGTACCGCGATGGCAAGCAAGTGTCGGCGGAAGCGGTTCCGGTCGCGCGCGACAGCGTGATCGACATGACGCCGGACAACGATGCCGACATTTCTGTTCAGGCGACGGCGCCGCTTCTGGGCCTGCAGTTCGTGCAGGGTCTGGCTGGCAGGGATCCTGCGTCGTCCAATGGGCTCGTGATCAGCCATGTGCAGGAAGGCAGTGATGCCTTGCGCCGGGGCTTTCGAGCCGGGGACAGGGTGCTGCGCGTTGGCGCGCGTGCTGTCCGCGGGCCCCAGGATGTGGAGGATGCGCTTGCAGAGGCCGTGCGACAGAAGCGCGACTATGTGCTTGTCTACGTGGAGACGCCCACGGGCGGGCGCAGTTACGTTCCGGTCAAGGTGGG
>CAZYFM010000080.1:0-10425 GCA_964646885.1 uncultured Flavobacteriaceae bacterium
CGTTCTTCTTCTTCCTGCCCTCCATCCTGCTGTCGGGCTTCATGTTCCCCTTCCGCGGGATGCCAGAATGGGCGCAGTGGATTGGCGAGATCCTGCCCAACACCCACTTCATGCGGATCGTCCGCGGGATCATGCTCAAGGGAAGCGGATTGCCGGACCTCGTCCATGACCTGTGGCCGCTGCTCGCCTTCCTGCTGGCGGCCATTACCATCGCGCTCCTCAGGTATCGCCGGACGCTGGATTAAGCCGGCATTCACCATAACGAGCGAGCAGAACCGCAGATTTCCGCGGTGCTTGCACTTTTAGGAAAATTTGGCTTCAGTTTTGAACGTGACAGGAATGGCCCTGGCGCATGCTTGCCGCACAATCCTGAAATGGGAGATGGCGGATGCGCCGATACGAACCCGTGGCCGAGTATTCCCTGTCAGCGCTTGTTCTGAGTTTGGGTGGCTAGGACAACCGGGGTGACTGCCGTGAGACGACACATCGTGCTGGCGTTCGTGACGCTTGGACTTGGAGGCTGCGCAACGGGCTTCCAGGATCCCGGTCCGCTGAGCCGGCTCCCTCCCGGGGTCTACCCGAAAGTCGTCAAGGCGGCCGAGCCGCTGCAATGCGTTCCCTACGCGCGCTGGAAGTCCGGTGTCACGATCTGGGGTGACGCCTGGAACTGGTGGGACAAGGCCGAAGGCCGCTTCGAACGCACCTCCGAGCCGGAAGACGGCGCGGTCATGGTCCTCAAGGGCTATGCGGAAAACGGGCGCGGCCATGTTGCCGTGGTCCGAAAGGTCATCAGCGACCGCGAGATCGTGGTCGATCATGCCAACTGGCTCAATGGCGGCGAGATCAGCCTGGAAAGCCCGGTCATGGACGTGTCCGAGGACAATGACTGGTCCCGCGTGCGGGTCTGGTACACGCCCGGCGACCACTATGGTGGCCGCGTCTACGAGGTCCAGGGCTTCATCCTGAGCGACAGCTAGCTCTCCTCCAAAAGTAGTATTCGCAGGGGTATCCACAGGGCCTGCGACAAAGGCTGCCCAAACGCGGGTCTGCAAGACACGCCCACGATATCTTTCGGTTTGTCACAATTTGCGATCAACATCTTGTATGTCGCTTTAAGCGTTAACTATAAATCTGGTGCTAAAAGTTAACGGTAATATTTCCTTAATTTGACTCCCTGACACTTGGAGGGCACCTAACGCCCGGTGAATGGCTCCAAAGAGCCAGCTCAATCAAGGGAGCGAAGTTTTGAGATCTGACTCGACACGTTGCTTTGCGGCTCTAGCTATTGTCGGCATTACTCTTGCCGGCTGCCAATCTGTACGTCCTCAATTCTCTGCTTCATTCAATAGTTCTGAATATTCTGGCCTGCAGACGCAAGCTGGACTGACGATGCCGCTCAGCCTGCCCGACGTGGAGCCGATCATCTCGAACGATGGTGCGACGCACCTCGTGATGCTGCCGCCGGCGCCGGATGCGGCGGAGATGCCGGAGCTGCCGTCGATGACGCCGCCGGTGCCAGGCAACGTCTCCCCTCGCATCATCAACCCGGCCAAGCCGCTCCAGTGCGTGCCCTACGCGCGCGCGGAATCGGGCATCGACATCCGCGGCAACGCCAATCGCTGGTGGCAGCTGGCTGCCGGCAAGTATCTGCGCAGCCGTCGTCCCGAAGAGGGTTCGGTTTTCGTCATGAAGGGCTACCAGACGGCCCGCCGCGGGCACGTGGCGGTGGTCAAGCAGATCATCGACGACCGCACGATCGTCGTGGACCACGCCAACTGGGGCAATGACGGGCGCATCTACCTGCAGGCCCCCATCCGCGACCTGAGCCCGAAGAATGACTGGTCACAGGTCCAGGTCTGGTTCACCCCGGGCCAGCAGTGGGGCCGGCGCATCTACAAGGCCAAGGGCTTCATCCTGCCCACGACGGCCGTGGCTTCCGCGACCGGCATGTCCCTGCCCGCCGGCGCCAACTAGGCTTTCAAGCACCTCAGGCCGCAGCCTTGAGCCCTTCGGACAATGTCCGGAGGGCGGCGATGACCCGTTCCAGCTCGGCCGAGGCCGTGTCGATGTCCTGGCCCAGCGTGGTGGCGCCGTCCTGCTCCGCAGCCGCTTCCAGGCCCGCGGCGAGGTCACCCAACCGCTCCGCACCCAACAGACGTGCCGCCCCCTTGAGGCTGTGGGCCCGTCGCCGGAAGTCTTCCATGTTGCCGGCGTCCAGATCCTGGCGCATGGACGAGATTTCGGCCGGTTGCCGGGTAACGAACGTATCCACCAGCTTCCTGACTGCGGCGGCCGGCATGTCGGCGCACAGGTTCGACCAGGCTTCGGCCGACACGGCGCCCCCTTCAGCCCCTGCCACGGGCGCCTCTAAGACTTCCGTCGCCTCGGGGGCTGTCCCGGGCCGGCAGTCCGTAAGGTGGCGACCGAGAGCGGCCTCCAGCACGTGCTTGCGGATCGGCTTTGTCAGGTGTTCGTTCATGCCTGCCTCGAGACAGCGGCGGGCATCCTCGGCAAAGGCGTTGGCGGTCAGCGCCAGGATCGGAACGGTCTGGTTCAGCCCTGGTGCCGCGCGGATGTGCCGGGTGGCCGTCAGACCATCCATCTCGGGCATCTGCATGTCCATGAAGATCAGGTCGAAGCCCTGCATCGAGGCCTCGCGGATGGCTTCAAGTCCGGACTTTGCCTGGGTAACGCTGCAGCCCAATTGCGTGAGCATCGAGGTGGCCGCGTAAAGATTGGTTTCGTTGTCCTCGACAAGAAGGATGCGCGCGCCGGCAAAACGGGCCGGTCGGCCGCTGTCGGCAAGCTGTGCGCGACCGCGGTCCGGCGCGAGCGAACTCGTGAGCGCCTCGAGCAGCGAGGACTGTATCAGAGGCTTGAACAGCACGGCGTCGAACTGCGCATTCTGGGCAGGGTTCTGCGTGATGCCGTGGCTGATCGACGAACACAGGATCAGCCGGACGCGCTTCCCGCCGTCGAGGTTCCTGATCGCCCCGGCGACTTCGGTTCCCAACTGGCCCGGCATGTGCCGGTCGAGCAGAACGACGTCGAATGGCTCGCCGTTGCGCTCCGCTTCGTCCACCGCAATGACGGCGGCAACGCCGTCTGCGACCGACTCCACGCGCATGCCCCAGTGGCGCAGGCGCCGCTCGAGGATCTCGCGATTGAGCGCCAGATCGTCAACGACGAGCGCACGACGACCTTCGAGCGAGGCGATCGTCCCTCCCATGCCAGCGTGCGTGACCTGCGGGAGCAGCACTTCGAACGAGAACTCCGACCCGCCTTCCGGCCGGCTGCGGGCACTGATCGTGCCGGACATCGCCGTCACGATTTCCTTGCTGATCGCGAGGCCGAGGCCGGTGCCGCCGAAGCGGCGCGTGATCGATTCATCACCCTGGGAGAACTTCTCGAACAGGCGCTGGCGCACCTGGTCGGACATGCCGATGCCGGTGTCGCGCACGTCGAAGCGCAGCTTGCGCATGCCGTTGCCCGCAAACTCGCCGGTGACCTGCACGCTTACCGTGCCCCGGGCCGTGAACTTGACCGCGTTGCCAATCAGGTTGAGCAGCACCTGGCGCAGGCGCGTCGGATCTCCCTTCACCGATACGTCAGCCTGCGGCGCGACATCGACGCAAAGCTCGATGCCCTTCGCATGGGCCTGTGCCGCAAAGGTCTGCGCTGCACTTTCCACCAGCGGCGTGAGCTGGAACTCGACCGACTCCAGCGACAGAGAGTTCGCCTCGAGCTTCGAGATGTCGAGGATGTTGCCGATCACGTTCAGGAGCTGGTCCGCCGACGCGCGTGCCGTTTCACCCTGGATGCGCTGCTCGTTCTCGAGCTTCGAGTCGAGCAGGATGTCGATCATGCCGATGACACCGTTGAGGGGCGTGCGGATCTCGTGGCTCATGTTGGCGAGGAATGCCGACTTTGCCTCGTTTGCCTTTTCCGCGTCACGCTTGGCCGCCTCAAGCTGGGCCACGTAGGCGCCACGCTCTTCTTCCTTCTGGCGCCAGAGGCGGTTGGTCGACACGCCGTAGAAAATGATGCCGAGCACGATGCCGACGACGAGGAACGCGAACACGGCCTCGACGATCTGCAGCTTGTCGACGGTGGCGTGGACGACGCCGAACTCGCCTTCGCGATTGGCAGCAATCTGCTGCATCAGGTTTGTGATGGCGGTGCCGGCGCGGGTAAAGGCGTCGTCGGTGCGCACCATCGCAACCGCGGCTTCGTTCACGCGTGCGTCGGCAAAATAGTCAAGCACCACGTGAGTATTGCGGGCCATGTCCGCGGCGAGCGCGTCGAGCTCCTTCAGGTAGGCGCCGATCGAGCCCTTGCCGGCATCCATGCCGGGCTCGATGCCAAACTCGTTGTAGACGGTCGACAGCGCGAGGCCAAAACGGGCTTCTGCTTCAGCCAGCCGGCGCCTTTCGAGCTCGATGTCGCGGGACTGGAAGATGCGGTTGCCAGGCGCATCGAGGTCCGCGAGCACGTCGCGCAGCGTCATGAGCTGCTTGACGCGATGCGACCACTCAATGCCCTGAACCCGCTGGTTATCCAGGAGATGGAGCGTGTAGAAGCCGATCAGCAGGGCGCCGATCACGGTGGTGACGGTAATCGCCGTCAGGCCCACGAATACCTTGTTCAGGGTCCAGCGGGCGCTGTTCTGCCCGATGTTGCCGTCGCTTGTGTCTGTGCTCATGGGCGCATCCCCGACTGCGCTGTAAAACCGCCTCAGGCGGTCTGGCCGAGCAGTCGCTCCTCAGCGACCTTCAGCAGCTTCTCGGCCTGCTCGCGCAGGGCCGGCGGCCGGAACGGCTTGGTGATGACCTCATCGGCACCGAGTGCCTGCGCTGCGGCGAGGATGGGTGCCTTGAGGCTCGACATGCCGCCGGACATCACAAGAACCGGCAGGCTGTAACCCCGTCCCCGGATTTCGCGGATGACCTCGAGGCCATCCTTGTCGGGCATGACAATGTCGGTGATGAGCAGGTCGTAGCTTCCGGACTCGAGCTTGCGCATGACGGCGTAGCCGCTGTCCAGGAATTCGACGTCGTGCCCGCTTGACGCAAACGCCACTTCGGCAAGCTGCCGGTAGAGTTCGTCATCCTCGCAGATAAGGATCTTTGCCACCTTGCCCCCAATGCCTGATCTTCGCCAGGTCACGGCTCCAGAATTGCGTTGAGTTTCACATGCAAGGTGCAAAGACGGGATTAAGCCGGTCGCAACGAGCGGAGGGTTCTTTCCTAATTTCGGGTAAACACCAGGGCGGTCATGGGCAGAATTGCACAGAATCAGGGCAGTACCGGGCATCGCCACGCGCTCCCCTGCCCGCTGAATGATTCGCTGGCGTGCGCGCCAAGATTGCAGTCTCTCCGGGGTCCCGATGGCTCCCCTGACGCCCTGCGCGCCGCGCGGGCGCCCGGATCCGCTTTTGCCCCAAGCCACGGTGACCACCGCTACTTGACCCGCCATGGCCGCCGTCTCACATTCCCGCCGCTCCGGCCTGCACTTTCGTCCACGACCAATCCTGCCTGCCGGTTGACCGCCTCACGAACTGCAAGGACCACCATGATGTCTTATCGACTGAACAAGAGGCGGCTGCTGCCGACCCTCTTCATCGCGTTCGCGCTCAGCGGATGCGGCAGCTCCTCCACCACGCCGGCGGTGGACTCAAAGCTGCTTGAGCAGCGCCTCAACGAGTTCGTCGCCGCCGTCACGAAGCCTGATCCCAACAGCGAGGTGATCGCGAAGGCCGAGGGCGCGCCGAAGGTCGAGACCGCCAGCGACGGCACGGTCACGGGCACGCTTCCGCGCCTCACGGTTTCGTCGAAGGATGGTGGCTCGGCCGTTCTCGACCCGATCACGCTGCGGTTCTCGAATGGTGGCGAAGGGCTCGTGAACGTCGAAGCGAAGCTTCCCTCTTCGCTCGCCATCAAGGACAAGGACGGCAAGGTCGAAGGTGAAGTCCAGATCGGCAGCCAGGCGCTGAAGGCAGTGTGGGCCGAGAAGCTGCAGACACTGAGCAGCGTCGACATGCGCCTGACGAACCTCGCCATCAAGTCCTCGACCAGCACCGGCTCGGGCAACATTGGCCAGATCGCCTTCACCGGCAAGCTCGAACCGAAGGGCAGCGGCGTCTATGACGGCCGCTATGACGCGACGCTCTCGGGCTTCAACGTCGACGATCCGGAGCAGAAGACGTCGATGAAGATGGGCTCCATCTCGGTGGTGAGCACCATCAAGGGCGCCAAGATGGAAGAGTGGGCCAAGGCGGCGAAGGAAGCCGGCTACACGCTCGCCAATCCGAACCTCTTCAAGGCCTGGACCGGTGGCACGCTGGACGCCAAGATGATTGCGTTCCTCAAGCGCATGCCGGAACTCATGGGTGACGTGACCTATACCTATGCGGTCAACGGCATCGACATGACGCAGGAAGGCAAGCCGGTCTTCGGCCTGAAGAACACGTCCATCGGCTTCGGCACATCCGCGGACGGCCAGGGCACCACGAAGCTGCGCATGAACTTCAGCCTGGGTGGCATGTCTGCCGGCGGCGAGGAAGAACTGCTGCCGCCGGAAGCCGACATCCAGAATGCAACGGTCGAGATCGACGCCTCGGGCATCCCGGGCAAGCAGCTCTGGGACATCTATGTCGACGCGCTGCCGGCCCTGCAGGCCGAGGCTGCGAAGATGGCGGGCGAGACGGCCACGGGCGCTGCAGATCCGGCAACCGCGGGCGTATCGGCGCTTGAAGGCGTGAGCGAAGAGATGTCGGCAAAGGCCATGCAGGTCCTGTCGGCCGCGAAGCTCCAGATCGCGCTGAACCAGCTCAGCATGATCACGCCGACGGCGAAGATGTCGGGCAAGGGCGCGATGTCCTACCTGCCGGCACAGAGCATGATGCCGGAAGGCAAGGTCTCGCTGCGCTTCACGGGCATTGATGCGCTTGCCGCGGCGATGCAGAAGCGTGGCAAGAACGACGAGATGGCCCAGCAGCTGCTTGGCATCACGGCTGGCATCCGCGCGATGGGCAAGCCGGATCCGACGTCGCCGGCCAACGACCGCGCCTACATCATCGACCTTGTCTTCGGCAAGGACGGAACGGTCTCGGCCAACGGTCAGAAGGTGTTCTGATCCCTGCCACCGCAGGACTGAAACGCGAAGGGCCCGGAGCAATCCGGGCCCTTTTTCATTCTGGCAACACGCCGCGTTCGGCAGTGAGCACCGCCTCGATCACGCGCATGATCTCGGCCAGGTCCTCGACGACCTGGCGGACGCGCTTCTCGTCGAGCAGCGTGCGGAACATCGAGCCGATCTCGAACTTGTCGCCGCCTTCGATCGCGATAAGCAGCTGGCCCTGGTAGAAGGCGCAGCGCAGGTTCTTGCCCTTGAAGCGCTGCTCGAGGTCGAGGAGGCGCTCCATGAATACCGGGTGGATCAGGTAGCGGGCCTCGACCTGGTCGTCCGCATAGACCTCGAAGGCCTTCTCGAGCCTGCTGTCGACGAGGCCGACACGCTGCAGGCTCGTGCTCCAGCGGTCCATGAAGTTGAAGAGGCCCTTGTCCCGGCGCACCACCGTGGTGCCGAGGAACTTCTTCGGGAAGTCGATGCAGATCAGCTGGCCGCGGAAGACCGTGCGCCAGCTCGTGCTCTTGTTGGTGCGGACCTTGCGCTCAAGATGACCGTCGTAGAACGCGAACTCGCAGCCATGGTGGCTGCCGGCGAAACGGTCCTGGTAGTTCGAGCGGTCGCAGGATGGCAGCAGCGAGAGGCTCGTGAAGTGCTCGATGCCTTCAGGTGCGAAGCCGGTCATGTCGTAGCTGCAGGAAATGGCTTCGGCGATGGCGCTCAATGACTGCATCTTCGTCGCATTGGACACGGCCTGGATCGGGGCCCACGCCCACCACGCCGACATCGCGAAGCCGATGGCGACCGCGTAGAACGAGGCTTCGAGGTCATTGATGAGAAGGAAGGCCACCGCGGTTGCCGCCACGGTGCCGAGGCCGCCCAATGCGGCGCGCTTCCAGAAGGTGCGCACCGCCTCGATGCGCGGGCCTTCCTTGCCGCGCAGGATCGGCTCGATCGTGCCCGTGTAGAGCGAGGCGAACTGGCTTTCCTGCAGGTCCACCAGGTTCAGCGAAGGCGCCTTTTTTCTGGCCGTCATCTGCCCGTTTCCAACGCGGGCGGGCCGACGTGGCCCGCCTTCCCTTGCGGTCCGTCAGGCCGCTGCGGCCTTCTCGAGATCTTCCTTCAGCGTGCGTGGCGCGACCCAGTAATGCCAGGCGCCCCACAGGCCCAGCGCCGAGAAGACGAAGAGCGCATAGCGCACGGCGTCCTTGTCGAAGATGGGCGTGAGGATGTCGGCGATGATGCCGACCAGCAGCGGACCGGCGCCGAGGCCGACGAGGTTGATGACGAAGAGCAGCAGCGCCGCCGCGGTCGACCGCATGCGCACGCCCACGAGGTTCTGGACGAGGGCGAAGGTAGGCGCCAGGTAGAGGCCGCTGACGAGGATCGTCACGGTCATCAGCCAGAGCACGGTCGTCGTGTCGTTGGTCAGGTACATGACGATGGTGAAGGGCATGGAGATGATGATCGCCGCCGTCACGACCCAGGCGCTCCAGCCGAGGTTGCGCTTGGCCATCACGTCGGCGAGATAGCCGCCGAGGAAGGTGCCGATCGCGGCCACGATGCCGGTCTGCAGTGCCAGGTAGTTGGCGACGGAACCCAGCGTCATGCCGTGCGAGTACTGCAGGAAGGCGGCGGTAAAGGTCAGGCCGCCATAGCCCACGGCCGTGATCAGCGTGGCGCCGATGACGGTGTGCACGAGCGACTTCTGGGAGAGCATGAAGCGGGCGACTTCCTTGAGCGTGGGTGCGGCCGTGGTCGTGTCGACGCCACCGTCACTGTGTCCCCGCGGCGGCTCCTTGAAACGCCAGGCGAAGTACGCGGCGAGCAGCAGGCCGGGAATGCCCAGCACGAAGAAGGCGGCGCGCCAGCCGAACTCGCCGCCGATCTGGCCGCCAACGAGGTTGCCGAGTGCGGTGCCGATGGGCACGCCGAGCGAATAGATCGCCAGTGCGGTGCCGCGCTCCTTGGCGGAGTAGAGGTCCGAGATCATGGAGTGAGATGGCGGACTGCCACCCGCCTCGCCCACGCCGACGCCGATGCGGGCGAGTGCCAGCTGCCAGAAACCCTGCGCAAGGCCGCACAGCGCCGTCATCAGCGACCAGACCGTCATGGAGATGATCAGGATCCACTTGCGGCTGTGGCGGTCGGCGAGGACGGCGATCGGGATGCCAAGCGTCGCATAGAACAGGGCGAAGCTGAGGCCCGAGAGGAAGCCGAAGGCGGTCTTGCCGATCTGGAGGTCTTCCATGATCTGGACCGCGAGCACGTTGAGGATCTGGCGGTCGGCGTAGTTCGAGATATAGACCACCAGCAGGAGCAGCAGGGTCACCGTCCTTGGCGAGAGCCCCTTCGTGGTCACCACTGAACCCTGTTCCGGCTGAGGCGCTGCTCCGCCTCCGGCTGCATCCGACATCAAGCGCTCTCCCAATATGTCTTTGTGCCACAATGGCTTATTGGCAGGCGATTGCAAGAGGTCCGGTGCTTCGCAGGCGCGGGAGAACCTCAGGTCCAGCCGCCGTCGACCACGAAGTCCTGCGCGGTGACCATGCGGCTGTCGTCGGCGGCGAGCCAGAGCACCATGCGCGCGACATCGGCCGGGTAGAGCTTGTCGGGCAGGCACTGGTTGCGCGCGATCTCGGCCTCGCCCGCGGGCGTCAGCCACATCGAGACCTGGCGCTCGGTCATGATCCAGCCGGGGACCACGCAGTTGACGCGGATGCCGTCGGGGCCGGCGTCGCGGGCCAGGCCGCGCGTCAGGCCGTGGATCGCCGCCTTTGCGGTGACATAGGCGGGCATGTTGCCCTGCGAGATCATCCAGCTGGTCGAGCCCATGTTGATGATGGAGCCACGCTTGCGCGCGCGCATCGCGGGCAGCACGGCCTGGGCGGCGAAGAACTGGTGGCGCAGGTTGACCTGCATGCGCTCGTCCCAGAATTCCGGGGTCACGTCGGCGATGGCGTGACGGTCATCGCGGGCGGCGTTGTTGACGAGGGCCAGCGGTGCGCCAAGGCTGCGCCCGAAGCCTTCGATCGCGGTGCGCAGTGCCGCGATGTCCCGCAGGTCGCAGGCCACGAAGCTGGTGCCGGTCCGGGCGGCAAGCGCCTCGCCCGCCGTCGCGTCCACGTCGAGGAAGCCGACGCGCGCGCCCTGCGCCGCGAAGTGTTCGACGATCGAGGCGCCGATGCCCGACGCCCCACCCGTCACGATCACGGCCTCGCCATGGAGCGAGGGGTAAGAGGCGAAAGCCGAAGATGACACTTGCACCGAGCCGTTAACCATCAGATTCCCTGTCTT
>CAZYFM010000080.1:10525-15507 GCA_964646885.1 uncultured Flavobacteriaceae bacterium
GCTGCATTGCGGGTGACCCCTGCCAGCACCTCTTCCGGTGTCATGCGGAAGAGCGTTGCGGCCATGCTCATCGCGCTGAGCAGCGAAACAACGGGCGCGGTCCCCGGATTGCAGTCCGTGGCCACGGCGAGCGGCACGCCGTGACGCCGGAGGAGATCCATCGGCGGCAGTTTCGTTTCGCGCAGGAAAAAGAACGCAGCAGGAAGCATCACGGCGACCGTTCGGGCGCGCGCCATGGCGGCAATGCCTTCCTCATTCGCATATTCCAGATGATCGGCAGACAGTGCGTTGAAGCGCGCGGCGAGGCCTGCCCCGCCCGTATCGGACAACTGATCCGCATGCAGCTTCACGCGCAAGCCTGCACGCGTGGCGGCTTCGAAGAACGTCGCCGTTTCATCCGGCGTGAAGGCGATGTTCTCGCAGAAGGCGTCGACGGCCGTCGCCAGGCGCTCCTCCGCGATGCGTGTGAGGGTCGGCCCCGCCATTTGCGTCACGAACGCCTTGCGGTCGACATCCGGGGGGAGCGCATGCAGGCCCAGAAAGGTAGCCACGGTGCTGACCTGCGCTTCACGACCGGCACGGTGCGCGGCGCGGAGCAGGCGAATTTCCGTTTCTGCGTCCAGGCCATAGCCGGACTTGATTTCGACGGTGGTCACGCCTTCCGATGCGAGCATTCGCAGGCGTTCAATGGCGCTTGCTGCAAGTTCGTCATCCGTCGCCGCACGCGTCGCGCGGACTGTCGACATGATGCCGCCACCGGCCCGCGCGATGTCCTCGTAGGATTTTCCCTGCAGGCGCATTTCGAACTCTGTCGCCCGGTTGCCGGCAAACACCAGGTGCGTGTGGCAGTCGATCAGTCCCGGCGTAATCCAGCGATTACGGGCGTCATCAACCCAGTCGCACAGGTCTTTCGGCCGTCCTGGCAGATCACGCATGGGACCGGCGAAGACGATCCGCCCCTTGCTGACGCCCAGCGCCGCGTCTTCAATAGCCCCGTAAGCGCCCATGTTTTCGCGCATCGTGGCGAGGCGTGCATTGATGAAGAGACGGTTCCATTTCATGCGTGCATTGTGTCATGGCCGGAGACGAGGGACAACACGGGCGGGCTGGAAGCCCGCGGTCCCAGGGAGCGCTTTGGTGAGGAACAGGGTTTCGGGTATGAAGCGCTGGCGTTGCAGTTCGCGGAGGATTGATGGCCACGTATTTTGCTGATCATGCGCTGCTGGATGGTGCCGTGCGCGCGGGCGTGCGCATCAGGGTGGCGGACGGCGTGATCGCGCAGGTCGAGGAAGCTGCGGCGGTTCCCGGTGACGTGAAACTGCACGGGCTCGTCCTGCCCGGCATGGCGAATGTGCACAGCCACGCGTTCCAGCGCGCCATGGCGGGGCTTGCGGAATGGGATGCGGGCGGGACCGACAATTTCTGGAGCTGGCGCGAAGCGATGTACCGCTTTGCCGAGCGCCTTGAGCCCGACACGCAGCTTGCCGTCGCGCGTTTCCTTTTCATCGAGATGCTGAAGGCGGGCTACACGTCGGTTGGCGAGTTCCACTACCTGCACAACAGGCCGGGCGGCGCGGCCTACGCACCGGCCGGCGCGATGGCCGAAGCGATTGCGACGGCGGCGGCCGAGAGCGGCATCGCGCTGACGATGATGCCGACGCTCTATGTGACGGGCGGTACGGACGGGCGCGCACTCAGTGCACGGCAGAAGCGCTTCGGGAAGACGGTGGATGAGTTGCTGGGGCTGCGCGAAAGCTTGCGTGGCAAGGCGGGCGTGGCGCAGCTGGGGCTCGCCCTGCACTCGCTGCGCGCGGTTCCGCCTGCGCTGATGAAAGAGGCGATCGCCGGTGTCGACAGCGCCTCGCCGATCCATATCCATGCGGCCGAGCAGCCGGGCGAGATCGATGAATCGATTGCGGCGTTCGGCAAGCGCCCGGTGGAGTTCCTCCTCGACACATTCGCCATCGACCGGCGCTGGTGCTTCGTGC
Organism: uncultured Flavobacteriaceae bacterium; assembly: GCA_964646885.1. Taxonomy (GTDB): domain Bacteria; phylum Pseudomonadota; class Alphaproteobacteria; order Micropepsales; family Micropepsaceae; genus SZUA-430. The sequence continues at coordinate 12,514 of CAZYFM010000080.1, forward strand.
ACGCGACCCACATGAACGACGCGGAGACGCGCGCAATGGCGCAGAGCGGCGCGGTGGCGGGCCTCTGCCCCACGACGGAAGGCAATCTCGGTGACGGCATCTTTCCGCTGCCTGGGTTCCTGGAGGCCGGTGGCCGCATCGCCATTGGCGGCGACAGCCACATCAGCGTGGACGCGGCCGAGGAACTCAAGGCGCTGGAGTACTCGCAACGGCTGCTGCTGCGGCGGCGCAATGTGGCAGCGAATGCAGAGGTCCCGCACACGGCCGCGCGCCTGTGGCGCGACACGGCGCGCCATGGCGCCGACGTGCTGGGGCTCAAGGCGGGCGCGCTTGAGGCCGGCACTCGCGCCGACCTTGTCGTCGTCGACACGAGCCATGTCAGCCTTGCGGCGCGTTCGGGTGCCCAGTTGCTGGACAGCTATGTCTTTGCCGCCGGGCGCAGCGCCGTGCGCGACGTGATGGTGGGCGGGCGCTGGGTGGTGGAAGGTGGGCGGCATGCCGCCGACGAAACTGCGCGGGGCGCTTATGTCGATGCAGTCCGGCGGATGCTGCAATCGTAAAAGGACTTGCGAGCGGTCAATTGTCGTCGCGGGCGGGCGGCTGAAGCACCAGCGTTGGCACGCCGAGCGTTCCGTCCTTCACGGTGAAGACGCGCGTGCCGGGCTTGCGGCCGGTGCGGATCTCGCTGACGGTGAACCCCTGCGATGCAAGCCGCGCGTGCGTGGCATCGATATCCGGGGTTCGCCATGACAGGCCCCAGAGCGCGTCCGGCGTGTCGGACGCGGGCTCATTCAGGTTGTGCACCACTTCGACGATCATGTCCCCGCAGCGGAAGAACATGAGGCGCGATCCCCATTTGGGCTCGGTGCGGTCGAGGCGCATGTCGAGGCCGAGCCTTGCTCCATAGAGCGCAGCCGCCCGGTTCGGATGCGTCGTGCGTACGACGACATGGTCGAGGCCGGTGATGGCTCCCTTCGGCACCGGTTGCACGACGCGCGGCGGCCTTGACGTGTACTCGACCAGCGTGACGGGAACGCCATGCGTGGCGTCGACGTCGAGGGAGAAGTGGCGCCCCTCGATCAGGTTCCCTCGCGTATCGGACTCGGCGAACGCCACCGGCGCGGATGGGCGGAGCGCGCGTCGCTCGCACGACCGATGCATGGAAGCGGCGTCTCCGATGGCGAATGCCAGGCCGGCCAGCCCGTCCCGGCCCTGGTCTGATGGCAGGATCTCCACCGACATGCCGGCGAGATGGATCGCGGCATCTTCCTCGCCCCATACAACGGAATGGCCGAGGAGCCTTTCCATCGACGCGCCAGCGGCACCGAGGTCCCGCGCTTCGAGGCGGATGCGGTCGAGGGACGTGATGGTGGCGAGCCTGCGGGTGGTGTCGGTCACCGTATCAATCCTTCACAGCGGTGCGAGGCCAAGGGCGGTGCGCTCCTTGTTGATCAACGACTTCATTCTGGCGCGGAGTGCGTTGAAAGCCTCGTCCTTGGGCAGGAAACCGTATAGCTCTTGATCGAAGAAGAACGGCGCGCGCCAGCCGGCGTCGATTGCCGACGCGTAGTGCGTCTTGGCCGCCGCGAAGTCGCCTTCAAACGCTGCGGCGTCGCCCAGCTCGCGCTGGAACGACGGGCCGTTCTTGTAGAGCTCCCGCTGCGCGGCGAGCGTGGCTTTCCATGCCGCAAGCACGCTCCTGGTGTCCTTGTGCCCCGCGTCTCTCAGTGCCAGCAAGAGGTGAATCATCGAGCAGTTGCAGGCGTTGCGGGCGGCAACGGCGGCCGCGGGCGATCCGAGCTTTTCGTCGTAGGTGGAAACCACACCGGCGATGTCCCCGGCCGCGAAGTGGGCGCCAACATACGAGCTCAGCACATTAATGGTTGACGTCGCGGCGGGATCGCTCGCGACAAGTTCGAGCGCCCGTTTTTTGTCGCCTTTGAGCAGGGCCCCCAACGCCTTTCGCCGGCCGCCGGCGCCGGCACGAAGCAACCAATCGCCATCGCCGAGCGACAAACGGATGCCAGAACGGCGGATGTCGTGTGCGTTTTCGACATACCCCGCACGCTCAAGCTCTTCCGAAACAGACCAAGCCGCGGCGAGTTCGCCACGCGCACCGAGCACGGCCACCTGCATCGCCTTGACGGAGGATGCCTGGCCGGGACTTACCTTCAGCCATTTGGCGAGCGCGGTCTCCGCCTCGTCGAAGCGGCCCATCCCCGTCAGGTAATTTGCGTAGATCACGTTCGCGTCCCTGAGGCCGGGGTCCCGCTCAAGAACGCTGGCGAGGATTTTCATTGATTCGCCGCGCTCGCCCTTCTGGCTCAAGAAATAGGCGAGGTCGTTCTCGGCCTGAGGGAAGTTTGGGCGGATCGCGATCGCCTTGCGCAAATTTTGGATCGCGAGGTCGAGCTGGTTCGCATCGACGTCTGTGCGAAGGCCGTAGTAGCTGCCGAGGGCGAACAGCGCTTCGGCCGATGCGGGATCCTGCGCCAGCGCCCGATCGACGAATCCCTTGGCGACCGGCAAGGCCGTTTCCACCGGCATCGTGCCGATGGTGCCAGGGCCGTCCGTCAGCATCATCGCTGCGTAGGCGCGCCAGGCGAGTGCGGGCGTGTATTCCGGGTCGGCGGCAATCGCCTCGTCGAGAAGCCGCGCCGCGACCTCATACGCCTTGCGGCCGCCGTCCATCGTCATCTTTTCGCGCGCGAGCAGGAAACGGTCGTAGGCGCTGATGTTGTCGGCATGCGCCGTCGGCTTCAGCGTCTTCGACGCCGCAGCGAGCACCGGCACAGCTTCGCTCATTTCGGCCACGATCGCCTTTGCTATTTCGTCCTGTACGGTGAAGATGTCGTTGAGGTCGCGGTCGTACGTGTTCGACCACTGATGATAGCCGTCCTTCGCCTGGATGAGCTGCGCGGTCACGCGGACCTTGTTGCCGGACTTGCGGATCGAACCTTCGACGATGTAGCCCACGTTCAGGATCTCGCCGAT
>CAZYFM010000081.1:0-3400 GCA_964646885.1 uncultured Flavobacteriaceae bacterium
GGCGCCGAAGATGACCGGCGTCGTGGTGTCCATGGGAAGGTAGATGCCGATGCCGATCGCCATCGGCGGCAGGCGCAGGAGGCGCGTCTTCCCCAGCAACTCGTCGATGGCGACTGCGATCAGTCCGATCAGGGCACCCGCGCCAATCAGGTTCCAGTCGAGCTGCGCGTTGAGCACGCCCTTGGCCAGCGTCGAAATGAGGGCAGCCTGCGGCGCGCCCAGCGGCTGGTCCGTCACGGCGGAACGGTTCGGATCACCCGGAAACCCATAGGCCTGGTTCAGGAGGTCAAGAACAGGACCGATCACGAGCGCGCCCGCGATCACGCCTGCGATCAGGGCGGCCTGCTGCTTCCACGGCGAGGCGCCGACGAGTTGACCCGTCTTCAGGTCCTGGAGGTTGTCGTTTGAAATCGTCGCGATCGAGAACACGATCGCGACCGCGAACAGTGCAAAGGCGATCAGCGCGTCGGTGGCCGTCGAATCAAGCTGAGGCTGGATGAACTGCGCCAGGAGCAGGGATGCCGCAACGATGGACAGGATGCCAATGCCCGAGACCGGGCTGTTGGACGCACCGATCAGTCCTGCCATGTATCCGGCGACAGTGGCGATGAACGCACCGATGACAACGGTGAAGACGACGCCGCCAAATGTCAGCGCCCAGCCGAAGCGGGCCAGTGGGCCATCCGCGATGAACTGGTGCAGCAGGAACGAGATCGCCAGCAGGCACGCCGCACTCAAGGCACCAATCAGCCAGAGCGGAATGTCGCGCTCGTGGCTTTCGATGGCACCGCTGCCGCCGGACCGCGCGGTCTGAATGATGCCCTCATAGACAGGACCGACAAGGCGCAGCAGGCTCCAGATCGCAGCGACACCGATGGTACCCGCACCGATGAAACGGATCTGGGATCCCCGGATGCCCTCTGCAATCTCGCCCAGCTCGCCTTCAACCCCGGCGCTGAGCCAGGGAATGCCGATGCCCCACGCAATCACGATGCCCGCGAGCATCGCGAGCCCGACCGAAAGGCCCACGAGGTGTCCCGCACCGATGAGGGCCAGCGAAAAGGACGTGCTGAACCCGCTCACGCCGCTTCCCAGCCTGAAGTACGTGGCAAAGCTGGCGGCAGCCACGCCCGTGAAAGTCACGATCTGCAGAGCCGCGGCAGCCAGCGCTCCATAGAGCACGATGAGCGGTCCGCGCGTGCGCTCGATGATGTTTGCAGGAGCCTCATCCTCCCGCGCGCCAACTTTCAGCACTTCAGCCGCCGCCACGCCTTCGGGAAATGGCAGGGGTGAATTCACGACCAGCGCACGGCGGAGCGGAATGGAGAAGAGGACACCCAGGATGCCGCCCAGAGCGCAGACCAGGAAGGTCTCAATGAAAGGAAAGCCGCGCCACCAGCCGATCATCACCAGGCCCGGCAGCACGAAGATGATCGCCGACAGGGTTCCACCCGCCGACGCAACGGTCTGCACGATGTTGTTCTCTCGAATGGTACCGGTATTGAACAGCCGCAGGATCCCCATCGAGATCACCGCCGCGGGGATCGAAGACGCAATCGTGATACCGACCTTCAGACCCAGATAGACATTCGCGGCCGTGAACACGATCGCAATAACTGCGCCCAACAGAAGCGCCCGGAACGTCAGTTCAGTTTCCCGCATGCGCGTTTCTCCCTTGAGCGCGAAGCAGTAGTGTTCCACGGTCCCGACGCCTTGTCACCACGATTGGTAGACATCCATTCACCCCATTGCTGCCCACCAACGCCACAACACCCGTCATGGTCCGCGCAGGCGGACCACCCACGACTTCTTCTGCCAGCCCAAACGCAAAAAGTCATGGCTGGTCCGCCTGCGCGGACCATGACGAGATTATGTTGCAGCTGTGTGCCCCGCTCCGTTTCTTTTGCTGCAGGTGGCATCAACTGTTCATCCGCAATTGCATCAAGCGACACCCACGAACCATTTCTGTGTCACCGCGACATGTGCTTTTATCTCCCCGTCAGGGAGAACAATCATGATGAAGTGGCTCATACGCATTCTCGGTATCCTCGTTGTGGGAGCAGCTGGCCTCGCTGGCGCAGTCTTCATCGGCGGCCCCGACCTCGTCTATCCGCGGGTTCCGGGCCAGTCCTTCGGCCCCTCATCGATCGAATTCACCGACACGGATCCGGGTCCGGGCATCGGCGGCACCATTCTTCTCGGGCGCGCCCAGGACGAGCGTGGCGTCGAGATGTACATGGTCCACTGGGGACTGGAAGTCGGAGCTCCCGGCACGGCTGACGACGCGGGCAAGGGCGATCACGGCGGCAGTTGCAAGGGCTTCAGGGACACAAACCATGTCGTGATGGCCATGCCGTCAGATCCCGGCGAGAAGCTGTCCCTCCAGATCCCGCCAGGCACCAAGGTCCCCGAAGGCGCCGTGTATCTTGTCGCCCACACGCTCTACGGCGGCATTCACAATCTCGCAAAATGCGTCCAGACACCGATCGTGAACAGGATCGACTGAAACAGCCTATCCGAAGTGTTCTGCTCGCTTCCGCAACCCTTCCGCCACAAAGTCGAGGAAGGCGCGCACCTTTCTCGGCAGTTGTGCCTGCGCAGGATATACAAGGCTCACGGGGACGGATGCGGGCTCATGAGCCTGCAGGACGATGCGCAGTTTCCCGCGCGCAATGGCATGCGCTGACTGATACGACAGCACGCGCGTGAGACCCACACCAGCAATGGCCGCATCAAGCGCCGCCTCGGCCGTGTTGACCGTGAGCCGCGGATGGATGGCAACAACCTGCTCGTTCCGCCCACGTTTGCCGCGAAAACTCCAGTTCGAGACACCTGGAGCGGCGAATGCAACGATTGAATGCGCAGCCAGATCGTCCGGCGTTTTCGGAACGCCATGTGCCGAGAGATAGGCCGGACTGCCACAAACCACGCGTCTCACGGTTCCAACCCGGATCGCCTGCAGGCTGCTGTCGGGCAGCACCCCGATGCGAAGCGCGACGTCGATATCATCCTCGACTAGCGGGACATTGCGGTCAGAGAGTGAAAGCCGGACGTCGATCTGCGGATGCTGCGCCAGGAACTGGCACACGACCGGCAGCAAATGCAGGCGCCCGAACACGATGGGCGCTGTCACTGTCAGGGCGCCTTTCAGCGTGAGGGCGGCACCGCTGGCGCTGCGCTCGGCTTCTGCCACCTGCTCCAGGATGCGACGCGATGCGGCCACGTAGGAAGCCCCGGCCTCGGTCAGCGACAACCTGCGCGTCGTGCGCACCAGCAACTGCGTTTGCAGGTGGGCTTCAAGGTCCGAGATCTTGCGGCTGACGCTCGGCAGCGCAATGCCAAGCTTGCGTCCGGCCGCCGACAGGCTGCCTAGCTCGGCGGCAGACACCAGAACGGTCAT
>CAZYFM010000081.1:3500-15430 GCA_964646885.1 uncultured Flavobacteriaceae bacterium
CGGCAATACATCAGTCTCGGCAACGCATCGGTGAACCCGCGCGTGTCTCTCTTTCTGATGGACTACCCCAATCGCCGCCGTCTCAAGATCTACGCCCGAATGGAAATCAGGCAACTGGATGCAGACCCCGCTCTCTCAGCCGCGACGGCCTCGCCGGGTTACCCAGGCAAGGCAGAACGGGTGATCCTCTTTCATCTCGAGGCTTTCGACTGGAACTGTCCCCAGCACATCACGCCCCGCTTCTCGGAGGCTGAAATGGTCCAGGCATTGGAGCCTGTGCGCATCAGGATGGAACAGTTGGAAGCAGAAAACGCCAGGCTGCGTGAACGCCGTGGTGAAGCGCCAAGCTGATCCGAAACTTCTCGAGTGTAAAAGATGTTTGACAGCTCCGTTTTGCACGGCTATATGTAAAACATCTTTTACACACTCTCGGGATCGCTGAAGATGGCAAACGCTGAACGATACGCATGGTTGTCGCTGGTCGCCTGGATCGGCATCATGTTCTTCCTGCTCATGCGCTTCACCACGGGTGTCGAGATCCTGGGGAACTCCCTGGGCTTTGAAATCGTCGAGCAGTCGGCAGCGCGGCTTCTGGGCATCTACATCAGCATCACCATTGCCGCAATCATCGCCGAAAGCGTCATCGCCGGCGTCACGGCCGCCTACGCCGCCACCAAGGGTGTCGAGAGTGACGAGCGGGACGCCATGATCGCGCAGCGCGCCAGCCTCGCGTCCTACTGGTTTATGGCGATTGCGCTGAACGTGATTGTCTTCCACGTCCTGGCGTCGGCCACGTACGGCTCTCCGCTCATCAGCGGGCTGAACCTCACCAGCACGACCGGGATCGCCTTTGCCATCCTGTTCGTCCTTGTGGGAGCAGAAATCGTGAACCGCGCCGCTCTCATCTGGAACTACCGGCGCCCATGACGCCCAGGAAGGGAAAGGTCAGCAACAGGATCAGGGACTTGCGGACGGAACGCAGCTGGAGCCAGGGAGAACTGGCCGAGCGCGTCGGCGCCACCCGCCAGACCATCAACGCGATCGAGCAGGAGAAGTACGCACCCACGCTCGAACTCGCGTTCCGGATAGCGCTCGCGTTTGAGGTCGGCTTCGAAGATGTCTGGACGTTCCGCTGGCCGGTCATCAGCCGACAGCGCGCGCCACCTGGCCGACAAATACCTGCGCCACCGGCGACGACAGCTGGGGAACGAGGCTGGAGATGAAACCCCGATCCAGTTTGATCGGAGGATTGGCGATGATACGCGCCTCTTCCGAAGTCGCAAGACGACAGGCCATGGCCCACGACTTGAAGTCGCGCTCGGGAATGCTCTCGTCCTGGACGATCCGCATGGACGAATGGCTGGGATCACGCTTGATGCGTACGAGCAGTCTCTCGACGTCATCGCGCGTTCCTTCGATGATCTGCAGGAACGACAGATCGTGGTAGAGCAGGATGCCCGTGATGCCATTGCGTTCGTTATTTGCACGCGCACGCGCAAGCAGCTCTTCAAGCGCTTCGGGACTGAAATGCTGGGTGGCTGAACTGATGTAGACGACCTGGCGAAGCATGAAGGGTATCCCTGCACAAACCGCAGCGAGGTCACGTTAGGGCTGAATGATTAAGCCTTGGTGATCAATTGCCCCCACGCATGGCATGGGAGTTGGCGGCACCCGATGGCAGGCGCCGCCGTCAAGCTAGTGCCGACGGTTGGTCGGCAGGCGCGCCAGCCGCGCCGCACGCGCAGCCGCCATCACGGCTTCAGGACTGGATCCAGCGGCCGGCCGGCTCACGGACATGTTCTGATATGAGCCAGACACGCCTGGACCAGCCGAAGCAACGACATAGGTTTTCAGGTGGTCGAGCAGCGCATCCGTTGCGCCCAGGAACCCGCCAAATTCCGCCGCGACCTGCTCTTCAGACCATCCCGCCACTCCGTTCATGACCCGAGACGAGACGAGCGAATCCTCTTTCGAGATCGCAGCCTTTCCGTAAACATACTTCGCATTGTAGGCGTTCACCGCCTCGATCGTGTCGGTCGCGTCCCGCACATAGGCAACGGCAAACTCCAGCAGCTTGCACTTCGTGTTGCCCTGGCAGCTGTAGAAGTCTGCAACGTAGCTCGTGTCCCCGATCTTGAAAGAAAGCCGAGGATCATTGTCGACCGTTTCTCGTTTCATGCCGGTGACCTTGAGGCCAACGAGTACGGCGGCGACGCGGTCCGGATCAAATCCGTTTGGCACTGTGGCCGCCTGCGGCTGCACCGCAATGACAAATCCCAGCGCGAGGCTTGCAAGCAACGCCGTCGAAAAAAGTATCGTCCTGACCACGTCCATCATCTCCCTTTGGCAAGAGGTCTCCGGACAGCATTAGCGCAATCCCGCGGAAAAATCGAACGCGACCGGACTGATCCCGCTCATCCTCCATCGCACTGCACAATGGAAGCGACACAAAACGGACAAAGTCTGGCGCAATCGTTTTCCGGTTCAAGGGGCACAATGGCAAGGAGGGCTGGTCATGAAGCTTCCCGTTTTCAGCACATTCGGCAGCGCACTGGGCTTTGCCGTCGGCAATTTCCTCACCTGCCTGAGGCTGGCGTGGTTGCCGGTCACACTGCTGTTTGTCGTGCAGCAAGGCGTGCAGTGGCTCGTTCTCGAGGGCTTTGCGGGCCGCATGCCTGACATCGTGGCCGCACCCAAGGAGAATCCGGCCGCTGTCTTCCAGATGATTCTGTCGATCTGGCAAACCATGGCACCCATCCAGCTTGCACTGATGTTCCTGCAGGCACTCGTCATCGCCGCCGTCGCCGTGTCCATCCACCGCGTGATCCTGTTTGGCGACAGGCGGGAAGGCAGCCTGCTCAACTTCTCCTTCGGCAAGACCGAATTCATGTACATGCTGATGGCCGCCGCGATGTCGATCTTCGTGATCGCCATCCTGGCAAGCGTTCTGCTGCCGGCTGTCTACGTGGTGGCCAATGGCGACCTGCAGGGCTTTGCCGAAGGCTTCAGGCGGTTCCCGGAAAACATTCCGGAACTCGTCAAGTCGGGCCGCTTCGGGATACTCGGCGTCGCCTACCTGCTGGCCTGGGTGCTCGTGATCTACTTTGCGGTCCGCCTGGCCGTGTGGCCGCCGTCGGTTGTCGCAACCGGAAGCCTCAGCCCGTCCGAGCCGTGGAGCCTGATGCGCGGAAACGTGTTCCGCTTCATCGCCCTCGTCGCCCTGTGCGTCGTGGTGCTGTGGATCCTCATGGCGGGGACGGCGATCGCAATCTTCTCCCAAGGCGGCTTCGAGGCCATGAAAAGCCTCCAGGCGCTCGACCACCAGGACCCTGTAGAACTCCAGCGGCACATGCAGGAGAAACTCCTGCCGTTCCTGCCGGTCGTCTACGTCGTGCTCCTGCTGGCCTATACCTTTGTCGTCAGCTTTTCGATTGCACTCATCAGCTACTCCTACAAGGCGCTGAAAGGCTACAGCGCGGCGGAGCCCATTCCCGCCTGAGGCATAGAAAAGGGCCGCATTTCGCGATGCGGCCCTTTTCCTGCAGGCGCCGGATTGTCAGTCGCAGAGCAGTTCGCCGTACTTGCTGCGTTTGTTGCGCTTGATGCATTCCTCCGAAGGTCCGACCCACTGGCCGTCTTCCGTCCAGTTCTTTTTGCCACGCTGCGAGGCCTGGTAGTGCTCTTCCTCGCACTTCGCCGAGTTCAGCGCACCTGACGCGTCGGGCCGGAAGCCGAAATAGTTGCACATGATGATCGACTGCCAGCGGTCACTGTGCGTGTTCAGGATGTGCTTCTTCAGATAGTCCGGAGCCTGCGCCCACCAGCGTGGAAGGTTCGCGCGCAACTCATAGGGCATGCGCTCCTGCGAAATGGCGAGGAACTGTTCCTCCGTGTAGGGCGGTCCCGGATCGGGAATCTTCGCCTGCGCAACAAGGGAGGTGAAAGCAACGCCGAGGCAAAGCACCGCCAGGGCAAGCAGTCTGTACATCATTGTCTCCTTTTCAGGCCGGTTGGGCAGCTTGAGTAATGCGGAAAGCACTGTAATGAATAGGGCTGTTCAGCAATTTGGAAAAGAGCCATGACCGTTCATACCCCGATTTGTGACATGTTTGGCGTTCGTTACCCCATCTTTCTGGCGGGAATGGGCGGCGTTTCCTATGCTGAAGTGTGCGCTGCAGTATCCGAGGCCGGCGGCTTCGGAACGCTGGGCATGGCCGGCCGCAGCACCAGCGAGATCCGCGCCGAGATGCGCAAGGTCCGCCAGCTCACGAAGAAACCATTCGGGGTCGACCTCCTGGCCGCCGTGCCGGAGTCACTCGAGAAGGCCGCGGACATCATCATCGAGGAAGGAGCCGCGGCGTTCATCTCGGGCCTCGGCGTGCCGCCGCGCCACCTCGTTGACCGCTTCCATGCCGCGGGGCTGAAGGTCATGAATGTCTGCGGCACGGTTCGCCACGCCAAGGCAGGCGAGGATGGTGGCCTCGATGCCGTCATCGCCCAGGGCACCGAAGCCGGCGGTCATACCGGAAAGATTGCCACCATGGCGCTCGTTCCCCAGGTCGTGGATGCCGTGAAGATCCCGGTTCTGGCGGCAGGTTCGGTTGTGGACGGACGCGGTCTCGCCGCGTCGCTCGCCCTCGGCGCGCAGGGCGCCTGGATGGGAACCCGCTTCATTGCCTCGACGGAAGCGCATGCCGGCGACCTCTACAAGCAGGCTGTCGTCGACTGCACCGACGAGGACACGATCATCACCCGCGCCTATTCCGGCAAGCCGATGCGCGTCTACAAGAATGACTACGTCGCCGACTGGGAGCGCCGCCCGCAGGACATCAAGCCGTTTCCGATGCAGGCCATGATCTCGACACAGGCCGGCGTCATGGGCGGCATCGGCGGCCAGATCGAGGGACTTGACCGCAACCGCTCGGCCTTCGCCCTGGGACAGGGTTCAGGCGCCATCCATGAAGTGAAGCCGTGCGCGGAGATCATCGCCTCAATCATGGCCGAGGCGGAGGCCGTGATCGCGAAGATGTCGGGCCTGAAGCGAAAGGCCTAGAGGAAGCGGTTCCACACCGAGTAGCTGAGCAGCACCGCGCCGGTCGCCGCAATGAGGAGGCCGGACGCCTGGTTCATGCGCTTGAGCGTGCCGGTCTCGATCGACTTGTGGAAGATGCCCGTGATCGCCGTGACGAGGAACCACCACAGGATCGAACCGCCGACAGCCGAGCAGATCAGCACAAGCGTCGCTAGCGAGCTTGACTGGTAGTCCACGACTTCCCTGAAGGCGCCAAACATGGTGGCAAAGCCCACCATGGTGGCCGGGTTCGTGACCGTGAGTGCGAATGTGCTTCCGAGGGCTGCCGCCAGGTCACCGACCGAGCCACTCTGGATGCTGCCATCCGGATTGCGCATGATTTCGGGCGGACTTGCATGGACGAAGACGCGCAGGCCATAGCCGATCAGCAGCATCGCGCTGGCCAGCTGCAGGAACAGCCCCATGTCCTGGATCGCATCGAAGACCCACTTGATCCCGAAGCCCGCAATGAACGCGAAGATTGCATCGCCCAGCGCAGCGCCGAGGCCCGCCAGAAAGCCGTTCAGCTGCCCGTAGGACAGCGTTCGACGGATGCAGATAAGGTTGACCGGGCCGATCGGAGCGGCCGCGATGACCCCGATCACCAAGCCACCGCCGATCAGCGTCAGCCAGTCTAGTCCCTGGTTCACTGGCACCTGCCCCCGGCGCAAGAAGAGTTAATGCGTAAGCATCAATGATACATATTTTGGCACGCGGCCGGAAATACCATTTGCTCAGGAAACTGCCGCAAGCTGGTTAACAAGTCCTGCACGGCAGCCCGAATAGTTAAGACCTGACATCGACAACGACGCGTCCGCGAACCTGCCCCTTGAGGATCTGCGGCGCCAGCGTCAGCACATCCGCGAGTTTTGCGTGGCTGATCGTCGTGGCAAGACGGGCAGGCTCGAGATCCCGCGCCAGCCGGCTCCACGCTTCCAGCCGATGGCTGCGGGGACACATCACCGAGTCGATGCCGGCGAGGGTCACGCCGCGCAGGATGAAGGGCGCAACCGATCCCGGCAGGTCCATGCCCTGAGCAAGGCCGCACGCAGCGACCGTGCCGCCATAGCTCGTGGACGCCAGCACATTGGCCAGCGTCTTCGACCCCACGCTGTCCACCGCGCCGGCCCAGCGCTCCTTCGCCAGGGGCCGCGCATCACCGGAAAGCTCGGCGCGATCAATGATTTCGGCCGCGCCCAGCGACTTCAGGTAGGCCTCTTCTTCGCGCCTGCCCGTGGATGCAATGACCTTGTAGCCGAGCTTGGCGAGCAGGGCGACCGCCACGCTGCCCACGCCGCCCGCCGCGCCCGTCACCAGCACGGCGCCGCGCGCCGGCGTGACGCCATGCGCCTCGAGCGCCATGACCGCCAGCATGGACGTATAGCCGGCCGTGCCGATCGCCATGGCGGTTTCGGGCGTGAAGGCCGAAGGAAGCGGCACCAGCCAGTCCGCCTTCACGCGAGCCACGGTCGCATAGCCGCCGTGATGGGTTTCGCCCATGCCCCAGCCATTGCACACGACCGCATCGCCGGCCTTGAAGCGGGGATCGGACGAGCTCCGCACGCGACCGGCAAAGTCGATGCCGGCGATCAGCGGAAACTTCCTGACAACGGGAGACGCACCCGTGATGGCAAGGCCATCCTTGAAGTTCAGCGTCGAGTGCGAAACGTCGACGATGACATCACCTTCCGTGAGATCCGCCTCCTGGAACTCTGCCAGCGCGCCTTTCGCACCATTGTCGGACTTGGTTACCAGGATGCATCTGAAGCTGTTCGACATTGAAAGACCTCGCTTTGGCACTCACGAAAGGTAAGCGCTAACATAGAAAATCACTGTTGCACCATCAGCGCAATCATCGCCATTCAGTGCGCATTCAGCATGTTGCCCATAACTTGGTCTCGACGTTGTCGAAAACCCGTGACTACGATTGCTTCATGGGTGCGTGGCACACTCAGACGCGTGGACGCACCCGAACCGCGGTTTCCGGCAACGGAGATTCGAGTTTTGTGATGCGTATGCGGGAGTAGCAGATGAGCCAGATCGACTTGATGCTGAAGGGCTACCGTCTGACGACGGCCGAAATTCTCTATCACATGCCTGACCATCCGAAACTGCTGCAGACTTTTGTCTGGCAGGAATACGACCTCGAGCCAACCTTCCCCGTCCTCGGCAAGTTCCTGAAGTTCTGGCAGTCGAAGCTCGATGGAAAGCTCCATTCGGTCAGGGTCGCCAAGTGCGGCATCCTCTGTCCGCTCGACGTGCGCTACGTGGGAACCGAAATCAGCCTGCACTGATCAGGCCGCCTGGAACGTGTCCAGGAAGCCGATCGGCTGGCCCTGCGGCGTGCCGCAGAGGGCGCCCTCCCACATGGCCGCCTGACCGCGGATGATCGTGCCAACCGGAAAGCCGGTGACCGTGACGCCATCGAAGGGCGTCCAGCCACAGCGACTGGCAATCCAGCTGTTTTCGATCTTCCGCTTCGCCTTCAGGTCGACGACCGTGAAGTCGGCGTCAAAGCCGACCGCGATGCGCCCCTTGCTGCGAAGCCCGAAGATGCGCTGCGGTCCATGGGCGGTGAGGTCCACCATGCGCTCGAGCGTCAGCCGTCCGGCATTCACGTGGTCCAGCATGATCGGCACCAGCGTCTGCACGCCCGTCATGCCTGAAGGCGTATCCGGATAGCCCTTGTCCTTTTCCTCGCGCGTATGCGGCGCATGGTCGGACCCCAGCACGTCGACGACGCCTTCGCGCACCGCCTGCCAGATTCCTTCCCAGTGCGACCGGTCGCGCACCGGCGGGTTCATCTGCGCATAGGTTCCAAGCCGCTCGTAGCAGTCAGGCGCGATCAGCGTCAGGTGATTGGGCGTGGTTTCAACGCTCGCGATGTCCTTGTGGTCGGAGAGATACTTCATCTCGTCCGCGGTGGTGACGTGCAGGATGTGAATGCGCCTGCCCGCCTGTCGCGCCAGCCCAACGACACGTTTCGTTGACAGCAACGCGGTCTCCGCGTCGCGCCACACCGGATGGGAGCGGGCATCACCGGGTATGCGAAGCGCCTTGCGCTCGTTGAGCCGGCCCTCGTCTTCGGAGTGCACCGCCACCCGGCGTCGCCCGTGGCGCAGCACGCGCGCAACGTGGACGTCTTCGGCCACCAGCAGGCTGCCCGTCGACGATCCCATGAACATTTTGACGCCGGCCGCGCCGGGCAGCGCCTCGAGGGCGCCAAGCTGCTCGGCATTCTCCGGCGTGGCACCGACATAGAAGGCATGCTCGCACCACATGCGCCCGCGCGCGCGCGTGAGCTTGTCGTTGAGAAGTTCTGCCGTCGTTGTCGAAGGGTTCGTGTTCGGCATTTCGAACACGGCCGTCACGCCGCCCAGAACCGCAGCCTTGCTGCCCGTTTCCAGGTCTTCCTTGTGCGTTGGCCCCGGCTCGCGAAAGTGAACCTGGGAGTCGATCGCTCCCGGAAGCACATGCAGGCCCCGTAATTCGCGGACCTCCCTGGCCTTCGCCGAGCCGAGGGCGCCAATGGCGGCGATTTTCCCGTTCGCAATTCCCACATCGCACTCATGGGTACCCCACGGTGTAACGACGGTTCCGCCTTTCAGCACGAGATCAAGGGTCTGCGACATGGATTTCCCGCGGTTTGGTCTGCAATCGGGCGAAAGCCCTACACTGATGGCCACGCGACGCCAAGGGCAGGCGCATTGAGAAACACTTGCATTTGTGGAGCACCACGAAATAGTTCTGAGCCATGAGCAAAGTCGTTGTCCTGAATGACCGGTCTGTCCTGAAAATCGCGGGGCCAGACACGAAAACCTTCCTGCAGGGCCTCGTCACGAATGACATTGGCAGGCTGGACAATCTGAAGCCGGTCTACGCAGCCCTCCTGACGCCGCAAGGCAAGATCATCACGGACTTCATCCTGTCGATGGCGGGCGAGGAGATCCTGCTCGACGTCGCCGCCAGCCGCGCGCAGGACCTCGCCGCACGGCTGAAAAAATTCCGCCTTCGCGCCAAGGTTCAGGTTGAGGAGGCGGGCAGCACGCTCACCGTCATTTCGGCAACCGACGCCCCCGCGTCACAGGCAGGGGTCATCAGCGCCATCGTCGACCCGCGCCTGCCGGAACTCGGCTGGCGCTGGATCGTGGACAGCGCGAGCCTCGCTGCGCTGGACGCGGAGCGGGAACCGCACGCGACCTACGACCGCCACCGCATCGAGTGCGGCGTGCCGGACACCGACCTCGACCTGAAGGCCGAAACCTATTTTCCCCTCGACTGCAATTTCGAGGAACTGAAGGGCGTCGACTTCAACAAGGGCTGCTATGTCGGCCAGGAACTCACCGCGCGCATGAAGCACCGCGCGACGTCCCGCCGCCGCATCCTGCCGGTGGCCGGCGCCGCACCCTTGCCGCCGCATGGTACGCCGCTGAAGGTCGGCGATCTGGAGGCGGGCGAGATGCTGGGCTCGCAGGGCCCCATTGGCCTGGCCATCCTCAGGCTTGACCGTCTTGGCGATGCGCGCGAAGTCATGGCAGCCGACCGGCCGATCCAGGTCGGTCGCCCGCATTACACGCTGACCCTCTAGAAAGCTTCGCGCCATGCCCGAGAAACAACGCTGCACCTGGCCCGGCCAGGATCCGCTCTACGTCGCCTATCACGACGAGGAATGGGGCGTTCCCGAGTATGACGACCGGGCCCTGTTCGAAAAACTCATCCTCGACGGGTTCCAGGCCGGCCTCAGCTGGATCACGATCCTGCGCAAGCGGGAGAACTTCCGGAAGGCCTTTGACGGCTTCAGCCCGGAAAAGATCGTCCGCTACGGCGAACCGAAGATCCTGAAGCTCCTGCAGGACGAAGGCATCATCCGTCATCGCGGCAAGATCGAAGGGACGGTCAAGAATGCCCGCGCCTGGCTGGACATCATGGAAACCGAGCCCGATGGCTTTTCAGGATTCCTCTGGAAACATGTCGATGGAAAGCCGAAGCAGAACAGCTTCGACGCGATGAAGCAGGTGCCGGCAGAAACCCCGATGAGCCAGGCCCTGTCGAAGGAACTGAAGAAGAAGGGCTTCACCTTCTGCGGTCCGACGATCGTCTATGCGTTCGCCCAGGCGGTGGGCATGGTCAACGACCACATGACCCACTGCTTCCGTCACAAGGAATGCGCAAGGCTCGGAAAAAAGCGTCCGTAAGCCTCGCACCTGGCGTCGCTGGCATCACAAGAATTGGTTCTTCGCGTTCGAAACGCGGAACCTAGACCTGCTCGGGCAGCTTGCGGATTCCACAGGCCCAGTCGAGCGCGGCGTCCAGCCGGTCACCACCCCAGAACACTTCACCATCCACGACGAACGAAGGCGCTCCGACGAGCCCGATCGAAACGGCATGGTCGCACTGCGCCCGGAACCGGTCCTTGGCTTCCTGCGTCTGCGCGTTCTTCATGATCACGGCCGGCACCTGTCCGACGGCAGACAGGATCTCGCCGATGACAAACGGCGACGAGATATCGAGATCCCTCGCGAAGTTGGCGGAGTAGACACGCCGCACGAATTCGCCAACCCAGGTCTCGTCACGCGCCTCGCTCGCGATGCGTGCTGCCAGGAGGCTGCCGCGTGGAAACTGGGAGGGCTGGCGCAGAGGCAATCCCTGCGCCCCACAGATGCGCGCGAGGTCACGCCACATGTACTTGCCCTTCGCCGGATAGATGTTGAAGGGCGAGTCATTCCAGCCCTGCGCCGCGAAGATGGGGCCGAGCAGGAATGAGCGCCACTTGACCTCAACCCCGCGCGCCGCCGCCGCCCGTTCCACCGCATGCGCGGCAGGATAGGAGTAGGTGCTCGCAAACTCGAACCAGAACTCGAGGACCGGCGCCATCAGCCGCGACCTCGATAGGGCGCAACGCCCTGGTCCGGAACCCAGAGCCCCGCAGGCACCTTGCCGGTCTGCCAGAACACGTCGATGGGAATGCCACCGCGCGGATACCAGTAGCCACCGATGCGGAACCACTTCGGCGACAGCTCCTCGACCAGCCGCTTGCCGATCATCAGCGTGCAGTCCTCATGGAAGCCGGCATGGTTCCGGAAGCTGCCGAGATAGAGCTTGAGCGACTTGGATTCCACGATCCATTTGCCCGGCGCATAGTCGATGACGAGGTGCGCGAAGTCAGGCTGGCCCGTGACCGGACAGACGGTCGTGAATTCCGGTGCCGCGAAGCGGATGAGATAGTCCGTCCCGGCATGCGGATTCGCCACGCGCTCCAGCACGGCTTCGTCGGGTGAAGCTGGCAGCCTCGACACCTGGCCCAGCTGCTTGAGGTCCTTCGGCTTGCTCATGGGGCTCTCCGGTAAGTGCAGGATTCTCCGAGCGAGTCCCGGCGTACCGTCACCGAGGAAAGCTCGGGCAGCTTGCGGACAAGCGCGTTGAAGATGAATTGCGTCATGCGCTCGAGCGTCGGCAGCTCAAGCCCCTTGATCTCGTTCAGCACATGGTGATCGAGGCTGTCGCGAACCTCCGCGACGGCGTCGTCAATGTCCGCGAAGTGGCGGATGAGCCCGGTAACGGGGTCGGGCGCTCCCTCCAGCGTCACGGCGCAAACGAAGGAATGTCCATGCATGCGCGAATTGGGATGCCCCTTCGGTGCCGTGGGCAGGTAATGGGCCGCGTCAAAGCGGAATTCCTTGGTGATCGACAGCATCATTCACACATCGCTCTTGATGGACCCCGCTCCGCGATGGTCATGGTCCGGGAATTTATCATTGTCGTGGTCCGCGAATTTATCATCGTCTTGGTCCGCGAATTAATCACTGTCATGGTCCGCGAAGGCGGACCACCCATGACTTTTTCTTCCACACACAAGCGC
>CAZYFM010000082.1:0-15407 GCA_964646885.1 uncultured Flavobacteriaceae bacterium
CCAATGACAATGCAAAGTCCTCAGCCCCAGCCGAAGCTCATCGTCCACGGGCTCGACCTTTCCTATTTCACGGGCAAGCTGGAAGCCTATCTGCGCGCCAAGGGCCTCGCCTACGAACTGCGCGAGATGACAACGGGCAGCTTTCAGGCCTGCGGCCGCGCGACCGGGTTCCTGCAGATGCCGCAGGTGGAGATGCCGGACGGCTCCTGGCTGACGGACACCACGCTGATCATGCGTCATATCGAGCGTGTGCAACCCGAGCCGCGCATCACGCCGGTCGATCCCGTTGTGCGGTTCATCTCGTATCTGCTCGAGGACTTCGGCGACGAGACACTCTGGCGCCCCGCGCTCTACTATCGCTGGGCGTTCGGCGAGGACGCAACGCTGATGAGTTCGCGCCTCGCCCGCGGGATGCTGCGCGACGTGCCACTTCCTTTCTTCATCCGCCGGCAGATCATCCTGCGCCGGCAGCAGGGCGTCTACCTGCGCAAGGACGGCGTGACGCCATCGACCCGCGCCGCCATCGAGCAGCTTTATGCCGCCGCGCTCGACGCGATGGAGTTCGCCTTGCGCGATGCGCCCTTCGTGATGGGCAGCCGGCCGACGGAAGCAGACTTCGGCCTCTTCGGATCGATGTTCCGCCACTTCTTCTCGGACCCGACGCCCGCACGCATCATGCGTGAGCGCGCGCCGCTCACCATGGCCTGGGTCGCACGTCTCTGGGCGCTGGCGCCCGCATCATTCGCCGGCGCACCTGCTGTGACGGAAGTGCCGCGCTCGCTCGCGCCGCTTCTGCGCCTCGCGACCTCCTCCCATCTGCCGTACATGAGGGCGAATGCCGATGCCGTCGCCGCCGGCGGGATGCAGGTCACGTTCCGGGACTTCGGCGCAGAGTTCAGCGTGCCGGCGAGCCCCTACCGCGCCTGGTGCCTCAACGAACTCCGCCGGGAGTTCCAGCGCCTGGACACGGCGCAGCGTGACACGGTCGCCGCAATCCTGGCCGACGACGCTGCCACGTCGATCCTGGCGGCGCAGGAGACGGCCGGCGCCTTCAGTCCGCCCACCTTGCCGATTACCGGGGCACCGGCCCCCAAGACTCTTGACCGCAATTGGCGCTAGTCTGGGATCACGACTTTTCGGACCCCGACACATGCCGCGCGCGCTGACCATCCTGCTTCTGTCACTGATGCTCCCGCTGGCCGCCGCACAGGCTGGCGGAGGAAGCCACGCCAACCACACGCCCTCGACACGTCTTGTCGATGTGGAAGTGCGCCGCCTGATGCAGGAACAGGATGTCGTCGGCCTTGCGCTTGCCGTCATCGACGAAGGGCGTGTCGTGCATGTCGGCGCCTATGGCTGGCGCAACCGCGAGAAGCAGCTGCCGCTCACGCCGCTGACGGTGATGTATGGCGCCTCGCTGACCAAGGCCGCATTCGGCTACATGGTGATGCAGCTCGTGGACGAGGGCCGGATCGACCTCGACACGCCGATTGACCACTATCTGCCAAAGCCGCTGACCGAGTACGAGGACTACGCGGACCTCAAGGGTGACGAGCGCTGGCGCCGCCTGACGCCGCGCATCATCCTCAACCACACGACCGGCTTTGCGAACTTCAGGTGGCTGGAACCCGACCGCAAGCTGCGCTTCCACCGGAACCCGGGCGAGCGTTACGGCTATTCGGGCGAAGGCTTCTACATTCTCCAGCTGGTGCTGGAGGAGGGCCTGCGCCTCGACGTGGGCGCGGAGATGCAGCGACGCGTCTTCGACCGCTTCATCATGAAGAACACCAGCATGAAATGGCGGCCCGACTTTGCCGACAACCTGGCCGATGGCTACGCGATGGACGGCACCTTCGAGCCGCATGACGAGCGCAGCAGTGTCAGCGCCGCGGGATCCATGGACACCAGCATCGCCGACCAGGCGCGCCTCTGGGCCGGCATCGTGCGCGGGGACGGGCTGACGCCCGCCGCACGCGCCGAGTACGTGCGCCAGCAGGCGCCGATCACGTCGGCGACCCAGTTTCCGACGCTGTCGGACAGCACGGATCCGCGCGGCCCGTCCATTCGCCTGTCGGCCGCAACCGGCGTCGTCAGCTTCGACGACGTGGACGGCCTCACCTGGTTCAAGGGTGGACACAATGACTGGACCGGCAACATGGTGATCTGCCAGGAGGCACGGAAGCGCTGTGTCGTGATACTGTCCAACAGCGTGCGGGCCGAGAAGATCTACCCCGCGATCGCCCGTTTCATCCTGGGCGACACCCGCATGCCCTGGTGGTGGGAGTATGGCGTCCCCTGATCATGGTGATCAGGGTTGCCAGTGTTCCTCACCCAGCCGCCGATAGATCCCACCCTTGCGCGCCCTTCATCGGTCATTCCGCAATGGGCGGTCAAGTTTGGTAATCATTCGTTGCAGCAGAATCGAAGTGTCGTACGATGCGTCTAAGAACGGCGACCGCTTCATTATGTTTCTGTATCGAAGATTGGGAGCCTGCAGACTTCATTTCAGCTCGACGGATGAGCTCATTTGCAAGTGACACCCCGTTTGAAATGAGGCGTTCAGCCTTGGCGCACTTCTCCGAGGTTTCGCTCAGGCACTTCTCAAGTTGGCAGACCCTCTGTCGAAGGTCCTCAATATCGTATGCGCGCCAGTAGGAGGCTGCGGAGCTAGCCTTCAATTGTACAGATCTGTCGCCGTATCCGTGCGAATACACAAGGGTCTGCGAGCCAATTTCAATTTCACTCACTTCCGAACCGTCCAGGACATCCAGAGTGTGCTTTTCAAAACATGGCAATCGAAGTTCGACGACGAGCACCGATTTGAGGTCTCCGTCGACGGACATTCCATACGGATAGAAATGCAGGCTGGCGAGATCTGGAGAATACTCTCGCCTTCCCAACACTCCATTGAACTCAATTCTCACGGGTTCTGATGTCATGACTTGTGTTTAACCGCTGGTCCGTGGACGTGCGCAATTGCCCTGGCTCTATGGTTGCCAAACGTTCTCTGGCAGGCGCCAATATGCGCCACCCTTGCGCGCCAGCATCCTGTAGCCGACGAGCTCGCGCCTGAAGGTTTCGCGGTCATGGTGGCGCCGCTCGATGATCTCGTTCACCTCGGCCTCGCTGTAGTCGCGCCCTTCGTCGAACATGCGCGCGAGCCAGACGAGGATCACGCGCCGCTTCTTGCGGCTGGCCGGGAAATCCTTGAGCCGTCCCTCCGGCGTCAGGTAGTTGCGCAGCACCTTTTCGTCACCCGACGGCTGCGCCTCGATGCCGGCGAGTGCCGCAAGCTGGGCCGGCGCCAGCATCGACTTCGCCATGCGCGAGATCGACTTGGGCTCCAGCCGGTACCAGTGCGTGGTCCCGTCCTGGCGCATGCTCACCAGCCCGACATCCTTCAGGAGGCCAAGGTGATGCGACACGGTCGGCTCCTTCAGCGCCATGCGCGCCGCGAGTTCCTGCACGCTCAGCTCCTGCTCGGCCACGAGGCCAAGCAGCCGCAGCCGGCTCTCGTGCGCCAGCGCCTTGAAGAAATTCAGCATGGTCGTCGGGTCCTGAGGTTCCATGTTCATCTAATTCGACATCTGTATAAATAGATGTTTATCGAAGTAGCGGCGCGGCGTCGAGGTCCCGGCCGTAAGACCTCATTCCCCGTGAACGATGACCCTGCTGCCATCCAGCTTCTGCGCCGCGCATAGTGCACGGTAGACGCCGAGGATCGTGGGCGCATCGACAATGCTCGTCACGTTGCCCTTGTCGTCGAGGTTCAGGTTCGCGCCCTGGATCGCAAACCAGACGACCGTTTCACCTTCCTGGTCCTTCGGCGTGGTCAGCGTGTGCACCGACCCGGCCGGTTCGAACAGATATGAGCCGGGAGAATTCACGACTTGCGGATACTCGCGATAGAACCAGCGGCCTTTCTCGGTGACGGCATAGACAGTGCCGGTGTGCCGGTGCGTCTCGATCTCGTAGCCCGGCTGGAACCGCGCGCGCAGCACCCAGATTCCCTGCGTGAGGTCCACCTGAAGAAGCTGAAGCGCCACCTTGTCGCTGACAGTGACGAACGGCGTGTCGTTGATGCCGATGTGCTCGGCTTCCTTGGGGTGTGTCATGCGGGATGTCCTGTTCCGGTTCTGGCGCCCCGTCCTACACCATGGATCGGGAGGTCGCCAAGGACATCACTCAGACGGCGGCACGCTCGCCTTTCGCCTTCGGCGTGATCTTCATGTCCTCGAAGAGCTTCATCAGGCTCTGAAGGCTGATGGGCTTCGACACATAGTTGTCCATCCCGGCGGCAATGTACTTTTCCTTGTCGCCCGACATCGCATTCGCCGTCACCGCCACGATGGGCGTGCGTGAGACAGGTCCATCAAGTGCGCGAATACGCTTTGTGGCGCCGAGGCCGTCCAGCACCGGCATCTGTACGTCCATGAAGATGACATCGAAGTCACCCGCTGCGGCCGCCGTGACAGCCTGCTCGCCATTCTCGGCGAAGGTGCAGCGATGACCCAGGGCCTCGAGCATGAGCGCGATGAGCTTGCGGTTGATCGCATTGTCTTCGGCGACGAGGATATCAAGGGCGCCGCTGCGCGGGGCAGGAGCGATGGCCTCATCGGCCGCGAGTGGCGTGGCCACAGGTTCGAAGCGGAAGACGGCGGTGAAGGTCGATCCTTCTCCCGGCGTGCTCGCGAGGGACAGGCTTCCGCCCATCAGTTCGGATAGCTGACGCGAGATGGCAAGGCCCAGTCCCGTGCCGCCATGCTTGCGCGTGACCGAAGCATCGCCCTGGCTGAATTTCTCGAAGAGGCGCGCCTGCGCACTCTGTTCGATGCCGGGGCCCGTGTCGCAGACCTCGCACCGGATGCCACCGATCGCGTCGGCGCGCGAAACGCGCAAGCGGACGCTGCCGGCCTCGGTGAACTTGACGGCATTCGACAGGAGGTTTCCGAGGACCTGGCGCAGGCGAACCTCGTCGCCCACGACAAGGTCGGGCACATTGTCGGCGATCTCGCAGACGAACCGGAGACCCTTGCTGGCGGCGGCCTGTGACCACAGTTCCGACATGGACCCGGCCGCATGGCGCAGGTTGAACGGACGCTTCTCGAGTTCGAGCTTGCCCGCCTCGATGCGCGACAGGTCGAGAATGTCATTGAGCACCGTCAGGAGAACGCGACCGGAGTCATGGATGGCTTCGACCTGTTCGCGCTGCGCGGGAGACAGGGTCGTCGTGCGCAGGAGGTCTGCCATGCCGATCACGCCATTCAGCGGCGTCCTGATCTCGTGGCTCATGGTTGCGAGGAACTCGCTCTTCGCGCGGTTGGCAGCCTCTGCGGCCTCCTTCGCCCGGTGCAGCGCATCCGCGGCGGCGCGCTCTTCTGTAATGTCGCGCGCCACGCCCAGGATGTCCTTGCCCGAAGGGCTCATCGTCCAGGACAGCAAGGCGATTGATCCGTCCTTGCGGATGTAGCGGTTCTCGATCCGGTCAGTGTCGCCCTCGTAGAGCTGAGACAGCACGTGCTTCATCGTGCGCTCGCGGTCATCCGGGTGCACGAACTCGATGCAGGGGCGCGACATCAGTTCTTCGGCCGTGTAGCCGAGCAGCTTCACGAGCGCCGGATTGACCCGCTTGAAGTACCCCTTGAACGAGATGATCGCGAGCACCTCGACCGATGCATCAAACAGGCTGTTGAGACGTTCTTCGGCCAGCTGGCGACTGGTGACATCCTGGTGCAGTCCGAAGGCGCCGGTCATCAGTCCGTCGTCGCCGAAGTCGCGCTGGATGGTCGTTGCGATGTAGCGCACTTCGCCATCCGGTCGCGTGATGCGATAGGAAAGCGAGAGCATCTTCCATGTGGGATCGGCGAATTGCTTCGCCACGCGGGCCCTGTCATCCGGATGGATGCACTCGATGAATTGCTCGCGCGTACCGACCGCACTTTCCGGCCGCCCCCAGATCCGCATCACCGGCGGCGAAAGCCAGCTTCGATTGGTCGCCGCATCAAACTGGAAATCGCCGATATCGGCAATCTTGTACAGTTCGCCAAGGCGATACTCGGCATTGCCGGGCGCATGTGCGTCCGCCTGCGCGGGAGAAGCAGGCAGGTGGGTGACAACGGCACCGGAACGCCGGCTGAGGGAGCGCGGTGACACGATGACCTTGCAAGGTCTGCGGCCATCGGCGAAGCACAGGTCAGTCACGAAGCCTTGACCATGCCCCTCCAGGACACGCTTCACGCCTGAAAAGAGCAGCTCGCCCGCTGGATCGCTGCGATCACGTGGTGCGCCGTTCCGGAAAATGGACGCGTAGCTTTGGCCGACGCCCGCATCATGACCCGGATAGCCCTGGTCGCGAACGAACTGCATCCAGCCCGCATTGACCTCCACGATCACACCGTTGTGGTCGAGGATGGCGATGGCGGCGTCCTGCGGCGGTTCCAAGCTCTGGGCGGAGGGCTCTGTCACTCAGGGTCCTGCGAATGAATAGGGGGAAAATCCTAGCAGCCCAAGATTGAGGGACAGTTTCAGCAGGTATAACAAGCCCTTAAGGGGAGGGGTGGGGCGCCAGGCCCCGCGCGGCGTCCCGCCGCATCCATTGACAAATCGAAATATATCGATATATATGATTGCATGATCGAGAAAGACCGCCTTTTCAAGGCCTTGGGTGACCCCGCCCGGCTCCGGATCCTGGACTTCCTTCGGGCGCCAGCCGCGGGCTGCTGCACCTTCGAGGGTCAGGTCTGCGCCTGCGATATCGAGCGGGAACTTGGCCTTTCCCAGGCCACGACCAGCCACCACATGAAGCTGCTCATCGATGCAGGCCTCGTCTCTGCCACGAAGCGCGGGCGCTGGATGCATTACACGCTGCGCAGCCAGGCCTTCACGGAAGCCGCGGGCTGGCTCGCCAGCTACGCAGGACAGGTGCCGGCGAAGTCCTGCGCGCCCGATTGCGTGCTGCCATGAGTGCCGCGCTCGCCCATGAGGCACCGGGCGAAGGCCTGCCGTTCGCCGACATCGAGGGACGCGTGGCTGCCGTCGACGTTCCCGTGTCCCGCCACGACCTCGCGGCGATGGACCTGGTCATCGCGGCAGTCCACGACCTCGTCATGTCCCCGGTTTATCGCGAGCGCGTCCTGTCCGGCGCCCCCGAGCTCGCGCGGGCGCCGATGCAGCCGGATTTCGGCCTGTTCTCTGGCTTCGACTTCCACCTGACGCCGGAGGGGCCGCGCCTCATCGAGATCAACACCAATGCGGGCGGCGCCTTCTACGGCGCGCTGATGGATGACAGCCGGTATCGGCAGGGCGTGCCGGGCGCGCATCCGCTCGGCTACTGGTCCGAGCTCTTCGTGCGGCAGGTGCGCCACGAATGGTCGCTGGCCGGCAAGGGCGACCTTGGGACCGTCGCGATCATTGACGACCAGCCCGACCAGCAGTTCCTGCGCCTTGAGTTCCACCTTGCGGCGCGCGAGTTGCGCGCAGCCGGCATCAACGCCTTCCTCGCGGATCCGCGCGAGCTCTCGTTCCGCGACGGGCGCCTGATGAGGGGCAACACGCGCATCGACCTCGTCTACAATCGCCTGACAAGCTTTTCGCTCGAGCGCGCGGAAGATGCGCCCTTGCGCCAGGCGCTGGCATCAGGCGCCGCCTGGATCACGCCCGGCCCACGCGCGCACGCATTGCTCGCCTGCAAGGCCAACCTGTCCCTGATGGGAGACGATGCCTTTCTCGCAGCCGCGGGCCTCGACGGTCAGGCGCGCGAGGCGCTCCTGCGGGCCGTGCCGCGCACCGTGCTCATGACACCGGAGAACCGGGCAGCACTCTGGGACCAGCGTTGCGACCTCTATTTCAAGCCGCTCAGCGGCTTCGGCTCGCGCGGCGTCTATGCCGGCTCCAAGCTGACCCGCAAGACATGGGACGCAATGGCGGGCGAAGGTTCGGCCTACGTGGCACAGACGGAAGTGCCACCCTCGCGCGTGGCCGTGCCGGGTCATCCCGACATGCGCTGCGATGTGCGCACCTATGCCTACCAGGGGCGCGCCTTCATGCGTCTCGCACGGCTTTATCGCGGCCAGACCACGAATTTCCGCACGCCCGGCGGCGGCTTTGCGAGCGTGGTCGAAGCCTGACGCTACCCGCGGGTAACACTTGACCCACGTCAAGGCAGGGTGTGCGCTGGGCGCCTAGCGTGATCCTGCAAGGGAGGTGCAAGATGAGCAGGTATCTCGGACAATGGACACTGGCCTGGTTCCTCGCATGCGCCGTGTTCGCGCTGCACATCGTTGACGAGGGGCTGAATGGCACATTCGGCTTCTACAGCGATCTCGAGCGGCTGCTGACGCAGCTTCTGCCGTCGCTGAACATCACGCCGTTCAATTTCGATGTCTGGCTGATCAACATGTCCGGCACGCTCGTGGTGCTCTTCGCCCTGACACCGCTGGTCGCGGCGCATAACCCACTGATGGTGCCGGCGTCATGGGCCTTTGCCGCGTTCCTGACGGGCAATTCGGCGTTTCACCTCCTGATGTCTGCCGGACGCGGCGAGCTCGTCACCGGCGCCATCACCTCGCCGCTGATGCTCCTTGCGGGGCTTTTGCTGTTCGTTTCGACGGCCAGGGGAAAGGCAGAAGCAGCCGCCGGAGAGGCCTGAAACGGGCCCGATCCGCAGGCCGCGGCACCCCTGCGGCGAAGCGTCCACAGGAGGGGCGGATTTTGGCAGGTTTCTGCACATGCAAACGCGGAAATTTCGCTTGAATTTCCTAGGCTTGGAAATGGAGAGCGGCTATTGTCCGGCCCTGTTTTCCAACCTGACTGATCACCCCCTTGTCCGACACGAAAAACGATAACCCGTCCGCCGGTTCGCCGGGTCGTCCCGGCGGCGAAATCCAGCTGATTTCCATCGAAGACGAGATGAAGCGCTCGTACCTCGATTACGCGATGAGCGTGATCGTGAGCCGCGCCCTTCCGGACGCGCGCGACGGCCTCAAGCCGGTGCACCGCCGCATTCTCTACTCGATGCACGAGGCGGGCTACACGCACAACAAGGCCTACCGCAAGTCCGCCCGCGTCGTCGGTGACGTGATCGGTAAATATCACCCGCACGGCGAGCAGTCCGTCTATGACGCCCTCGTGCGCATGGCGCAGGACTTCTCGATGCGCGTGCCGCTGGTGGACGGGCAGGGCAACTTCGGCTCGGTCGACGGCGACCCGCCGGCCGCCATGCGATACACCGAAGTCCGCATGACGCGCGCCGCCGAGGCGCTGCTCGAGGACATCGACCTCGATACGGTCGACTTCCAGCCGAACTACGACAGCCAGGACGAGGAACCCGTCGTCATCCCGGCGCGCATCCCGAACCTGCTCGTGAACGGCTCGGCCGGCATCGCGGTCGGCATGGCGACGAACATCCCGCCGCACAACCTGAACGAAGTGATCGACGGCTGCCTTGCCTACATCGCCGATCCCGACGTCAGCATCGAGCAGCTCGTCGACATCGTTCCCGGCCCCGACTTCCCGACCTACGGCCAGATCATGGGCCGCAATGCGGCGCGCCTCGCCCTGGTCCGCGGCCGCGGCGGCGTCGTCGTGCGCGCCCGCACCAGCATCGAGCAGATCCGCAAGGACCGTGAAGCCATCATCATCACCGAGCTGCCCTACCAGGTAAACAAGGCGCAGCTGCTCGAGCGCATCTCCGAGCTCGTGCACGAGAAGCGCATCGAGGGCATTTCCGATGCGCGCGACGAGTCCGACCGCCAGGGCATGCGCGTCGTCATCGAGCTCAAGCGCGATGCGATGGCCGATGTCGTCCTGAACCAGCTCTTCCGCTACACCGCGATGCAGTCCACCTTCGGCGTCAACATGCTGGCGCTCGATCGCGGCCGCCCGCAGCTGATGAACCTCAAGGACATGCTGCGCGCCTTCGTGAACTTCCGCGAGGAAGTCGTCACGCGCCGCACGAAGAAGCTGCTCAACGACGCCCGCGACAAGGCCCATATCCTGGTCGGCCTCGCGATCGCCGTCGCCAATATCGACGAGTTCATCCGCATCATCCGTTCGAGCCCCGACGCCGCCACGGCGCGCCAGCGCCTGACCGAACGGACCTGGCCGGCCCTCGACGTCGCCCCGCTCGTGGCGCTCGTCGACGACCCGCGCCACGCCATGCAGGCGGACGGAACACTCAAGCTGTCCGACGAACAGGCGCGCGCCATCCTCGAACTGCGCCTGCAGCGCCTGACGGCACTCGGCCGTGACGAGATCGGCAACGACCTCCAGGGCCTCGGCCAGTCGATCGAGGAATACCTCGCAATCCTGCGCTCGCGCGAGAAGCTCATGACCGTCGTGCGCGACGAACTCGTGGCCATCAAGGCCGAGTTCGCAACCCCGCGCCGCACCGAGATCCTCGAGGG
This sequence comes from uncultured Flavobacteriaceae bacterium, assembly GCA_964646885.1. Taxonomy (GTDB): domain Bacteria; phylum Pseudomonadota; class Alphaproteobacteria; order Micropepsales; family Micropepsaceae; genus SZUA-430. The sequence continues at coordinate 10,404 of CAZYFM010000082.1, forward strand.
CGGCGACGAGATGGAAGACGAAGACCTCATCCAGAAAGAGGATATGGTCGTCACCGTCACGCACCAGGGCTACATCAAGCGCGTGCCGCTCAACGCGTATCGCGTGCAGGGCCGCGGCGGAAGGGGTCGCTCGGCCATGTCGACGAAGGAAGAGGATTGGGTATCCAGCCTCTTCGTTGCCACGACGCACCAGCCGCTGCTGTTCTTCTCGTCAACCGGCATGGCCTACGTGCTCAAGACCTGGCGCCTGCCGCTGGCAACGCCCCAGGGCAAGGGCAAGGCACTCATCAACCTGCTGCCGCTCAAGGAAGGCGAGACCATCACGAAGGTGCTCTCCCTGCCGGAAGCCGAGCTCGAATGGGACAAGTTCGAGGTCATGTTCGCCACGAAGTCGGGCGACGTGCGCCGCAACCTGCTCAGCGATTTCACGAATGTCCGCGCCAGCGGCAAGATCGCCATGAAGATCGAGCCGGGTGATGCCATCGTCGGTGTCTCGATCTCCAGCAAGACCGACGACGTGCTGCTCACGACGCGCCTTGGCAAGTGCATCCGATTCTCGTGCGATGACGTCCGTGTCTTCAAGGGGCGCGACTCCACCGGCGTGCGCGGCATCAAGCTGGCCGAGGGTGACGAGGTCGTCTCCATGACGATCCTGCGTCACGTGGAGACGACGGTCGAAGAAGCCCGCGCCTACCTGAAGATGGCGGCGCTCGCCCGCAAGGCTGCCGGCGAGGACGGCGACAGCGGTGAACCCGCAGGCGACGAAGGCGATGACGCCGGCGTGGCCGAGGTTGCGCTGACACCCGAACGCTACGCCGAACTCGGTGCGCAGGAGCAGTTCGTGCTCACCGTCTCCGAAAGCGGCTTCGGCAAGCGCTCCAGCGCCTACGAGTATCGTGTCACCGGTCGCGGTGGCTCGGGCATCGTGGCCATGGCCATGACGAAGAAGAATGCGCGCATTGCGGCCTCGTTCCCGGTCGAGGAGACGGACCAGCTGATGCTGATCTCCGACGCCGGCCAGACGATCCGCGTCGCGGTCTCGCAGATCCGCCAGGCCGGTCGCGCCACGCAGGGCGTCATCGTGTTCCGCCTGTCGGAAGGCGAGCGCGTCGTATCGGTCGAACGCATCGGCGAAGTCCAGGAGATCGAGGGCGGCGACGCCGTCGAGGGTGCGGGCGCCTAGCCGGGCGCCTGCCCATTCCGGCACCTGATCCGGAAGCGCGCCTCGGGCGTAGAACCTTCGCAGGATCGTTTCTGCGAAGGAGATTGCGCATGTTCGTCAGGTCGCTCGCTGTCCTTGCTCTCGCCGCGGCAGCGATGGTGCCCCTCGTGGCGCAGGGCTCTGCTCCCCAGGTTACGGTTGCACCGGTGGCCGCGGAACCCCTGATCGGCCAATGGCGCGTGGACCTGACCGCGACGCCGGCAGAAGGAACCAGTGGCCGCTATTACACCGACATGGTGATTGAGTCCGTGCAGGGAGACCGCATCACCGGCAGCTTCTATGGCAGCCGCATGGAGAACGGGCGCATCAACCGAAGCTGGGGTGGGATCCGCTTTGCCTTCATCACGCGCGATGGCGGCGGTGGCGTCTATCACCACTCGGGCGAGATGGTTGACGGGCGCCTCATTCGCGGACTGAGCCACGCCATTGATCGCGACTTCCTGTCTGTCTGGACGGCGCAACCCGGCACGATCGAAAAGCCGGCCTACTGAAAGGCGCTCGCCCTGACGCCATCGGCAGGCAAGGGCGACGTCCCGCTGGCAATTAACTCTCCGGTACCTGAGAGACGTTGCGCTAACCCTGCGGGCAAAAACACGCGTTTCATCCGCGCAGACTCACATTATGATCGCCACCCAGTGCGCGCGCACGGGACAAGAACGAAATGGCGAAACGAACCGGACTCTACCCTGGCACCTTCGACCCGATCACGAACGGGCATCTCGACATCATCGCGCGCGGGGCAAAGCTCGTCGATCACCTGGTCATTGGCGTGGCCATCAACGAGGCCAAGGGGCCTCTGTTCAATCTCGACGAGCGCGTCGAGATGGTCCGCCACGAGACCGCCAGGATCGCCAAGGCCGCCGGGGTCACGATCTCGGTCGAGCCGTTTGACATCCTGCTGATGCATTTTGCCGAGAAGGTCGGCGCCCAGACCATCATCCGCGGCCTGCGCGCGGTGTCCGACTTCGAATATGAGTTCCAGATGGTTGGCATGAACATGCAGCTCAACCGCGAGATCGAAACGGTGTTCCTCATGGCGGGCGCCGAGCACCAGGCCATTGCATCGCGCCTCGTCAAGGAAATCGCCTCCCTCGGCGGCGACATCTCGCACTTCACCTCGCCCTATGTGATGAAGCGCGTGCTGTCCAAGCTCGCCGAGCGCGGCATCAAGCCGGCGAAACGCAAATAGGCCCTTCTTGCGCGTTTCAGAATTCGATTTCGACCTGCCACAGGATCTCATCGCACTGCGGCCGGCCGTGCCGCGCGACTCCGCGCGACTGCTCGTGATCCACGAAGGCCGGCAGGACTTCACCGAGGCAACATTGCGGGACCTGCCGGGCCTGCTCGCACCCGGCGATCTCTGCATCTACAACGACACGCGCGTGATCAGGGCCCAGCTCTTTGGCACACGGCCGGCGCGCGGGGACGCGGCCGAGGCCCGCGTGGAGATCACGCTGCACAAGCGCATCGATGCCGCGCACTGGGCCGCCTTTGCCAAGCCCGGCCGCAAGCTCAAGCCCGGGGACACGATCACCATCGCGGAAGACTTCAGCGCGACCGTCATCTCCAAGGACGACAGCGGCGAGATCCGCCTGTCCTTCAACGTGGTGGGTCCGACCCTGGACAGCGCGGTGGCACGTCATGGCGTGATGCCGCTGCCGCCCTACATCGCCGGCAAGCGCGCTGCTGACGAGCGCGACTCCAGCGACTACCAGACCGTCTTCGCCCGCCAGGAAGGCGCCGTGGCCGCGCCGACAGCAGGGCTCCACTTCACGCCCGAACTCCTCACGGCGCTCGATGCGCGGGGCGTTGGGCGCGCCGGCGTCACGCTGCATGTGGGCGCGGGTACGTTCCTGCCCGTGAAGGCCGAAGACACGCGCGAGCATGTCATGCATGCCGAATGGGGCGACATGCCTGCCGATACCGTCGAAGCGATCCGGACCGCGAAGGCCCGTGGGAACCGGGTGATGTGCGTGGGCACGACGAGCCTGCGCACGGTCGAGACGGCAAGCAATCCCGAACTCAGGCCCTGGTCCGGAGACACGCAGATCTTCATCACGCCCGGCTACGGTTTTCGTACGGCCGACATGCTCCTGACGAATTTCCACCTGCCGCGGTCGACATTGTTCATGCTGGTGTCGGCCTTCTGCGGCCTTGAGACCATGCGCGCGGCCTACGCCCATGCTATTGAACGGCGCTTCCGCTTCTACTCCTATGGCGACGCCTGCCTCCTGATCCGGAGCAAGCCATGAAGGTTTCCCTGGGAGCGCGGGCGTCCCGCCCGCTCTTGCTTACGAACGCAACAAGTGCGGGCGGGGAGCCCGCGCGCCCGGGGAGATAGACATGACCGACATCAGCTTCACTGTTTCCGCCACCGACGGCGCCGCCCGCACGGGCCTGATCTCGACTGTGAAGGGCGAGATCCGCACGCCGGCCTTCATGCCGGTGGGAACGGCCGGCACGGTCAAGGCCATGCTGCCCGAGAGTGTGCGCGAAACAGGCGCCGACATCGTGCTCGGCAATACCTATCACCTGATGCTGCGCCCCTCGGCGGAGCGCGTCGCGCGCCTTGGCGGACTGCACCGCATGATGAACTGGTCGCGTCCGATCCTGACCGACTCCGGCGGCTTCCAGGTCATGTCGCTCGCGCAGCTGCGCAAGCTCGACGAGAACGGCGTCTCCTTCCAGTCGCACGTGGACGGCACGCAGTACCTGCTGACACCCGAGCGCTCCATGGAGATCCAGGCGCTGCTGGGCTCGGACATCCACATGGTGCTGGACGAATGCACGCCTTTTCCGGCGACCGAAAGGGAAGCCGAGACATCGATGGAGCTCTCCACGCGCTGGGCCAGGCGATCGAAGACCGCCTTCCGGGAAGCGCCGGGCCGTGCGCTGTTCGGCATTGTTCAGGGTAGCGTCTATCCACAGCTCCGCGAGCGCTCTGCCGTCGCCCTCCAGCAGATCGGGTTCCCCGGCTATGCCGTCGGCGGCCTGGCCGTTGGCGAAGGGCAGGAGCGCATGTTCGATGTACTCGACTTCACGGTACCCCACCTGCCGAAGGACCGGCCGCGCTATCTCATGGGCGTGGGCAAACCCGGGGACATCATCGGCGCGGTGGCGCGCGGCATCGACATGTTCGATTGCGTGCTGCCCACGCGATCAGGTCGCAATGGCCAGGCCTTCACGAAGCGTGGTCCGGTCAACCTGCGCAATGCGCGGCACACGGACGATCCGCGGCCGCTGGAAGAGGGCTGCCGCTGCCCTGCCTGCCGCCAGTACTCGCGCGCCTACCTGCATCACCTCGTCAAGGCCGAGGAAATCCTGGCCTCGATGCTCATCACCTGGCACAACCTCACGCACTACCAGGACCTGATGCAGGGCCTGCGCGACGCCATCACCGCCGGCCGCCTCTCCCCCCACATCCAGTCCCTCACCACGACCTACGCCAGCGGCGACATCGATCCGCCATAGAAGAAGTGTTTCACGCGAAAGCGCGAACAGCAGCGAAACACGCGAAACTGTTTTGCATCCGTCATGGCCGATCTTAGTAAGTCGCACCAGAGAGACACACCTTCGCGTGTTTCGCGCCATTCGCGCCTTCGCGTGAATCCGTTGTCAGCCCTAAGGCAAAGCCTTCAACGCCGCCAGTACGCAAGGCCGCAGCACCACAAAATCTGGGTCGCTGCTGGTAGTAACGGTGACATGCAGCGACGAGAAGAACTGAACAAGGTTGTGCCGCCGCGCCAGCGCCTGCGGGGACAGGTACCAGTTGTCCCAGGTCT
>CAZYFM010000083.1:0-10770 GCA_964646885.1 uncultured Flavobacteriaceae bacterium
CGCGCCGTGTAGTGGCGGGCAAGCATGCGCTTGACGAACTCGTTGTGCTTGGACTGCGTATCGGAATCCTTCTTCGACTCGAAGGAGATGACCGGCAGCAGGTCTTCCACCTGCGAGAACATCCGCTTCTCGATGACGTTCCGGATCTTCTCGTAGGACGTCCACGCCGGGTTCTTGCCGTCATGCGTTGCACGATGGCGCAGCGCAAACTTGACGACCTCGTTGCGGAAATCCTTCGGATTGGCGATACCGGCCGGCTTTTCGATCTTCGACAGCTCGTTGTCGAGCTGCTGCCGGTCCATCATCTGGCCCGTGTCCGTGTCCTTGAAGTCCTGGTCCTCGATCCACGCATCTGCGTAGGAGATGTACCGGTCGAACAGGTTCTGGCCATACTCGCTGTAGGACTCGAGATACGCCTTCTGGATCTCCTTGCCGATGAACTCCGCATAGCGCGGCGCCAACTCGGCCTTGATGAACTCAAGATAACGCTTCTCGGTTTCGTCGGGATACTGCTCGCGCTTGATGGACTGCTCCAGCACGTACATCAGGTGAACCGGATCAGCCGTGACTTCCGTCGTGTCATGGTTGAAGGTCTCCGAAAGCACCTTGTAGGCAAAGCGGGTCGAGATGCCGGTCATGCCTTCGTCGACGCCGGCATTGTCCTTGTACTCCTGCAGCGTCTTGGCCTTCGGATCCGTGTCCTTCAGCTTCTCGCCGTCGTAAACCCGCAGCTTCGAGAAGAGGTTCGAGTTCTCGTGCTCCTTGAGCCGCGTCAGCACGCAGAAGCGCGCGAGCATCTCGAGCGTCTCCGGCGCGCATGGTGCGGAGCCAAGCTCGCTCGTCTTCAGGAGCTTGCGATAGATCTGAACTTCCTCGCTGGCGCGCAGGCAGTACGGAACCGTTACGACGCAGATACGGTCGAGGAAGGCTTCGTTGCTCTTGTTCGCCTTGAACTGCATCCACTCGGACTCATTCGAGTGTGCAAGGATGATGCCCTGGAACGGGATCGGACCCAGCGTTTCGGTGCCGACATAGTTCCCTTCCTGCGTCGCAGTCAGCAGCGGGTGAAGGACCTTGATGGGCGCCTTGAACATTTCCACGAACTCAAGCAGCCCCTGGTTCGCATGGCAGAGGCCACCCGAGAAGCTGTAGGCATCGGCATCGTTCTGGCTGAACCGCTCGAGCTTTCGGATGTCAACCTTGCCGGTCAGGGCCGAAATGTCCTGGTTGTTCTCGTCACCGGGTTCCGTCTTCGCGATCGCGATCTGCCGCAGCTTGGACGGCATGATCTTGACCACTTCGAAGCGCGAGATGTCGCCATTGAACTCGTCAAGGCGCTTCACGGCCCACGGGCTCATGATGCCTGTCAGGCGGTGCTTCTCGATGTTATAGCGCTCGCTCAGCAGGTCGGCGAGTTCTGGCGTCCGGAACAGGCCGAGCGGCGACTCGTACACCGGACTGATCTGGTCACCCGCTTTCAGCACGTAGATCGGATAGACCTCCATGAGGTCCTTCAGGCGTTCGGCCAGCGATGACTTGCCGCCGCCAACCGGCCCGAGCAGGTACAGGATCTGCCGCTTCTCTTCGAGGCCCTGCGCCGCGTGCTTGAAGTAGCCGACGATGCGCTCGATCGTGTCTTCCATCCCGAAGAACCCGTCAAACGCGCGATACATCTTGATCGTGCGGTTGAAGAAGATGCGGGACAGGCGCGGATCCCTGGAGGTGTCGACAAACTCGGGCTCGCCGATCGCTGCGATCATGCGCTCGGCAGGCGTTGCGTACATCATCGGATTGTCGCGAGCGGCGAGGAGATAGTCCCTCAGCGACATGCTCTCGAACTTCTCGCGCGCATAGGCCCGCGAGAACGCATCAAAGACATCCAGTGAATTGCTCATGACTTAACGCCTATCCCGATGTTACGCACACTGATGATGGAACTGGAGCGCCAGTCTCAACCGATGTTATGGCGTCAAAATGGCGTCCCGGTTCAAATCGCAGTGATACCTGTTTCGTAAATGGTGCTTCGATCCCCTGAACCAAACGTAAATTGTGTCTGCGTCCGGAAGCTCTCGGCGAAATGATAGCGTATGAACAAGTGTACATCTTTGCACCCGTTCGCTCAGCCTGAATTTGGCTCAATGGTTGCTGATTTTGTTGGCACGTGCTTGTTTCGCCGCAGCAGAAGCCCCATTCCCGCCCCATTCCCGGCTGCTTTGCGCCACAGCAAGCAATTTATTCTCTCCACTGCCGACGCACCGCTCAGGAAATACGGATGTCGTTTCCGCAAACGTCACGCACGGCAAGATCCCCCGCGAATTTCAGGAGAGACTCCATGCAGAGTTCAATCACATCCAGCTTCATATGGAGCTGGAAGCGACAGGCTTCAACCATCTTGTGCGCAGCAGCGCTTATGGGAACATCCTTTCTGACGCCCGCCATGGCAGCACCCGATCCGCTGCGCGGCCAGGTGCAGCTCAACCAGTCTTCGGTGCTGACGGGTGGCACGCGCGTGGTTTACGCCGCCGTGACGTTCGAGGGCATCGACATCGACCCCGGCGTCACGAAGGAGCGCCCTCCCCTCAACGTGTCGCTGGTTCTCGACCGCTCGGGCTCGATGTCCGACGAAGGAAAGATCGAGTATCTGCGCCGCGCGGCAAAGCTCGCCGTTGATCGCCTCGGCGAGAAGGACACGCTCTCCATTGTGGAATATGACGACCAGATCACCGTGATGTGGCCGGCGCGCAAGGTAAAGAACCTGTCCGAAGTAAAGGCGCTCATCGACCAGCTTGAGCCGCGCGGATCCACGAACCTGACCGGTGGAATGCTGCGCGGCGTGGACGAGGCAAAGTCAGCGCTCGAAGGCCCCGCAGACCGCTCGGGTACGATCACGCGGGTCATTCTCATGTCCGATGGCCTCGCCAACACGGGCATCACCGACCCGCAGGAGATCGCCAAGCTCGTACGCGGCGCCAAGTCGGACGGCATCCGCATCTCGGCCATGGGCCTCGGACGTGATTACGATGAGGACCTCATGCAGTCGGTCGCCGAGAATGGAGGCGGCCGCTATTACTACATCGAGCACCCGACTCAGATGGCGCGCGTCTTCCAGGATGAACTTGGATCGCTCTTCGAAACCTGCGCCCAGGACGTCGGTATCGAATTCTCGGGCAAGTCTGCCGTGCGCAAGGCCGAGATCATCGGTTACGACGACGTGAAGGCCGACAGGACGGTGAAACGCGAGCTTGAAGACGTCTACGAAGGCGAAAAGCGCTCGATCCTCCTGCGCCTCGAGATTGACGCGTCTGCCACGGGCACGCTGGATCTGGGCAAGCTGACCCTGAACTACCGCACCGCGCGCTCGGGCGAACGCCACGAGATCGCAAGGGACATTTCGGTCAGCGTTTCCTCCGACGCAAAGTCCGTTGAAAGCTCGAGGAACCGCGAAATCTCCGCGGAAGCCGAACTCGCCGAAAGCGATCGCATCCAGAAGGAACAGGTCAGGCTCTACCAGAGCGGAAAGCGCGAGGAGGCCCAGCGCAACATGTCATCGCTGGCAAAAGACCTCGAGAAGAAGAACCAGCTCCTGAACGACGACCGCCTGCGCCGCAAGATCGAGGCGCTCAATGTCGAGAACCGCCAGATGAGCGCCGCCGAAGCCTCTCCAGCCGCCCAGAAGGACTACCTCAAGGCGAGCAAGCAGCGCCTTTACCAGGCGAAATCGGGCAAGCGTACCGGCTTTGCCCTGCAGCCCGGTGACAAGGGTCGAGAGGTTGAGCAGCTGCAGGAAGCGCTGAAAAAGGCAGGAACCTACAAGGGGCCGATCGACGGTATTTACGACGCCGACGTCACGCAAGCCGTGAAATCGTTCCAGAAGTCGAAGAACCTGTCCGCCGATGGCGTCGCCGGCGCAACCACGATGGACGAGATGGGCCTTTACTGACCTGACGATTTTTATTGAAGACCCGCGCGGAAGGTGAAAAGCTTGCCTTCCGCGTTTTCGTTTCCAGGCTCAACACAGGTGGACGGATCATGTCGGACACGGTCGAGATTGCAGTGAGATTGGCGCGCACTGAAGACGCGGCCGGTATTGCATCGATCTTCGTCGACTCGTGGCGCGAGACCTATGCGGGAATCCTGCCGACACGCGCACTCGCCACCATGTCCACGGAACAGCAGGAGCGCTACTGGTCGGCCACGATCCGCCACGCCAACCTCCGCAATCCGGTGTTCGTGGCGTCCTCGGCCGAAGGCCAGCTGTTTGGCTTCTGCAGCGCCGGCCCGAACAGGGACAGGGTGCTGCCGCACGAGGCCGAGATCTACACGCTTTATGTTGCACCCGGCCATACCGGTCAGGGGATCGGCACGGCGCTGATGCAGTCCGCGTTCCAGTTCCTGTCCCGCGCACAGTGCAGGTCGCTCGTGATCTGGGCACTTGCCGAAAATCCCTCGCGCTACTTCTATGAGGTCATGGGTGGAAAGCGCGTGGCGGAGCGCATGCACCCCCTGTGGGGCGGCGCCTATCCCGAAGTTGCCTATGGATGGGACACGCTGGACCTCAACCGCCAGCAGAGATCTTCTGCCGGCGCGAGGCCCTGAGCCGCCGGCATCACTTCGCCCGCATCGAGCGGCTCTGCGACTTCATGATCGAGAACGCAACCGAATCCGGCAGGTACTTGGCCAGCGCCGCAATCGACCGGTTGATCCGTCCGTTCACGAGAACGGGACGGTTCTCCATCACGGCCCTGTAGCCCTGCTCGGCCACCGCATCAGCCGTCATCCACATGAAGCGAGGCATGCGCGAGACCTGCGCGCGCGTGCCCGACACATCGTGGAACTCGCTGTAGGTAAAGCCCGGACAGACGGCGGTCACGTTCACGCCCTGCCCCTGCGTCTCCATGTTCAGCGAGCGCGAGAACTGGATCATGAAACTCTTGGACGCCCCATAAAGCGTGCTGCCCGATGTCCCCGGCAGCAACCCGGCCAGTGATGCGATGTTGACGATGTACCCCTGCCGGCGCGCAATCATGTCGGGCAGCACGAGATGCGCCAGCTCGCAGGGTGCCGTCGTCAGCACCTGGATGAAGTCACGCTGGTCTTCCCACTTCGTGCTCGCATAGGCACCAGGGACACCATAGCCGGCATTGTTGATCAGCGCGTCGACGCGAAGCCCCCGCCCCCGCACGTCCTCGATCAGCTTCGCCGGGGCCTTCGGGTCAGCAAGGTCGGCCGGGATCACGGTCGCCGCCACGCTGTGCTTCTTCGACAGTTCTTCCGCCAGTGCCTGCAGCCGCTCTTCACGTCGCGCCGTCAGCACGAGGTTGAAACCGTACTTCGCGAAGACATCCGCAAAGGCCTTGCCGATGCCGGCGGAGGCTCCCGTGACAAGTGCCGTCAGTTTCTCGTTAGACATGTCAGGATCCCTTTTCCTCGAGGTCGCGCGGCCGCATGAAGTCGATCAGCGTGCCCTTCTGGGCCTTGGCCTTGCGCCAGCTGTCCGTTTCCAGTTCGATCGCGGCCAGCGAGCAGGTCGAGAACTTTGCCCGCATGCGCCGGTGCCGCTCTTCCTCGCGCATGTTCAGCGGCGGCTGGCTCATCATCTGCACGAATTCCGCAGCGCCGGGATTGTGGCAGACGAACATCACCGCAGCGACGTCGTCATCAAGCCCGCGCAGGAAACCGAACAGGTCATCCGCCTCGGCGAGATAGAGGTCGCTGCGGATCTCGACCCGCACGCGCGGAAACGCAATTGGCCTGAAGATCGAGAGCGTCTCCTGCGTACGCGCGGCATCCGAGCAGAGCACCAGGTCACAACCATGCCCCTGCATCAGAAAATACCGGCCCATCGCTGCCGCATCGAGCCGGCCCCGCTCAAGGAGAATGCGATCGGAATCGCGTTTCGACCCGCCACCCGGTTCCGTCTTGGCATGCCGCATCACATAGAGCCGCTTCATAACGCCCTCTCCCCACGAAATGGAAACACCAGCAGCCAGTCCAGCCGGGCCGTATCCGGCTCTCGGTAGGACGGCAGGCCGAAAGGCATCTCGCGCGCATCACCGGCGGGCGCTGCCATGTATGTCCCGAACAGCCGGTCCCAGACCGACAGGTTGAAACCGAAATTCGAATTGATCTCGCGCGCAACGATCGAGTGATGGATGCGATGCATGTCCGGCGTGACAATCAGGCTGCGCAGCAGGCGATCGACGCCGGCCGGGAGACTGAAATTCGCATGGCTGAACATGGCACTGGCATTCAGCACGATCTCGAAGACCAGCACGGCCATCGCCGGAATCCCGAACACGATGATGACGGCAATCTTCCAGGCCAGGCTCGCGATGATCTCCAGCGGATGAAAGCGTATCGCCGTGGTCACATCGAATTGCGTGTCGGCATGGTGCACGCGATGAAGCCGCCAGAACCACGGCACGTGATGGAAGACAACATGCTGCATGTAGACCGCAAGGTCGAGCAGCAGGAACCCCGCAACAGCAGCACCCAATCCGTGAATCCCTGCCAGGGCGAGGAGCCCCTCGCTTTCGACCTGCGTCGCGATTGCCACCGGGAGGACTGGCAACACCAGCGTTAGCCCGCGCACGGCCAGCGTGTTCAGCACGCTAAGGCCAAGATTCGACATCCAGCGTGGAAAGCGCTCAACACCGCGCCGGAACGGCCATGCGAGCTCCACGGCGGCGAGGATGCCAAATGTACCGGCGAAAGCAGCCAGCCTCAGCAGCGCCTCGCTGTCGGGTGACATGTCAGTTGGTAATCCGTGCGTGCCGGACGACCGCCGCCTTTTCGAGCGCCGCCGCCGTCAGGCGATCCACGTCAAGCGTGGTCTTGAGGCGCTGCAGGATGCGGTTCTCTTCGGCATAGACCGGCGCCTCGGTCAGCACGATCTCAAGCGCGAGCGCATACGCCGTCTCGCGCAGCGACTTCGGAAGCGCTTCCTTCACAAGACCCAGCACCGCATCGAGCCCTTCACGCTCCTGCAGGATCGCGGCGCACTCGCGCGCGACCGTGATGATCTTTTCTTCCTGGAACCCTTCGAAGACGGGCAGCGTGCGGACGATGTCGCCGATCACGTGCAGTTCGCGGTCGCTCATGCTCGCATCGGCGGCAGACGCGACCACCATCACGTAGATCAGGGCGGCATGCGGATTGAGCGTCGGCGGTTGGGGCATGCGCGGCATCCTTGAAGCTGATTTCCGGCGCAATCTATTGATGCGGACGGTTGTCAGCAAGCCCGGGAAGTTGCAGGAAAGACCGCACTTCGGCCACGGCTTCTGCAAGGTTAAGCCGCTGGACTTCAACACCACCAGGCAGGCTCGACAGCAGGCGGGACGGCGCACGTGAGTCGAGCAGGACAAACACACCGCGATCGGAAGCGCGACGGATCAGCCGGCCAAATCCCTGCGCCAGCCGCAGGCGCGTGAGCTGGTCATCATAGCCCTTGCCGAAAGCCGCGCGGCGCGCCTTGTGCAGGATGTCTGGCCGCGGCCAGGGCACGCGCTCGAACACGACAAGGCGCAGTGAGCGACCGGGCACATCCACCCCATCGCGCAGCGCATCCGTGCCAAGCAGGCATGAGTTCTCGTCCTCGCGAAAGAGATCGACCAGCGATCCGGTATCGAGCCCGTCGACATGCTGCGCAAGCAGCGGAATGCCGCGCTGAGAAAGGACGGGCGCGATGGCGCGATGAGTGGCGCGCAGCGACCGCACCGACGTGAAGAGGCCGAGCGCGCCACCACCTGCCGCGAGGAACAGATCGCGATACGCCGCTGCAAGCAGGTCGGCATCGCGACTGACATCCTTCACGACGATGATGCGCGACTGCTTGGCATAGTCGAAGGGCGACTGGAACACGGCCCGCTGCGCGGGAACCACGAGATGTCCGGCGCCCGTTCGGATCTCGGCCGCACGCCAGCCATCAAATGTTTCGTCCTCTTTCGGCGGCCTGTCACGCAGCGTGGCGGAGGTAATGAACGCGCCATGCGCGGGCTCCAGCACCTCGACCGCGAACGGGATCGTCGGATCGATCGCATGGCGGTAAAGCCCGACATTGGAATCGTGCCCGTCAAAGCGCTCGACGCTGAGCCAGTCGACAAAGCCACCGGGCGCAGGCTCGCCCACCGCTTCCAGCGCCATGATCCAGTGAGGGATCTGCAGCTTCGCGCGCCGCTCGATACCGCGCAGCACGGCTTCGGCACGCAGGCGATGTTGCGAGAACCCTTCATCGCTGCGTTCGCGCAGCATCTCACGAAGCTTTGCAGACAGAACGTTGAGCGGATGAAGCAGGTCTTTCAGCGCCTGCTTGAAGACTTCGGTCGCACCCAGCAGTTCCGGCGTGACGGGCATGACCTCGCACTCGAGCCCATACGGGGAACTGAGGTCTTCTGCGCGCGCCCTGACCTGTGCACGCACCGCCATGAGAAACTTTTCCATCGCGCCACGCGGCGCTTCGGACGAAAGCCGGCTCAGCCAGCCATCGCCGGGTAACGCGAGCGCGGCCTGCGAAATCTCCGCCAGCCGCTCAAGTTCCTGCGGTTCGTCCTGCAGAATGGGATTGAGCCGTTCGACGAGCCCGCGCCCACGCCGGCTGCCCCGCCCTTCCGGACCACGGATCCATCGCCGCAGCTCCGATCCTTCCCAGCCGGAAATGTGGATCGCATAGAAACTGTCGGCCGCATCGAAGATATGATGGCCTTCATCGAAGACATAGCGCAGCGGTGGAACCGTATTGCCGTCATTCTCTGTATCAAGCGCCGCCGCATGGCGTGAGGCCTCGACCATCGTCAGCGCATGGTTCGACACCACCACGCGGCTTGTGCGCGACTTGCGCCCGATGCGCTCCAGGAAGCAGCGCCGGTAATGCGGACACGCCGCATAGATGCATTCACCCTGCTTGTCGGTCAGGCTCGGCGCGAATCCGGGCGATGGCGCGATCCAGGCAGGAAAGTCGCCGCCAATGAGGTCGCCGTCCTTCGTCGCCATCATCCAGCGCGCCACCAGGCCAAGCGCCACGGTCTCGCGCTCGATGAGCACAGGCAGGCGTCCCGACTGCTCCTCGAAGTTCAGAAGGCAGATATAGTTCTCGCGCCCCTTGCGGATCGTCACCTTCTCCGCGAATTCCGCCGGTTCGGGATAGACGCGCCTGAGCTCCTGCGCGATCTGGCGCTGCAGGTTCTTCGTATAGGTCGAAATCCAGACCGTGCCTTCATTGCGCTCGGCCCAGAGCGTGGCGGGCGCGAGATATCCCGCTGTCTTGCCGAGACCCGTTCCCGCTTCGGCGAGCACGACGGAAGGCTCGCTCTCGTGCAGCCGGGGCCTGAATGCTTCGGCAGCCAGGGCCGCATAGTCCGACTGCGATCGCCGGACTTCCGCGCCATCACCCACGATCGCAGCCAGATGCGCGCGCGCTTCCTCCGGCTGCACCGGCAGGCTTCCCGGCTGTCCCGGCTGTGGCCCGTCATCCCACTCCGGCAGGTCACGCCAGGCATCCATGCGCGGTGTATTGCGCGCACGCCCTTCAGTGTCCATCCGCTCCAGCAGCAGCGGCGCCCAGGGCCAGCGGCTCTGTCCCATGGCCGCAGCGATGCGCGCCGCCATCGGGCGCCCGGCGATGGAGCCGGCTTCCTCGAGCAACTGGTTGGCAATGTCGCGCAGCGTGAAGGCCTGCTCCGCGAGGCTCTGCGGAATGGGGATACCCATCGCACGCGCCAGCGCACCCACGCTCGGTGCAATCGGTTGGGCCGGACGGACGAACGCGAAGAGCTCGAGCACGTCGAAATGCGCCGCGCGTGGTTCATTGCGCTGGCCACCCAGGCGCGTCAGCGTCATGGCCGTGTGCGCCGTGAGGTGTGGCGTGCGCGCAAGCGCCTGAAGAGCGGCCTCCGTCGAAGGCTCGGCAAACCGTCCATCCGACGTCGCCACCAGCGCGCGACGGAAGGTCGCGACGAGCGCAGGAATGGCGTCCAGGGCGTGGGGCATCGAATTGTCCATTGGCGTTACTATGCAGCAGCGTTGACGATCACAGAAGCGCCACCTATGGCTTGGGTGCAAATTTCTGAGGTTACCCCAATGTCGTCCCGTCGCGACCTGGCCATGGCCGCCAAGGCCTGGCCCTTTGAAGAGGCCAGGAAAATTCTTGCCCGCGTGGAGCGGGACGAGGCCGCGGGCAAGGCGAAACCCTACGTCCTGTTCGAGACGGGCTACGGACCCTCGGGCCTGCCGCACATCGGCACATTTGGCGAAGTCGCGCGCACGAGCTGGATCCGGCGCGCCTTCCAGGAAATCTCCGACAAGCCGACACGCCTGATCGCCTTTTCGGACGACATGGACGGCATGCGCAAGATCCCGGACAACGTTCCGAACCAGGAGATGCTGCGCGAACACCTGCACAAGCCGCTGACGTCCGTGCCCGACCCCTTCGGCACGCACGAGAGCTTTGCGCACCACAACAATGCACGCCTGAGATCGTTCCTCGATGGCTTCGGCTTCGAGTACGAGTTCAGGTCCGCGACCGAAGTCTACAAGTCAGGCGCCTTCGACGCGGCACTGCTGAATGCGCTGAAGTGCTACGACAAGATCATGGACATCATGCTGCCGACGCTCGGCGAAGAGCGTCGCCGCACCTACAGTCCCTTCCTTCCGATTTCGCCGAAGACGGGCCGCGTGCTGTACGTGCCCATGAAGCGCATTGACCCTGGCGCGGGCACGATCACCTACATCGACTAGGATGGCGAAGAGATCACCCAGTCCGTGACGGGCGGCAGG
>CAZYFM010000083.1:10780-14716 GCA_964646885.1 uncultured Flavobacteriaceae bacterium
CAGGGTGAAGATGCAGTGGAAGCCGGATTTCGGCATGCGCTGGGCCGCCCTGGGCGTCGACTTCGAGATGTTCGGCAAGGACCACCTGCCGAACCAGCCCGTCTATGCAAAGATCTGCAAGGCGCTCGGCGTCGAGCCGCCGGTGAACTTCGTCTACGAACTCTTCCTCGACGACCAGGGAGAGAAGATCTCGAAGTCCAAGGGCAACGGCATCTCGGTCGAGCAGTGGCTCACCTACTCCGCGCCGGAAAGCCTCGCGCTCTTCATGTTCCAGAAGCCGAAGACGGCCAAGCGCCTCTACTTCGACATCATCCCGAAGGAAGTGGACGAGTACGTCACCTGGCTCGACAAGTTCCAGGGCCAGACCGAAGCCGAAAAGCTCGAGAACCCCGCGTGGCACATTCATGCCGGCCGCCCGCCACAGGAAAAGTGGCCGGTCAGCTTTGCGCTTTTGCTCAACCTCGTATCCGCATCGAACGCATCAACGCCCGACATCCTCTGGGGCTTCATCCGCCAGTATGCGCCGCAGGCCAACCCGAAGGACAATCCGTCGCTCGACCGCCTCGTCGGCTACGCAATCAGCTACTACGAAGACTTCGTGAAGCCGAAGAAGAAGTACCGCGCACCGACCGATCGCGAGCGCGCGGCCATGGAAGACTTGGCTGCCGCCTTCGACACGCTTGGCAATGTCACGGACCCCGAGGCCGCGCAGTTCCATGTCTATGAGGTGGGCAAGAAGCATCAGTTCGACCCGCTGCGCGACTGGTTCAAGGCACTCTACGAAGTGCTCTTCGGGCAGGAACAGGGACCTCGCTTCGGCTCCTTTGCCGTGCTCTACGGCGTGTCGAACACCGCAGCCCTGATCCGGGCCGGCCTCGCCGGCAAGTTTCTCGCCTGACAGCCCGCACGGCCTCGGCTAGTGTCGGCGCATGTGGAAACGGTTCGCAGGCGCAATCCTGATGTGCGTGCTGGCGTGGGCGGGAAGCGCCCGCGCTGACGTGCCCCGCGCCGCCGAGACGGCCTATCATGCAGGAAACTACGAACGCGCCGTTGCCCTGTGCAATGCGGATGGTTCAGCAGCCGCACTGGCCTTCGCGGCACGGTCCATCATCGCCGACGCCATCACGCGCCCGGCTGGTTTCTGCGAGACCTGCCTCAGGCAAGCCATCGCCACGGCTGACCAGGCAATCGCGCGGGACGCAAGTCTGGTCGAGGGCTATCTGCAGAAGTTGGTCGCCATCGGTTTTCGGGGCCGCGTGATCGGCGTTTCGCAGGCACGGACCGAAGGCCTGGCCGACGAAGTCAGGCACCTCCTCGACAGGGCAATGGAGTTGGACCCGGGCAATGTGTGGGCTCGGGCATCATTGGGAGCCTGGCACCTCGAGATTGTCCATCATGCCGGCAGCGTTCTTGCATCGGTGATGTACGGCGCATCCGAAGCCGAGGGCCTGCGGCTGTTCCGAAAGGCCCTGGCGGACGATCCTGACAATGCACTTCTGCAGATGAACTTCGCCCTGTCGCTGCTTGCCATGGATGACGACGACATGATCCCGGAAGCGCGGCGCGCGCTGCAGGCCACGATTGCCACCAACAGCCCGGATTTTCTGGTCAGGCACGCGCAGGCGCAGGCGCGGCAGTTGGTGGACGCGCTCGATCGCGGGGACCGGGAAACCGTGGACCGACTGGTGATGATGTTTCAGGGACGGACGAGCCGATAGCCGCCTCACCGGTACTGGGCCCGGTTCTGGGTTCGCCTAGTGACGGACCCAGACGATGCGGGCGATCCATTCGATCTCGTCCCGCGGAAGCGACAGGTCTTCAAGGGCAGCATTGAACGGCTTCAGCTCGAACTTCTTCGCCGTCTGGCGTGCCAGCCGCATGACCGAACAGGTGCCCTCATTCTTGAAGACAACGGGGTCACCCTTTCGCAGTTCGGCAGAGGGAGAAACGACGACGACGTGCCCGTTGCGGAACACCGGCGCGGCAACATCGTTTGAGATTTCAATCGCGAAGGCACGTTCGTCACCGAAATCCGGGAAGGCGAACTTGTCCCAGGCCTTGGCGATCGGATCGCCGTTCTCGTCGAAGACCTTCTTCTTCTGCGCGTCCTTCATCGTGATGAAGGGCACCATGCGCGACGGCCCGCGCGAACCATTGCCCTTCGAGACCAGCGCCACGAAGTCATCGAGGCTCGCGCCCGTCACCTGCAGGATCTTGGAGAGGCTCTCGGTCGACGGCCAGCGCAGGCGCCCCTGCGGTCCGAGCCGCTTGCTCTTGTTGAAGGTCGTCGGATCGAGACCCGCCGCACGCGCAAGACCTGACGGAGAATGGCCATACCTGGCTGCAAGTGCATCGATGGCCGCCCAGATCTGCTTATGCGATAACATGGAGGATTGTCCCGTCCGCGGAAGAATTTAAGAAATGCCGTCAATTCGGGTAGCTTCGGCTGCTGCACGCGTGAAACCGCCAAAACTGATTCGAATCCTATCACGATGAAAGCCATTCTCAGTCTCTCAAGTCTCGCCAGACCGTTGCTGACAAGGCTCGATCCCGAGCTTGCACACACTCTGACGGTGCGCGCGCTCTCTCTTTTCCACAGTTCGCCTGCGCTAGCAGACGACGATCCGCGACTACAGATTGAGGCGCTCGGATTGCGCTTTAGGAATCCGGTCGGATTGGCCGCGGGTTTCGACAAGAACGCTGAAACGACGGAAGCGATGCTCTCTTTCGGCTTCGGCTTCGTCGAGGCGGGCACGGTGACGCCAAAGCCCCAACCGGGAAATCCGAAGCCGCGCATCTTTCGCTTGCGCGAAGATGCGGCCGTCATCAATCGCCTCGGCTTCAACAACCAGGGCATCGACGTGGCACGTCGGCGACTGCAGGCGGTTCAGGGGCGACCCGGCATCCGCGGAATCAACATCGGTGCAAACAAGGATGCAACGGACCGCATCGCGGACTACGTGACGGGACTGCGCGAACTCGCGCCGCTGGCCGACTATGTGACGGTCAACATTTCCTCGCCAAACACGCCCGGCCTGCGCGGCCTGCAGAACCGGTCCGAGCTCGACCAGCTTCTCGGTGCCGTGCTGTCGGCACGCGAAACCCTGCCGCGTCGAATGCCGTTGCTCGTCAAGATCGCGCCCGACCTCGATGAACAGGCGTGCAGCGACATTGCCACGCTTGCGCTCGACCACCGCCTCGACGGCCTCATCGTCTCGAACACGACCATCGATCGCCCGTCTGACCTGAAGAGCGGCCATCGCGGTGAAACAGGCGGCCTCTCCGGCAAGCCGCTCTTCCGCAAGTCGACAGAGGTGCTGCGCACCATGCGCCGCCTGACCCAGGGTCGGATCGTGCTCGTGGGCGTGGGCGGCATCAGCTCCGGCGAGGACGCCTGGGCCAAGATCAGGGCCGGCGCCACCCTCGTCCAGCTTTATACCGCCCTCACCTACCAGGGCCCCGGCCTCGTCACCCGCATCAAGCAGGAACTCCTCGCCTGCATGCAGCGCGACGGCTTCAGCTCGATCCAGCAGGCGATTGGCAGCGAAGCGTGAGAGAAGGGTGACGTGCGTCATCGCGCCTCTTGTGCCAGCTCAAATGTTCATATATTGTTCCAATTCGCATTTGGGACTGCGCAGCGACAATCGCTGCAATCGAAAAACAAGCGACGAAAGTGTCATCTTCGGAAGGAGAAAATCCCGGAAACAAGGCAGAAACTCATGAAACATCGTTCCACGTGTCATCTTCCACGCAAAGTCTCTGCAGGATTGGTTGAATTGGAAAACTGGAGCGGGTGAAGGGAATCGAACCGCCCGGCAATCGCGTCAGCGATTGGCGAAACTGAAAGGCAGAGGGTTCGCTGGAGGCCTGGCCGGAAAGTCTGGAGCGGGTGAAGGGAACAATTCCAAACACCCAACCCGTTGATTGACAACGGGT
>CAZYFM010000084.1:0-9620 GCA_964646885.1 uncultured Flavobacteriaceae bacterium
TCCGCTGATGTTGCGCGCCTTGCTGCCGGACGGCAGAAGCCCGTACATCCGAGTTCTCAGCCAGAACGCACCATTTGGGTAAATGCGGGATTAATTTGCCAGCAATGTGCACGTGCAACCCGCGCTGCCAGATAATCAATCGGCTCGTGATTCAATTGAGCAACATGAGTGCGTTGCGTGTGCGAATTCCTTCTCTCCCACCCCGCCGTCGCATCGCTGCCGCAATGCAGCCCCAATGTTCTGGATTCGTGGAGGCATGAACATGAACCTGTTCCGCTGCACCCTCGCGTTTTTGCTGCTCACCATTTCGGCGTGCGACCAGCCAGGCACCACGAGTTCACGCCGCACGCAGGAAACGGTTGGGCGTCAAACAAACGTTCCAGCCATTGCAGCGACGGTCAATCGCGACTGGAAATCTTCGTCGATCCCCTTCGGATTGCGCCTGTCTGCAGCTGCGGAGGAACGCGCAACGCACCAGGTTACCTACGATGCGGCCTATGTCACGATCCCCTACCCCAATGGTGACGTCGCTCCGGACAAGGGCGTTTGTTCTGACGAAGTCGTGCGGGCCTATCGCCTTCTCGGCATCGACCTGCAGCAACTGATTCACGAGGACATGAGGCGGGCGTTTCATGCCTATCCCAGGAGATGGGGTTTGCCCCGACCCGACACCAACATCGATCATCGTCGCGTGCCCAACATCGCGACCTTCTTCACACGCATGGGCGCTTCGGTTCCCGTCAGCAATCGTGGCGAAGACTACAAGCCCGGAGACGTCGTGGCGTTCGCACTCGCGGATGGACGTCCCCACATCGGCATCGTGACGGAACGAATGTCGAGCGACGGCCTCAGGCCCCTCGTCATGCACAATATCGGATGGGGCCCCCAGATCGAGGACATGCTCTTCACGCTGACGATCACGGGTCGCTACAGGTATACAGGGCCACGCGCGAACTAGAGATACGGGTTTGGCGCGCCCCTGGCCACGAGGTAGCGCACGGCCTCGGCGAGAGAACGTGCGTCCGTCAGCGCATCATGCGCCCTGCCCTGAGAGACTGAACCGACATGCGCTGCGAGTTCGCCTGAGTGCACGCCTGCGAGCGGGACACCCACGCGCTCAAGCCAGATCCTGAGGTTCACCGACGGATCGAAGGACCAAAGGTCGCGCATGTCCAGCAGCGCCGCGTTCTCGGCAATGATGCGATCATCGCGGCCATAGCAGAATGACGGGCGTCCTGCAGCGAACAGGAGAAAGCGGCTGATGCCTTCCGCGAACGTCAACGCCTCCTTCGCGAGGCGTTCGTTCGTGATCCCCGTCAGCCTCTCGAAATAGGATGAAAGCACGGGGTTCTTCACGGGCCTGATCAGAACGCAAAACGACCCCGTTTCCTTCATTTCTTTCGCGTCGATCGAAATGGCGCCGATCTGGACGATTTCCTTGTACTCGCCCGGACCCTTCCAGTTGCGCGCCATGGAACCCGCCCAGGCCGTGAACTCCGTGTCAAAAAGAAGGACTTCCTTCACTTTCAGCGAGCCTCCGGGGCCCCCGTTCATGCTGCGACTGCGAGAGAGGCCTTCATCACCAATCCAACATTCGTGCCCAAAGAACAAGTCCGACTGCTTGCGCTCGGCTCAATCCGACATTAAGCGAACACACCGTATCCTGATGCATGTCCTTCCTCGAAATTTCCACGGATCTCCATGCACGCTTCTTCGCAACGGTTGCCCATGAACGCCTCGAAGCCTGACCACGCCAGCTACCCCTTCTTTGCAAGCGCGTTCTTCGCCGGAGCTGCTCCGGAGGATATCGCCGCGTTTCCGGCGGAAGCGCAGGCGTCCATTGCGCGCCTCTTCTGGGCGGCCGCGGCCGAGCGCAAGCCTGGCGAGAGCCTGGTGCGGGTCATCACTCCTGATTTCCAGCGTGACGGTTTCAATGCGCCGGTGTCGATCGTAGCCACGATCAATGATGACAAGCCGTTTCTTGTGGACTCCGTCCTGAGCGAACTGGCCGAGCGTGGAGCAAAAGTCCGCGCGGTGTTCCATCCGATCTTCCGTGTCATTCGCACTGCGGGCAAGTTCAATGGCGTCAGCGAAGACAACACCGTCGGCGCTCCGGAAAGCATGATCTGCGTTGTCGTCAACCGCGTGACGACAGCCGAGCAGTGCAACACGCTTGAAGAAGCGGTGAAAGGCGTCCTTCAGGATGTATCGGTTGTCGTGCAGGACTGGCGGCCCATGCTGGAGCGCCTGGACGCGAGCATCGCCGAGCTTTGGCAGAACCCTCCAAAAATCCCGAAGGAGGAGTTCGACGAATCCCTCGCATTCCTGCAGTGGCTCAAGAGCAACCACTTCACCTTCCTCGGTTCGCGCGACTACGTCTACGACCATCGCGGTGAAGGCTCACTGACTGCGGTCGATGCCAGCGGCCTCGGCCTGCTTCGGGATCCCGCCCGGCATGTCATCCGCCGAGGTGGCAATCGCTCGAGACTGACGCCGGAGGTGAAGGCAGCCCTCTCGCAGCCTTCTCCCCTCATCGTGACGAAGTCGATTGAACGCTCGCCCGTGCATCGTCGCGTGCCGGAAGACTATATCGGCATCAAGCGCTACGATACGCATGGCACGCTCGTCGGCGAGCGCCGCTTCATCGGGCTCTTCACGTCGTCCGCCTACAATGACAGCCCACGTGACATTCCCTTCCTCCGCCGGAAAGTGGCAAATGTCACGGAACGCTCGGGCTTCCCGAAGAACAGCCATAACGCCAAGACCCTCGCGGTGGTCCTCGAAACCTTTCCGCGCGATGAACTTTTCCAGATTTCAGAGGACGACCTGCTTCGCATCGGACCTGCCCTTGCCTATCTCGGCGACCGTCCGGACACGAAGGCGTTCATCCGCATGGACGCGTTCAACCGCTTCGCTTCCGCACTTGTCTATTTTCCGGCCGACAAGTTCCGCGGCGGCCTCGTACGCACCATCGGTGGCATCCTGACAGATGCGCTTGGCGGGCAGATCGCGACAGCATTCCCGCACACCGAAGAAGGCCACATGACCAGGGTCCACTACACCGTGACCCTTCCGGACACAGGTCCGCGCAGCTACGACGCGGACGCGCTGCAGGAACGCATTGCCGCTGCCGTCCGGCTCTGGACGGACAATTTCGCGGAAGAACTGCTGAAGGGACATTCGGGCGAGAAAGCGGATCAGCTCTACAACAAGTATGCGTCGTCGTTCACCGAAGCGTATCGCGTGGCCTTCGATCCGGCTGAGGCTCTGCTCGACATCGAGAAGCTCGAGGCCGTGAGCGCCGCCGGTGCCGGTTCCATCGCCCTGCGCACCGCAAACGGGTCGCGTACGGATGACGGAATCGTCGGGCTGAAGATCTATCATGCCGGCGAGGTGATCGAGCTCTCCGATCTTCTGCCGGTGCTCGAGAACTTCGGCCTTCGCGCCATCGAAGAAGTGAACTATCCGCTCCAGCGCACCGAACAGGCACTGACGATCCATGACCTGCGCCTTCACGGCCTGCTCGCGGCCGAACGTGAAAGCGCCATGCGCCTTTTCGAAGAGGCGTTCCTGACCGTCTGGCGCGGCGTTGCGGAGAACGACCGCTTCAACCGCCTTGTGTTCCTTGCCGAACTGAGCTGGCGCGACGTCGCGATTCTGCGCACCGTGGGCAAGTTCCTGAGGCAGGCGGCCTTTGCCGCCAGCCAGTCGCTCATGGAAGATGCCCTGGCGCGAAATCCGCGCATCGCCTCTGCGCTGGTGAGACTGTTCAAGGCGCGCTTTGCGCTCAATGTCGACAACCGGCCCTCCGCCGAGGCTGCGGTCAATGCCGAAATCGACGAAGCCCTCGCGAAGGTACCCAGCCTTGACGATGATCGCGTCATCCGACGGTTCCGCAACGTGATCCAGTCGACGCTGCGAACCAACTTCTTCCAGAATGACAGTACCGGCGCGCCGAAGCCCGCAATCGCCCTCAAGATCGACAGCACGACCATCGAGGACCTGCCCCTGCCCCGCCCGATGGTCGAGATCTTCATCTGCTCGCCAGATGTCGAGGGCGTCCATCTTCGCTTTGGCAAGGTCGCTCGCGGCGGTATCCGCTGGTCTGACCGGCGCGAAGACTATCGAACGGAAGTCCTCGGCCTGGTGAAGGCGCAGCAAGTCAAGAATGCCGTGATCGTGCCCGTCGGGTCGAAGGGCGGCTTCTATCCCAAGAAGCTGCCGCCGGCCACGAACCGCGAAGCCTGGATGAACGCCGGCATTGCCGCATATCGGATATTCATCTCGTCGCTGCTGGATATCACGGACAACCTCGATACCGCGGGCAAGATTGTTCCGCCGCGGGATGTCGTTCGCCAGGACGGGGATGATCCATACCTGGTCGTGGCGGCCGACAAGGGCACGGCGACATTCTCGGATATCGCAAACGGCATATCTCGCGCGCATGGCTTCTGGCTTGACGACGCTTTCGCCAGCGGCGGCTCGGCCGGTTATGACCACAAGAAAATGGGCATCACAGCCCGTGGCGCCTGGGAAACCGTCAAGCGTCACTTCAGGGAAATCGGCGTCGACATCCAGACCACACCCTTCACCGTCGTTGGCGTCGGTGACATGTCGGGAGACGTGTTCGGAAACGGCATGCTGCTGTCGAAGGCCACCAAGCTCGTCGCGGCCTTCGATCATCGAGACATCTTCCTTGATCCCAATCCGGATCCGGCGGCAAGCCATGCCGAGCGCCAGCGCATCTTCAACCTGCCCCGGTCGTCATGGGCCGACTATGACCAGGCGAAGATCTCCAATGGTGGCGGCGTCTATTCGCGCTCGATGAAGACCATTCCCCTGTCTCCCGAGGTGAAGGCCTTCACGGGGCTGACCGCTGATCATGCGGAACCCAACGAACTGATCCGCGCCCTGCTGCGGTCACCGGCCGACCTGCTCTGGTTCGGCGGCATCGGGACCTATGTGAAGGCTTCGTCACAGTCGCATGCGGATGCCGGCGACAAGACCAACGACGTCCTTCGAATCAACGCCAGCGAGATCCGTGCGAAGGTCATCGGCGAAGGCGCCAACCTGGGCATGACGCAGGCGGGACGCATCGAGTATGCGTCCGGCGGTGGCAGGCTCAATACAGACGCCATCGACAACTCCGCGGGGGTGGACACCTCTGACCATGAAGTCAACCTGAAGATCCTCCTGAACGCCGCCATTTCAGCCGGAGAACTGAAGAAGGAAGAGCGCGACCCGCTGCTGGCGCGCATGACGGATGAAGTTGCCCATCTCGTGCTGGCCGACAACTACAACCAGTCGCTGGCGCTCAGCGTGGCGCAGCGCGGTGGCGCCTGGGAGTCGGACGCCTATGGACGCTTCATGCGGGCGCTCGAACGCGAAGGCCGTCTCAACCGGAACGTCGAAGGACTGCCATCAGACGACAAGCTGAGGGAGCGGGCCAACCGGAATGAGGGCCTGACACGCCCGGAACTGGCCGTCCTGCTTGCCTATGCGAAACTGCAACTGTTCCAGGAGCTGAACGGCTCCCCGCTTCCCGATGATCCATTCTTCGAGCAGACGCTGCGCGCGTATTTCCCGAGCGAAGCCGGCCAGCGCTTCCCGAAGGCACTGCGCACCCATCGACTGCGCCGCGAAATCGTTGCGACCGTGCTGGCCAACGACATCGTCAATCGCGGCGGGCCCGTCTTCATGCATCGGCTCAAGGAAGCCAGTGCCAGCGAAGCCCCTGCCCTCGCACGCGCCTACACGATTGCACTTCATGCCTTTGGCATCGAGCGGCTCGCCCAGCGGATCAACGCACTCGACAATGTCGTCGGTGCCGATATCCAGAACCGCATGCATGCGGTGCTCGCCCTGCACCTTCAGCGGCAAACACTCTGGTTCTTCCGCCATGTCCCCGCGAGTGCGGCCATTGCTGATGCAATCAAGCCCTATGCGGAGGGCGTGTCGCGCCTGAAGGGCACGTTCTCGACGCTGGTTTCGGAAGCGGAAGGCAACGCCATTCGCGCCGCCATCTCGGAATACCGGGCCGCAGGCGTGCCTGAGGACCTCGCTGACGAAATTGCAGCACTCGCGGCCATCGGCGCCACACCCGACATCACCCGCCTCTCCACGGAGACCGGCAAACCGCTGGACATGGTTGCCGGCGCCTACTTCGCTGCGTCACAGATGATCGGCGTCGACAGGCTGCGCCTTGCCGCGGAGCGCATGAACATGCCCGAACACTGGGATCGCCTGGCCGTGCGTCGCCTGGTCGATGACCTGCTCGTGCACCAGAGGGAGCTTGCTTCCCGCGCGCTGCGCAGCGCCAGCAATGGCGGGAACCGGGCTGACGGCAGCCAGGCTGTTTCGGCGTGGTCGAGCTCCCACCGTGTGCAGATCGAACGCGTGAACTCGCTCGTGACCGACCTGGAGCGTTCCGGCACCTTCACGGTGGCCCGCCTCTCCCTGGCTGCGGGACAGATCCGCGACCTGCTGACGGCCTAGGCCAGTTTCAGCAGCAACGCTCCACAAGCCACAACGAGCGCGCCGACCACCCGGCGCGCTCCAGCCTTTTCGCCGAGGAAGAACATCCCGATCAGGGCCGCAAAGACGACGGATGTCTCACGCAACGCGCTGATACCGGCAATGGACGCCTGGGTCATTGCCCACAGCACAAGACCATATGAGACGAAGGAAAGCACGCCGCCCAACACCGCGCGCCGCCAATGGATGCGGGCATAGCTGACAACCATTCGCCCTCGCAGCGCCACCGTCATTGCCATGCATGCGACGGCGCAGGCGAAGAACACCCAGCCATTGTAGGCAATCGGACTTCCTGACGCGCGCACGCCGATGCCGTCCGAGACGGTGTAAAGCGCGATCGAAACTGCCACGATGAGCGCCAGCCGCGTCCCGTGAAGATGCGCACCTGGCGTCATGCCGACCAGAAGAATGCCGCAACTGATCATGGCAATGCCTGCAAGGCCCGGCACATCCGGATACTCCCCGACGGCCCATGCTGCCAGCCCAGCCACCATGACGGGCGGCAGCCCCCTCGCAATCGTATAGACGTGCCCCAGTTCTCCGATCTCGTAGGCGCGCGCCAGATAATACACGTAAGGCAGATGCAGCAGCGCCGTGATCACGATCCAGGGCCAGGCGTCAGCGGACATCGGAGCTGCAAACAAGGTTGAGGCGAGACCGATCGTGCCCGCAACAGCAAACAGCAGCGATGCGTCGAGAAGACGATCATTTCCTCCCTTGAGTGCCGCATTCCATGTTGCGTGCAGCAATGCTGCGGCCAGTGCCGCACCCGCTGCTTCCCAAGGGAGGTCCATGCCTGCGCCTGTTGTCCTGTTCGTCCGACGCAAAGGGCCTGATGACCGGCCCAGCGTCAAGGTACTCGCGCGACGTTCCAACTCGTGCAACAGTGCGTCGTGCTGTCACTGTAACGGCAAGGTCCTGCTGAATGAGTTCTGCTTCCGAGCCCTCCGGGGCGCCGCCTGCCAAAGTCCGGTTCGTCGACAAGATGCGGGCTGCGCCTGATGAGGCCTCTGCGAGCGGCGGGCAGAGCGCTTCGCGCCTGGGGCAACTTTCCTGGGCCTGGTTCGAGGGCGCGCGCAATCCGCATGTGCTGCTGATCACGATCTATATCTTCGCACCCTATTTCTACAGCCACCTTGTTGGCGACCCGGTCCGTGGGCAGTCCCTGTGGGGTGACCTGAACTCATTGGCCGGCCTCATCATCGCGCTGCTGGCGCCGGTGCTGGGTGCCGTTGCCGATGCGGGCGGACGCCGGAAGCCGTGGCTCTTCCTGTTCTCAACCGCACTGGCGCTGACCGCCATAGCGCTCTGGTACGCCTTGCCCAATGGCGCCGGACTTTCACTTGCCGCGATCTGCGTCCTCCTGGTCGCCACCATCGTGGCGTTTGATTTCACCGCCGTGTTCCACAACGCGATGCTGCCCACGCTGGTACCAGACAAACAGGTCGGGCGGCTGTCCGGCCTTGCCCTTGCGCTTGGGAACTTCTCGGGCGTCATCCTCTTCGTCTTCATGCTCGTCTGTTTCGTGCTGCCGGGTGTGGTGGACTGGCCCTTCATTCCAAGCGAACCGCTGTTTGGCGTCGACAAGTCAGCCTTCGAGCCGGAACGCATGGTCGGACCGCTCTTTGCGGTCTGGTTTGTCATCTTCGGGTTGCCCCTGTTCTTCTTCACACCCGACCAACCCCGCGTCACGCTGGGTCCGGTTGCGGCGGCCCGAAGGGGCCTGACTTCGCTGGTGCGGACGATCCGCAGCCTCCGGAACTACAAGAATGTCGGAACGTTCCTGCTGGTCCGCATGCTCTACAACGACGGATGCAATGCGGTGCTGATCTTCGGCGGCGGCTATGCCGCGACGACCTTCGGATGGACCACGCTCGACCTTCTGGTCTACGGCGTGATCCTCAGCGTCTTTGCGACCTATGGCGGCGTCTTTGGCGGCTGGGTTGACCATCGCTTTGGATCCCAGAAGGGGCTGCTGATTGCCGTCGGCGGAACGATGGTGGGGCTGGTCCTGTCCCTTTCGATGCGACCGGATACGATCCTGTTCTTCTTTCCCTATGATCCCGCCTCGCCGCCCGTGCACGGCCTGCCCTTCTTCGAAACGCTGCCCGAGATCCTCTATGTCTGCGTTGTCATCCTGATCGCCATCTTCATCACGGCGTCCTATGCCAACAGCCGCACCATGATGGCCCGGATCGCGCCCGTATCGAAGATGGCAGAGTTCTTCGGGCTCTACGCCCTTTCGGGAACGGCGACCGCATTCCTTGCGCCGTTCGTGGTGGCCCGCTTCACCGAGTGGTCAGGCAGCAATGCGATCGGGCTGGCATCGATCCTGATCCTGCTGGGCGCAGGCTGGATCGGCATGCTGTACGTATCAACGGAACGCGCGCCGACGGCCGACTGACCGCAGGCGCGCGACTGTTTCAGTGACGGAAGTGGCGCATGCCCGTGAGGACCATGGCCAGATTGCGTTCATTCGCGGCGGCAATGACTTCATCATCGCGCATCGAGCCGCCGGGCTGAATGACCGCCGTCGCACCGGCCTCGGCGGCCGCAAGCAATCCGTCAGCGAACGGGAAGAACGCGTCGGAAGCCACCACGGACCCACGCGCGAGGGACTCCGGCAGACCGGCGGTCCTTGATGCCTCTTCCGCCTTCCACGCCGCGATGCGCGCCGAGTCGATGCGGCTCATCTGGCCTGCGCCGATACCCACTGTTGCGCCACCCTTCGCGTAGACGATGGTGTTCGACTTCACGTGCTTGGCCACACGGAAGGCAAAGAGTAGGTCTGCGATCTCGGCAGCCGTCGGTGCGCGCTTTGTCACCACGCGCAATTCCCGTTCCGAGACGCGGCCTGCGTCCCTCGACTGGAGCAGGTAACCGCCGGACACATTGCGGATGGTGACGCCGGGCTCTGCCGGGTCAGGCAGCCCTCCCGCAAGAAGGAGGCGGAGGTTCTTCTTGGCGCTCAGGATGCGCTGCGCCTCCGCATCGGCATCCGGCGCAATGATGACTTCGGTGAAGATCTTGGCGAGTTCCGTCGCTGTTTCGGCATCAAGCGTCCGGTTGCATGCCACGATGCCACC
>CAZYFM010000084.1:9720-14640 GCA_964646885.1 uncultured Flavobacteriaceae bacterium
GCAAAGCGGCGGGGCGGCGTGCGCTCCTCGGGCTTGCGGCCCTGCGCGAGGTGATCCTCAAACCACGTCGCAATCGCTGCATCGTAAGATGCGGTGCGCGCATAGGCCCGTGCGGCGAGCATCTTGCGGGTCTCGAGGGAAATCGAGCCCTTGGTGCGATCGAGCTCCTCAATGACGGACGCGTAGTCCTCGACGTCGACAATCACGGTGACATAGCCGTGGTTCTTCGATGCGGCCCTGATCATGGCGGGGCCGCCAATGTCGATGTTCTCGATGGTCTCCTCGAACGAAGCCTTGCGGGCGACGGTTTCCTCGAACGGATAGAGATTGCACACGAGGAGATCGATTCCCTCGATCCCGTGTTCCTTCATTGACCTGGCGTGGCCCGCGTCATCCCGCAATGCGAGCAGCCCCCCATGGACCTTGGGGTGCAGCGTCTTCAGGCGACCATCCATCATTTCAGGGAAGCCGGTCACCGACGACACGTCCGTCACCTTCAGGCCCGCGCCGGCGATGGCCTTGGCGGTCCCTCCAGTGGAAATCAGTTCAACACCGCGGTCGGACAGCGCCTTCGCGAAATCCAGCAAACCCGTCTTGTCGGAAACCGAAATGAGCGCCCGGCGCACCTGCCGGAGACCTGATACTGACATCGACCCGCACCTCTCGTCTTGAAGGGCGCGGGATAGCATGGCGGCCAAAGTGCGTCCAAGCGAGACAATGTCTCAATTCACAGGGCACCTGACGCGAACTCAGTCGGACCCGCTCATGGTTGCGCGCTTGAGTGCCCATTTGACGCAACCTTGGTCGGCGCCGGCACGCGCCGAGAGGACGATCTGCTGCGTTTTCCTGATCTGGTTGGCATGGGCCAGGTAGACGCTTTCGGCGATCGACAGGTCTGCATCGGAGCTGAAGCGCCATGTTGCGCCGCCCGGCAGTGTCAGCAC
Organism: uncultured Flavobacteriaceae bacterium; assembly: GCA_964646885.1. Taxonomy (GTDB): domain Bacteria; phylum Pseudomonadota; class Alphaproteobacteria; order Micropepsales; family Micropepsaceae; genus SZUA-430. Next base: position 10,665 of record CAZYFM010000084.1, read on the forward strand.
TACACCCGTTCCTGCCTTCATGACCCGGACCGACGGATGCAGATGGAAGCGGACGGTGTAGTCACGGGTTTGGGCCTCACCTGAAATGGCGGCGAGGCGATCCTCTCCCCTCACGTCGGTGCCGTCATGGGAGACGTACAGGCGCCGCTCGTGGCGGAGATTGAAACTGGCTGCGTAGCCGTCATGCGACATTTCGAGGAACACGCCGTCCTCGGACTCGCGACGCTTGCATTCGACATTCGAAGGCCCATCGAGAAGGCACGCGCCGAGAAGACGTTGCGCCATGCCTTGTGGAACGACATGCGCGGACGACCGATCGGCGACGGTCAGCGTGGAATGCGCAGCGGTCGCGCGCATTGCATCCTGCCATTCGTCTCCCTTCGTCACGGATGTCCCGCAATTGACGATCACGCGCTCGCTGCCGGTGCTGAGTTCGAACGACAGCGTGCCGGCATTCGCGCGGCCGGCAAAGCGCGGCGGCGGCGGGGACCCGGCGTCCACGACGACCAACGTGTCACCGCAAGCAATGCGCTGGTAACCCGATTGGGGTGCCTGCGTGATCGAGCGCGGCTTGCCCGTGTCATGCAGCAAAATGCCCTCTGCCCATCCATCCACGCCTTCGCTGCTTCCATTGAAAACGGCAAGGCGCCCGTCGCCATGACGCATGAAGCGGATCATCGGCATCATGCGATCCAGCGCCCGGCGGATCGTCACCGGAACGACAAGGTCGCGCTGGGTCATCGCATCCACGAGCGACAGCAGGTCCGAGGCCGCCTCCAGGATGCACTCCGGGTTGCGGGAAACGTGCCCTCCATCGGGAAGCACCTGCACCGACAGTTCCTCCGCCAGCATGTGCAGGCCCCTGGCCATGCGATCATCACCGTCCGGCAGGCACACGCCGGACTGAACAAGGCCAATGGCGGCCGTCAGCCTCGGCATTCCTGCGGGCGCACTGGCTGCCGTTCTCGAGAGATGGCGTGCCTGCCGTGCCATGGACAGCAGCACGCGCGATCGGAACAGCACCTCGGCATTTGCGAGCAAGAGCCGTCCAAATGACGACCATGTCATGAGTCGCCGCGCGATGACGTGAGGGCGCCAGGCCACCGGATGCCATTGACCGTAGTTGCGAACCCAATGGGCGATGAGCTGCCTCAGATGCTCCTGGAACGGTTCGGAGCCGCCTGCATCGAAGTGCCGAAGCCAGTGGAAGCCATGAAGGCTTTCAGCCCACAATTCAGAAGGTGGCGTGACAAAGAATGGTGAGCCGTCCCGTGTTGCCGCCTCCCCTCCTGCCAGGCGAAAGCGCCCCAACAGCATCAACTCGGCCTCTGTCGGGCTCTTGGGATAGAAGCTTCTTGGCATCACCAGCAGTCGGTCTGGTGCCGGTCCGTTCAATCCACGTTGCCACAGCCGGGTCGCGTGGAGGGATGACGACACCGAAGCGCCGAGCGCGTCGAAGGCACCCGAGAGCAGTTCGGACCTGTGCCTGCTCCAGCTGAACCGGTACCCGCCCGACATTGAAGAGGATTGGCCGCCTGCCAAGCTAGCGCTTGAGGCTGCTGATGTTCTGAGCGTAGAGGGCCGGGCCACCGCCGAAGACTGCGGTTCCCGCCACAAGGACGTCAGCACCAGCTTCGACCGCAAGGGCTGCGGTTTGCCCATTCACGCCTCCATCGACCTCCAGCTCGATCTGTCGTCCGCTTCTGTCGATCAGGTCACGAACCTGACGCATCTTGGCCAGTTGGGACTGAATGAAGCTCTGCCCCCCAAACCCCGGATTGACCGACATCACCAGAATCAAATCAATGTCACCCAAAATATGCTCGATCAGGGAAACCGGTGAGCCCGGATTGAGCGAGACGCCCGCTTTTTTGCCCGCAGCCTTGATCAGCTGGATGGTCCGGTGAACGTGAGGGCCTGCCTCGGGGTGCACCGTAATGATATCAGCCCCGGCGTCCACAAACTCCTTGATGTACGGGTCGACCGGCGAAATCATCAGGTGAACGTCGAGTGGCAGCTTCGTGTGAGGCCGCAAGGCGCGAACCATCTGCGGGCCGATCGAAATGTTGGGCACGAAGTGTCCGTCCATCACGTCGACGTGGATGTAGTCGGCTCCAGCCTGGGTGACGGCCCGGACCTCTTCCCCCAGCTTCGAGAAGTCGGCAGCCAGGATGGACGGTGCAATCTTCGGAACTTTTTTCATGATTTCGGACTTATCCCGTTGCGGCAGCGGCTGCAACGAAGCTCAGCCAGTTCTCCGCAGCCGGGCCGCATAAAACCCGTCCATGCCGCCTTCTTCAAGCCAGTGTGAAGGGAGCGTCCTGAGGTCTCCGGACGCAGTTACGAGCGCAGTTTCGCCTCCCAGTTCCGATGCCTGAACGGGTTCACGCGAGAATGCGCTGTTTTCGGCCAGAAACTCTTCAACCACATCCTCGCCTTCTTCGCGCGCCAGGGAGCACACGCAGTAGACGAGGCGACCATTGGGCTTCACCATCGCGGCCGCCGCCTTCAGGAGCTCGCGCTGCAACCCTGACTGCGCGAGCACGTCCGAGAGGTCCTTGCGCCAGAAAATCTCGGGGTGCCGCCGAAGCGTTCCGGTGGCACTGCAGGGCGCATCAAGCAACACCGCGTCAGCCGGCGCCTTCGGTCGCCATTCACGCGCGTCAGCCACTTCGCATTTCACGTCCAGCCCCAGGCGAGCGGCATTCGAGATCACGCGTGACATGCGCTTGAAGTCGAGATCAACTGCCGTCACGCGCGCTCCTGCTGCAGCCAACTGAGCAGTCTTTCCACCAGGCGCGGCGCACAAGTCGATCACGTCCTGGCCCTGAACCTGTCCCAGCAACAAGGCCGGCATGGCAGCGGCTGCGTCCTGGATCCACCATTCACCCGCCTCAAATCCCGGCAACTCTTCGACGCGGCCGCCGATCCTGCGGCGCAGGCTGCCGGTCGGCAGGATCCGTGCCTCCAGTGCTTCGGCCCACTTCTCCCGGTTCCTGGCCACCGATATGTCGAGTGCCGGTTCCACAAGGTGGGACCTTGCGACGGCTCGCGCGGTCTCGTCCCCGTATTGCGATTGCAGCATCTCCCATGCCCATGGCGGGAGACTGACCTGCTCGCGGTCCAGCGTTGACGCAATCTGCTTTCCTTCGGCGCCGATGCGGCGCGCGACAGCATTGACCAATCCCTTGAAGTGGCGTGCTCGCGAATCCCGATCTGCGAGAGCAACGGCCGAACTGACAGCGGCGTGCGGGGCCACATCCATGAAGAGGAGTTCTGCTGCAGCCATTCGCAGAATGAGTTCCGCAGGCCCCGAACGCACCGGCAAGGGCTCGCGAAGGAACGATGCGACGACGGCGTCGATTTCACCCAGATGACGCAGCACTGCCATGACAATGGCGCGCGCAAAGGCGATGTCACGCTGTTCAAGCGATGCCCTGGCCACATGGCGTTCCAGGGCATCAAAGAGTGGCCGTTCGTTGAAGAATACGGACTGCAGGACCTCAAGCGCCGCTCCACGCGCGCCCAAGCCCTTCACGTCATGTCCTTGCCGCTTTTTCCTGTCCGCCAATCAGCCCCACGGTCCGCGACGCGGCGCATCCTGCGCGGCACCGTGCATCTGCTGGGCCATCGACTGCAGGCGCGCAATGCGGTTGCCTGTCGAGGGGTGGGTTGCAAAGAGATTGTCCATGCCCTGCCCCGCCAGCGGGTTGATGATGAACATGTGCGCCGTCGCCGGGTTCCGTTCGGCATCGACGTTGACCACTCGCTCGGCCGAACTCTGGATGCGCTCGAGCGCCGAGGCAAGCCACAGCGGCTGTCCTGCGATCTCGGCACCCACGCGATCCGCGTCATACTCCCGTGACCGGCTGATCGCCATCTGGACGAGACCGGCGGCGATCGGTGCCAGGAACATCACGGCGATCGTTCCCACCATTCCCAGCGGGTTGTTCCTGTTGTCCTGCGACGATCCGAA
>CAZYFM010000085.1:0-13455 GCA_964646885.1 uncultured Flavobacteriaceae bacterium
CCAGTGCTAGCTTTGCGTACCGTCACTTATTGCACTGAAAACGAGGAGACCCCATGACCAGGAATTTGCCACGCACGTTGTCTCCCGCGGGCCTTCGCGTTGCGGACGCGACCGATCGCGCGGCGCTTGCGAATAATTTTGTGCAGGTTCGTGCGGCCAGTCTGGGTCTGGCGAGTCCCTTGAGCGTGGAGGATCAGTGCGCGCAGTCGATGGCGGATGCGAGTCCAACAAAGTGGCACCTGGCGCATACGACTTGGTTCTTCGAGACCGTCATCCTGATGCCCCACACATCGTGCGAGCCGTTTGACGCGTCCTTTCAGCGCCTATTCAACTCGTACTACGAGTCCCTGGGCACCCGTCATCCGAGGGCCCAGCGAGGGCTGCTCACACGTCCGGCGCTGCGGCAAGTGCATCGGTATCGCGAGCACGTCGACGCCGCTGTCCTCCGGCTCATCGACAGCGCTGACAAGGACACCCTCAAGTGCGTAGCACCGCTGATTGTTCTGGGCCTACATCATGAGCAGCAGCACCAAGAGCTCATTGTTACGGACGCTTTGCACCTGCTGTCATGCAACCCGCAGCTCCCGGCGTTTCGGGCATCTGGCGAGGAAGTGGTGCGTCCGCAGGCTCCTTCACGGGTCAGTTGGCTGGACGGACCCAGCGGTTTGGTGGAGATCGGCCACACCGGCGGAGGCTTTGCGTTCGACAACGAATCTCCGCGACATCGTTGTTGGCTGGCGCCGTTCCACATTGCGGACCGCCTTGTGACATGTTCAGAGTACGCCGACTTCATTGCCGACGGGGGCTATGGGACTCCCGCTTTGTGGCTGTCGGAAGGCTGGGCGATGGTTCAGGCGCATGGATGGAAAGCGCCCGCCTACTGGATTGCGCCTGGAGACTCCAGTGCGCCGACCGACGCGTGGCAGGTATTCGGCCTGTCCGGAGTCCGGCAGATGGATCCCGCATCTCCGGTCAGCCAGTTGAGTTTCTACGAGGCCGCTGCCTTTGCGCAATGGAGCGGTGCCCGGCTGCCGACAGAGGCTGAGTGGGAGTCGGCGGCCACGCTGCCAGAGATTCGACAGCTCACCGGCCATGTCTGGCAGTGGACCCGATCCTCCTTCGATCCGTACCCAGGCTTTAAGCCCTGGCCCGGAGCTGTCGGTGAGTACAACGGGAAGTTCATGATCGGCCAGGTTGTTCTCCGCGGGGCCAGCGTGGCCACCCCACCTGGCCACACCCGCATGACCTATCGCAACTTCTTCCCTCCCGCGAGCCGGTGGCAATTCAGCGGGCTGCGCCTCGCGCGAGACATCGCGTGTTGACACCCGGCTGAATCAGAGGAGAGGACGCCCTGGAGCACCGAGTACGCCCTGCTCCTCACAAGGGGTAGCGCTGGACGACGTGGGCAGGCTCGCCGCAACCCTTGCAAATGGCGCGTGCCAGCTCGGGCTCCAGCCGGCCGCCCCCAGTCCATGCAGTGTCGAAGTGCAAAAAGGTCACACCGGCATCCCAATCCGCGCCGCTCCAGCAGACTGCTTGGTCCGAAACAGGAAGCGTTTCGTCCGAGCCGCATGCTCCGCAGCGCAGTGTGTACCAGCATCTGTCACTGAAGCTCATGCGAACGGCCCCACCAGATCGGACGCGCCGGGCGGCATGTGAACGCTTGCGCGTCCCGGCTTAAGCCAGCGCATCTGCCACGCGCTGGCGAAGCATCGGAACGATCTCCGTGTCGAACCAGGGATTCTGCTTCAGCCAATTCTGATTGCGCGGCGAAGGATGCGGCAGCGTGATGAACTCCGGCGCATGTGACTTCCATGCGGCGACAGTCTCGGTAACAGTGGCATTTCCGCTTCCGCCGAGGTACTTCGCCAGGGCGTACTGTCCGATGAGGATGGTCAGTCGAATCTGCGGCATCGACGAGAGGATGCGTTCATGCCAAAGAGGCGCGCACTCGGGGCGTGGCGGCAGATCTCCGCTGCGGCCCCGGCCCGGATAGCAAAGGCCCATCGGCAGGATCGCGAACCGCCGCGCGTCATAGAACACGGATTCGTCGACCTCCAACCACTCCCTCAGCTTTCTGCCGCTCGCGTCCTGCCACGGAATGCCGCTTTCGTGAACTTTGAGGCCTGGTGCTTGGCCAACCATCAGTATGCGAGCGGACGGTGACATTCTCAGAATGGGTCGAGGACCCAGCGGAAGATGCGCCTCGCAGACGCGGCAAGCCAGGATTTCGCTCAGAAGTGCCTCAACGCGGCTTGCCGGCGGCCGGGGCAGCGGTTTCGAAAGAGAACGAGGGTCGTTGCTGCAGCGGCGTTGACTGGACATGGCGGTCTGGTTGCGAAAGGATCTTTGTCGCTGCGCGGCGAGGCGGCATCCCAAGCCTACGCTCATCGCGCACGACCGGCAGCGCCTCGACGACGGTCAAGGACGCCCCGACACCTTTGCCGGACGCCCGAACGGACGCCCTCGCGAGAATCTGGCGGGACGCATTGCGATATGCGCAAGAACCGTACGACTTGTCTGGCGGCACACAGGACAATCGACGGGATTTTCACGCTCTTGGCGGAGAGAACCGCGCATAGGGAAGAACAACCAGAGCTGCTCAGTGCTGCAAGGCGCCGTACGGACTGAGAGACTCGGCAATGGAAGCCCTCGGGCCCACGGATGTAGATGACTGACCGTGTTGATGCGATGAACCTGTTCATCCGGGTGGCCAGAACGCGCAGCTTCTCGGTGGCCGCGCGGGAATGCGGCGTTTCGCAGCCGACAGTGTCCCGCGCGATAGCGAGCCTGGAACGGGAGCTCGGCGTTGCGCTACTCGCCCGTACGCCTCGTTCTGTGAACCTAACCGAGGCGGGAGCCGCCTACTTCTCACGCCTCGAGATTGCGCTGAACGCCCTCGACGAGGCCGCTGACGCGGTGCGCGGCTCGGGGGTGTTGAGTGGGACCTTGCGGATCGCGACGTCCTCGAGCTTCGGCCAGCGAGTGGTAATCCCAAGGCTTCCGGGCTTCATGGCGGCGCATCCGCAGTTGCGGGTGACCCTGCAACTAGAAGATCACCGGCAGGACCTGATTTCGCAGGGGATCGACGTGGCCCTGCGCTTCGGCGCGCTGGAGGATTCTTCCGCGGTCGCCCGCAAGATGCGCTCCTGGCCCAGGATCGCAGCCGCGTCGCCCGGCTACTTGGCCAAGGCCGGCGTTCCGCAAAATCCGGCGGACCTTGCCAGCTGCCAGGTGTTCGCCAGCCCTGCGAACAATGGCGCGGGATTGACCCTTCGCAAGGGCAGCCAAGTCGCGTCCGTGAAGGTTGATTGCCGCGCGAACGTATCGACGAATGAGGGGCGCATTGCGGCCGCCGTGGCGGGGATGGGCATCGTGATCTCCACGTCCGGGAGTTGCGCCCAGGAGATCGCCGACGGCGTGCTGGTGCGGGTCCTGGAAGAATGGGATCTAGGCCAAGTCGATCTCCATGCGGTCTACGCGGTGGGACGCCAAGCCAAGCCTGCCGCACGCGCCTTCACCGAGTTTTTGCTGGCTGAACTCGCACGACTCCCGCGGCATCAGCCGCGGCTCGGAAAAGCGGGGTCTTCCGCGGTGGCGTTTGGCAACCCCGGCAGCGCGCCGCCAGACTGAACTGTTCAAGTCTTCTCGATGAAACCGAACGTCTCCTTCAGCGTCGTGACTCGGTTGAACACCAATCTGCCTTGGCTTGGCTCGTGGTCCACCATGTCGGCCACGAAGTAGCCCAGACGCTCGAATTGGAAACTCTCCTCACACGCGACCTCGCTAAGTGACGGCTCGACGTAGGCCGTAACGGAACGGGCACTAGCGGGATTGAGTTCGGTCAGGAAGGAATGGCTGTCGGCGCCAGGTTGGGGAACGGTGAACAGATGGTCATAAAGGCGCACTTCTGCTTTTACGCCGTCGGATGCACCCACCCAGGTGATGGTGCCTTTGATCTTGATGGCCGCCGCGCCCACCGAGCCGCTTTTTGTCTCCGGCAATACCTCGGCGTGGACCTCGACCACCTCGCCTGCATTCGTCCTGACGGCACCCGTGCATCGCACGGCGTACCCGAACTTCAACCGCACGGTATTCCCGGGAAACAGGCGAAAAAAATCCGAGCCGGGCGAGTCGGAGTAATCCCCACGCTCAATCCACAGGTCACGGCCGAATGCAAAGGAGCGCTGGCCGCGCTCCGGTTCTCGGGGATGGACGGGTGCGGAGCAGGATTCAAGATGCCCTGTCCCCATGATCTCGTCCCAGTTGGTGATGATGAGGCGAACGGGGTCCAGCACCGCCATGGCACGAGCGGCCTTCGGTTCCAGGTCGTCCCGCAAGGCGCCTTCAAGGACGGAGTAGTCGATCCAGCTGTAGTCCTTGCTCACCCCGATGCGGTCCGCAAAGAGCCGGAGAGCACTTGGCGTGAAGCCGCGGCGCCGCAACCCGACGATCGTGGGCATCCGTGGATCGTCCCAGCCGTCCACGTGTCCCTCGTCCACCAGTTGCTTGAGCTTGCGTTTGCTGGTGACCACATGCGTTAGGTTCAGCCGAGCGAATTCATATTGGCGCGGCGGCGGAGTGTTGATCAGTCCGCCTTGCGCCAAGTGCAGGAGCAGCCACTCGTAGAACGGCCGCTGGTCCTCGAATTCCAGCGTGGCAATGCTGTGCGTGATGTTCTCCAGGGCATCTTCGATGGGGTGCGCGAAGGTGTACATCGGATAGATGCACCACTTGTCGCCGCTGCTATGGTGGTGCGCGTACTTGATGCGGTAGAGGGTGGGATCCCGCAGGTTTATGTTCGGGCTCGCCATGTCAATTTTTGCCCGCAGGATCGCAACCCCTTCGGCCAGTTTTCCGGCGCGCATCTCCTGAAAGCGCAGAAGGTTTTCGCCGGGACTGCGGTCTCGAAAGGGGCTGTCTACGCCTGGCCTGGCGAAGTCCCCGCGATGGGCGCGCAGCTGCTCCACACTCTGCTCATCGACGTAGGCGAGGCCTGCGTCAATGAGGTATTCGGCCGCGCGGTACATGAAATCGAAATAGTCGCTGGCCTGGTAGACATGGTTGCCGCCTGACGTCTCCCAGTCGAAGCCAAGCCACCGTACGGCGTCCTTGATGCCGGCGACATACTCGAGGTTTTCGTTCTCCGGGTTCGTGTCATCGAACCGGAGGTGGCAAGCGCCTTGGTATTCCCGTGCCAAGCCGAAGTTCACGCTGATGCTCTTCGCATGGCCGATGTGCAGGTAGCCGTTGGGTTCCGGCGGAAAGCGCGTGCGAATTCGAGCCCAGTCCTGGGTCCCGAGGGAATGATGGCGGGCGTCGCCGGGGCTGCCGCCCCAGCGACGCGCCGAGTACGTTTGACGTTCGAGGTCCTGGTTGATGGCTTGACGAAGGAAGTTGCCGGGTGGACCTGCCTGAGTCGAGGTTCGTGAGCGCTGCTTCAGAGACACCATCCTTTCCGCGGGTTCATCGGGTGGTATCTAAGAATGATGACACCGTCAAGTCGCATGCGCAGGCCGGTGGATGGTCCTATCCCTGCTCTGCGAGATCGGGGGGTTGGGCCGGGTCCGATCACGCTTTCCGGCGAAGGCCCAGAAACTCCAGCAGCTCGCCCTCACTCTTGATCTTGTCTTCCATGTACCTGTGGTAAGCCGTCGGACCTAGGTAGTTGACGCGCATGTCGTAGAAGTCGAGCGCGCGAAGCACGCCCTGGTCCTGCATGCAAGCGGCGAAGGCTGCGTCCAGTTTCCGCACGATGGCCGGGTCCATTCCCGCCGGCCCGGCGATCCCGAAAGGCCCGTCGATATTGAAGTGGAACCCGAGTTCACGCAGCGTCGGAACCGTGGGCCATTTTTTGGAGCGCTCGTCGGTACCCATTGCGAGCAGGCGCATCTTGCCCGAGTCGACGTGCTGCGCCCAAGAGCTCGCATCAACCTGCACCATCACGTGGTGGCCGAGGACGGCCTGCAGCACGTCGGCTGGCCGGGCGAATGGCACGAAACTCAGCGAGACTCGCGCCTGCTGGGCGATGCGCTCCATACTCAGGTGCATACCCGTGCCAGGTCCCAGCGCCGCGTAAGTGACCTCGCCGGGATGAGCCTTCGCATACGCAAGCAAGTCCGCAAGCGATTTGAACGGTGAGTCCGCAGGGACTGCGATCCCCATCGTGAAATCCGTCAACATCGAGATGTACGTGAAGTCCTTCAGCGGATCCCATGACGTCTTCTGCATCAGGGGCTGCCGCCCAATCGACATCGCGATGAAGGCCAATGTATAGCCGTCGGGCTTGTCCTTCGCCGCCATCGTGGCCGGACCGAGCGTCCCGCCGGCACCCGGTCTATTCGTGATGACGACAGGTTGCCCGAGCAGTTTGGCGAGCGGGAGTGCAATGGCACGGCCCACCATGTCGACCACGCCACCTGCGCCGTAGCCGACGATCAATTCGATTGGCCGGCTGGGAAAGGCGTCTGCGGCGCCGAATACAGAAGGAACCGCACCGGCCGAGGCCGATACGACGAGCGAGGAAAACTGGCGGCGAGTGAGCATCCGTGTGATCTCCTGGAATTGCGTGAGGTGGTTCGGCCTGCTTGTCCTGTGAGCGAACCGCGTTGCCTTACTGCAGCCGCCGGCCGCGCCGGCCACCAACAGACGTGCTCTTTATGTCCGAAGCGGACATTTGCGCAGGAACCCGGTCTTGTTGCTGCCTTTGACCAGACCCGAGCCGAAGCGGCTCACTCTTCCGGCTTGAAGCCGGAACTCCTGACGATGGGGTTCCAAAAAAGAAACTCCTGCTTCTGCAATGCCGCGAGCTCTGAGGATGTGCTCGGCGCTGAAACCATGCCGAGACCGAGCAGTTTCGTGATCACCTGGGGAGTCATCAACGCCTTCTGAACTGCGGCGTTCAGATCAGCGAGCCGGGCCGCAGGGATGCCCTTGGGGCCATAAAGGCCGTTCCACCCCGGGACAACCACGGGAATCCCTGCCTCCTGGAAGGTCTGTACCTCCGGCACGAGCGTGCTGCGTTCCGCGCCGGCCGTGCCGATGATGCGCAGTTGCCCCGTGCGGTGCTGCTGCAGGGAATCGGCCATGGTCGCGACCATCGCGGGAACACGGCCCGCGATCAGGTCGGGCAGAGCCTGGGCCGAACCCTTGTAGGGAACGTGTGCTCCGGGTGCACCGGCCGCTCGATGGAAAGCGACGCCGACGAAGTGGGGCGTAGTGCCGGCGCCCGCGGACGAATAGATCGCGTTCGCTGGATGCGCAGCGACCCAGCTCACATATTCGGCAAGGTTGCGTGCCGGTGTGCCGGGTCCGACGGTGAGCGCGTAGTCGAAGGTGATCAGGCGGGAAATGGGAGTGAAATCGTCGACAGGGTCGTATCGCAGGTTCTTGTAGACATACGGGAATAGCGTGAGTGAGCCTTGCGGCGCCACCACGAAAATGTCTTCACCGGGCTTTGAGGCACGGACAAGCTCCATCGCCAGTCGTCCGCCCGCGCCGGGCCTGTTGTCCACGATGACCGAGCGCCCTAGAACGTCCTGCAGCGCGGCCGCGACGATCCGTGCCAGCATGTCCGTGGAGCCACCTGCCTGGAATCCCGCGAGGAGGCGAATGGGCGGCTGGGCGTCGGCCCATGCTCCGACGCCCACCATGCTGGCGGCACCGGCGCTCAAGAAATGCCTACGTTTCATGCTGGCCAGCATAGGCGGGGTGCAGGTTGCAGCGCCATCAAGCATGTGATTTCCGCCATATGGTTCTCGTCAGTTGGCGCCATCCGGTGCGCGGGTCGATGGCAGTTCAAGAGCATCGAATATCCCCTTTTTTGTTGTCGGCCTTCACGAACGGATCGTAGGTGCCGCGGCGCGGCCCATGTAATCATGAATGTGATGCTTTGCAGTGAAGGAGGGTGTGCTTGTGACGGTCAAATCAGCCCAGCGCGTGCTGGAGGTGCTCGAATACTTCGCCGCCACCCGCGATCCCGCCACCGTTGCCGAAGTGAGTCGTCAGCTCGCCTTTCCGCAATCGAGCACGTCGATGCTTCTGAGTTCCCTTGAGACGCTCGGGTACCTGACCTACGACGCGGACGACCGCACCTTCCGGCCCACTGTGCGCGTGATGCTACTTGGGAGCTGGATCCAGGACGAGCTTTTCGGCGAGGGCAGCCTGGTCTCGGCCCTGGACGCACTGCGGCGCTCGACCGGCCAGACCGTGATGGTCGGACTGCGTCAAGGCATCCACGTGCGCTCCATCATCGCGCTGCGCGGCACGAGGGCTGACGCCCTGCCGGTTCGCACCGGCACCCTCGCGGCCGTGTGTCTGTCGTCGATGGGGAAAGTCCTCCTCTCACGTGAAAGCGACGCAATGATCCTGCGCATCGCGCGGCATGCCAATGCGGTCGATCCGGTCTCGAGGAACCGCGTGCACCCGCAATCGTTGCTGGAGCAGATACGCGTCTCCGAGGCGCGGGGGTGGGCCGAGTCGCACGAGTTTCCGTCGCCCGGGCACTGCTCGATCGCCGCGGCGCTCCCGGTCATTCCTCGCCAGCCGCTGCTCGCCCTGTGCATCGGCAGCAGCACCGCGATCATGCACCGCGAAAGGCAGGCACTCGTGACGGCCCTGACGCACGCATGCGAAAACTTCGCCCAGATGACCCAGCGTGCGGCTTCCGAATGAGTAAGTGGCTGCCGGACCAGGTACGAACACGTCGCTGACGAAGCACTGTGGCGCTAGCCGCCCTGCCCACGGGGAACACCACCGCGGGTGAACCGCCGCACTAAACCTGTGGCATGCCAGGTCCGCGACGAGATGCCGAACGGCGGCGACTGTGCGGCCGTGAATTCTGAGAGAGAGCGCCCGTGCGTCTCCCGTCTTCCTGATTGGGTTCGACGGTGAAGCCGGGTAGCAGCTACTTACTCCTCGCACAATAATTGGCGCATGGCCTTCAGACAGAGCAAAGATTTCGTGGCATCCCTGGAGAAGGGATTGGACGTGCTGACCTGCTTCAACAGACAGAACGCCAAGCTCACTTTGTCCGAGGTGGCGCGGTTGACTGGAAGCTCGCCAGCATCCGCTCGTCGTTCACTGCTTACGCTGCACGCTTTGGACTTTTTGGAGAGTGATGGGCGGCGGTTCTGGCTGGGGCCCCGGGTTTTGCTGGTGGCGCATGCCTACCTCGCATCCCGCCCCACCCCCCAGTTGGCCCAACCGCTGCTCGATGCGCTCTCGGAGCGCACGCGGCAGTCGGCGTCCTTGGGCAAGCTGCAGGATGATGACGTGATCATCATCGCGCGCTCCACTGCGCGCCGCAGCCTCTCCACGGGCCTGGGGATAGGTTCTCGCTTGCCCGCCTACTGTTCCTCCCTCGGGCGCGTGGCCTTGGCAAACCTTCCGCAGACCGAGGCCGCACGGCGAATAGGCGACATGCGGCGCGGGCCTCTGACGCCAAAGACGATCTACGAACTTGCCGCAGTGCTTGAGAAAGTTGATCGGTGCCGCCGCGACGGCTGGACGGGTGCCGATGGGGAACTCGAACTGGGCGTTCGATCCATTGCTGTGCCTGTATGCGGCCAGGACGGCAAGTTCATCGCCGGGCTGAGCATATCGGTCGGGGCAGAGCGGATGTCCATGACCGAGTTCACGCGCACCCTGCTTCCCGTGCTCATGCAAGCTCGTGACACGCTGCAGCGTAGCCTGTTCGGAGCCTGCTCTTAGTACTAGCCCGGTGGCAAGTGAAACCATGCGCCACGCGGCGCATATTTTCGCTCGCTGGCGTTGACAGCTCCTGTTCGTCGCATTAATAATAGCGAATCGCTAGTATTACTCGACGGAGATAGAGCATGTTGACTTCCGAGAACAATCAGATCCTCACCCGCGTCGGCCCTGGTACCGCCATGGGAGGGCTCTTCCGACACTTTTGGCAACCGGCTCTTCTGTCCGAAGAACTGTCCGGACCCGATTGCCCCCCCGTGCGTGTGCGTTTGATGGGAGAGGACTTTGTGGCCTTCCGTGATTCGGCCGGGCGGGTGGGGCTGCTGGACTCACACTGCCCGCATCGTCTGGCCGACCTCTACTTCGGACGAAATGAGGAGGGGGGACTCCGATGCGTCTACCACGGCTGGAAATTCAGCGTGACGGGGGAGGTGCTGGACATGCCCAGCGAGCCCTCCGAAAGCCCGATGCGATGCAACCCGAACGTCCGAGCCAAGGCCTACTCAGTGCATGAGGCTGGTGGGATCGTCTGGGCATATCTCGGGCCCGTGGAATCGATTCCTCCCCTTCCACAGATGGAGTTCATGGGCCTGCCCGCAGCGAACGTGTATGCCTCCAAGTGTCTGATGAAATGCAACTACCAGCAGGCACTGGAAGGCAGCATCGATACGGCCCATTTGACCTTTCTCCACCGGTCGATCGGGCCGATGGAAAAGGATGTGTTCGGGGTGGGCGAGCTGCAGGAATTCGGCGATGCAGACGGTGCGCCCAGGTTCTTTTGCGAAGACACCGAGTACGGAATGAGAATCTCGGCACGCCGCGAGGGATCACCGGACGCCTACTATTGGCGCATCACGCAGTGGCTGATGCCCACGAGCGTCCTGGTACCCACCGGAGACGACCTGGTCTGCAGGGCAAATCTGTTCATTCCCATCGACGACGAGAACTGCTGGTGGTATCGCGTGCGATACCACGCCGGTCGTCCTCTCAGCAGCGAGGAACTTGCCGAGTACAGGCACGGAACACTTGACTACGCGAAGCTGCTGCCGGGAACCTACATCCCGGAGGGCAACCGTGCGAATGACTACCTGATGGACCGAACCCTGCAGAGGAGTGGCTCATTTACCGGTATTCCGAGCGCGCAGCTGCAGGACCTCGCCGTGCAGGAGAGTCAGGGCGCTATCGCTGATCGCACGAAAGAGCACCTCGGTACCTCGGACACCGCAATCGTCAGATGCAGGCGTCGTCTGATCGAGTCGGCAAAGAAGTTCGCCAGTGAAGGAATCGTTCCCGTGGCGGCTGCCCGTGGCGACCTCTACAGACGCAGGGCCGTGGCCATGCTGCTCCCGAAGGACGTGACCGCGGAACAGGCGGGCAGTCACCCGGCCACCGTACCGTCTGCCTGACGCCCTTCAGCGAGCACTCTGACCCCTGCGTCTCAGACGAGCATGGTGTCGGGCGACTCGCCGGCGGTGAGTGGGACAGATCAATCCAACCCTGAAGGACATTACAGTGAAAGTGATTACGAAGTTCGGAACGATCATCAGCATCGCGGCCGTATTGATGGCAACCTGCGGCGCCATGGACGCCCAAGCCCAAGGCAAGGACGTCTGGCCCTCGAAGCCCATTCGCTTTGTCGTGCCCTTCGCAGCGGGTGGCTCCATCGATGTTCTCGCGCGCTTGATGGGGCGGCATCTCGAAACGAGACTAGGGCAGTCGATCGTGGTCGAAAACCGCACGGGCGCCGGAGGCACGGTCGGTGCCGATTTTGTCGCAAGGGCTCCCGCTGACGGATACACGTTCTTGTTCACCGCACAGGGGCCATTGGTCCTCAATCCATTCCTCATGAAGCGGCTCCCGTACAACGCGGAAGCCGCTTTCGCGCCCGTAACGGTGGTGGCCGAGGCGCCGAACGTGTTGGTCACGAACCAGGCGTTTCCCGTCGCCAACTTCTCGGAGCTGCGCGGATTCGCCAAAGCGAATCCGGACAAGATGACCTTCGGTACCCAAGGCGTCGGAACGACCGGCCATGTTACCGGCGAGCTAATCAACCAGCAAACCGGAATCAACCTGACGCACGTCGCGTACCAGGGCTTTCCACCGGCTCTTACGGACGTTCTTGCCGGGCGGGTGGGGATGATGATCGCGGACACCATCAATCTGTTGCCGCGAATCCGTTCAGGTCAGCTGCGGCCGATTGCAGTGGCGTCCGCCAAGCGAAGTTCGGTATTGCCGGAAGTTCCGACATTTGCCGAGGCAGGCTACCCGGAGATCGTTTCAGGACCCTGGTTTGCAGTTCTCGCTCCGGCAGGAACAAAGCTTGAATTCCGCAGAAAGCTGTCGGAAGAAATGCGTCACGTGCTCGCGCAACGCGATGTGCAGGAGAAGCTCACTGAGCTGGGCGTAGAAAGCCGCGGATCAAGTCCCGAGCAGTTCGACTCCTACCTGAAGTCGGAGTTCAAGCGCTGGGGTTCCGTGATTCAGAAGGCAGGCATCACGCTGGGCAACTGAGAAATCATGACGGTATGGATGCCAGAGCTCCGGTCCGATCCTCCAGCACCGACATCACGCGAAAGAAGATCGCTGATTCGTCTGAGGGTATCCCGGCCAAGAGCTCTGCTTCCACAGCATTGATCATGTCCTCCACCTGCCGGTGAACCTTTTTTCCTGAGGGTGTAAGGCTGAGTCGCAAGCGCCTCCTGTCTTCGTGGTCCACGTCCTTCTGCACATAACCTTGCTCGACCAACTTATCAATGGCGCGGGCCACGAAGAATGCGTCCGTGCTTGTGCGCGCTGCGACCTGCTTGGCCGAGACAGGCGCGAACCGGCCAATGACCGCCATGACTCGCCAACTGATCACGGTCAGGCCGAATTCCGCCTTCCACGCAGGCGAAAGATGGCGGGTAATCCGGGCGGCAATCGAAAGGCATCGATAGGAGATCCGGTTTTCAAGAGAGACACGAGCAGCCTTGGACATGCATGGATTGTACGTATCGAACAAGGCCCGGAATCCACTATCGACCCACTGCAAGGTCGGCGCTTATCTTTGCACAAGAAAATCCGATACGACACGGGTTATATGCGTCAGCCAGGCATCGCGCGCGTCTTGCTGCTTCATGTCGAAATCCAAGAAGTTGGACATCGTCGCTGCGTTGGACAGGTAGTAATAGCAGAGCGAGACAATGGTGAGGTGCAGTTCCATTACCGTCACGTCGCGGCGGAAATGCCCTTCGGCCACGCCTCGCGCCAGCAAGTCTTCGACGATCTTCAGTTGCGGGACTGCACTCTGCCTAATGCGCTCGGACTGCTTCACGTGGCGCGCTCCGTACATGTTCTCTGCGTTCACAAGGCTGATGAATTCCGGGTGTTCCTGGAAGTAGCGCCAGATAAAGGCGATCAGCCGCTTAAGACCCTCTCTCGGGTCGAGCTGCTTCAGGTTGATCCGCCCCTCGGCCAAGAGCATGTCGTCATGAACTTTTTCCAGGGCGGCCAAATAGAGACTTTCTTTGCTGTCGAAGTGGTAGTACAGCATGCGATCGCTGGTCTCCGCCCGTTTACTGATGCGCTCAATGCGAGCACCGCCGAGACCTTCCTGCGCGAACTCCTGGACAGCGGCGTCCGCGATTGCCTCGCGAGTTCCGTTGGGCGGACGGCCCACTGCACGCTGCCCAAGCGCATCGGCTGCCGGGCGAGTTAGAGACGACTACCAATATTCGTCCTTTCAGGAGATCGCTCATGGCCCGCCCA
>CAZYFM010000085.1:13555-14615 GCA_964646885.1 uncultured Flavobacteriaceae bacterium
GTTAGAGACGACTACCAATATTCGTCCTTTCAGGAGATCGCTCATGGCCCGCCCATTCCAGTTCCTCGCTAGGTTCTCACTCCAATTGCTCTTGGGCGTTGCAGCATTCGTGACAGCGCCGGCACACGCGGAACAGATCATCACGATCGGTTTCGTGAACCCGCAGACCGGTCCCTTTGCGGCATTGGGGAAGGCGGCCCGCAAGGGTATGGATCTCGCGCTCGACGGTGCGAAGTCGAACCCGGCGCTCAAGGGAGTGAGCTTCAGAGTCGTCGAACGTGACTCCGCAGCAAAGGTGGCCGATGCCGTGCGCTATGCGCGGGAGCTTGAGTCGCGCGAGAAGGTCGATGTCCTAATGGGCGGGCTTTCCAGCGCGGAATGCTTGGCCCTACAGCAATTTGCGGGCGAGGAAAAGCTCCCATACATCGTCGCGAGTGGCTGCTGGGTGGACGACTTTGGTGACGCCGGACGCACTAACCGCTATTCCTTTCGCACCACGCCGAGCAACAAAATGCGCAACGTTGCCTTCGTTTCATGGTTGACGAAAAACGTGGGCAAACGCTGGTACGTGATGTACTCGGACACTGCCTACGGACAATCCGGCCTCAAGGCGTTCAAGGAGGCGGGGGCAGAAGTCGTGGGTTCCGTGGGGGTGCCGTTCGGCGCGACCGATATGGCGGCATATGTCAGCAAGGTAGATCGAAACGCAGACGGTGTGTATTTTGTCTTCGCTGGCCGCGATGCCACGCTGGCTCTGCAGGAGGCGCTGTCGCAGGGACTTGGAAAGAAGCTAAGGCTCGCCGGGATGCAGTCACTGATCATTCCCGAGGCTTTCCCCAAGCTGCCCGAGGCCACCGAAGGCTTGGCATATATCGGCTCCTATCCGCGGGAAGCGAGCGGCCCACTCGATACACCGGCCAACCTGGCCTTCCAAAAAGCCTATGGCGCGGTGGCCGGCGGCGAGCCGGTCGGGCTGAACGCGTTTGAAGCGTATGTCGCCACAAACGCGGTGTCTTCCGCACGCCACCTCCGGACGGGGTGATCCACGTCGAAGTAGCCG
>CAZYFM010000086.1:0-14446 GCA_964646885.1 uncultured Flavobacteriaceae bacterium
GCACATGGACCAGTTCCGCCGTGACACCTGACCACGATCGCACCGCATTCTGCGGTGGGGCTGCATCCTGACCGTGAATCTGCAGCTGTACTTGGTCCAAAGAATAGAGTCCTGAAATAGGGTCCTGAAGTGGCGTCTCGGACAAGGCAACAGAACCGCTGGAGTCTGTCAAATGCGGTTTACGGTTGCGGTCGCAACATTTGGAATACAGGGGCAAGAATTGGTCGGTTGATCCCGTCGCGAAACCGCAACTATCTTCCGAAATTGCACAAGCCCGCAGGCGACGCGTCGTGGCAGGAGCGGGCGCCGCGATGATGTCGCGGAGACCGCCCTTGCCGAGCGCAAGGGGAGGGTGCGGACAGGTCCGTAACCCGGCAAGGCAGCATGACAGGGCACCCTGAGCATCGGATCTGTATCGTCGATGATGACGATGACCTTCGCGCGACGCTGAGGCGCGTGCTTGAGGAGGCCGGTCTGCACGTGGCGGACTTCTCGCGCGGTGATGATGCCCTGAAGTTCGCGGAGAGCCCCCGCGCCTCCTTGTACCTGGTGGACATCGTCATGCCGGACCAGGAGGGGCTGGAGGTCGTGCGAAGCCTTCGCGCGCTTGATGAGCGGGCCCCGATCATCGCGATGACGGGCTACGACAGCAGGTACCTGGAGATCGCGCAGATGTTTGGCGCCGACGATGTGCTGCGCAAGCCGTTCACGGGACGCCAGTTGCTGGCGTGTGTGCGGCGCCTGCTGGACCGCGGAGAAGCCCCTCGGTGATGCCGCGCAACGGGAGCAGCTGATGGCACGACCGGCGCGCCGCAAGCCTGACTACGCCGCCATGTTTGACGGGCTGCCGGTTGCATGTGCGGTGCTGTCGCCCGCGCTCACGCTGGTGCACGCGAACAGGTCCTGGTGCGAGCTCGCGGGTACCCGCTCGGAAGATCTCGCCGGCAGGCCGGTTCTGGATGTGTTTCCGCTGAAGGCCATCGGCCAAGGTTCGCCGCTGGCAGAGTCGCTGCAGCGATGTGTGCGCAGCGGCGCCCCCGACGATGTGACAATGGTCCTCGACGATGGAACCCAACTCGACCCGCAACGCTGGCAGGTGAAGCACACGCCACAGCGAGATCCTTTGGGACAGGTGACTGCAGTCCTGCAGGCGCTGCTGCCCCAAGGTGCACGGGAGGAGCTCCCGTCACAGCCGCATCGTCCGCACGGCGAGGGCGAGGCGACTGGCGCGCGGGCTGACGTGGAGCGCCTCGAGGAGGAGCAGAGCGTCGTCAGGGAAAGGTTGCGTGCAAGCGAGCTGCGCTTCCGGACGCTGGCCAACCGGCTGCCAGGCGTTGTGTATCGCCGGATCTTGCATCCCGATGGCAGCATCAACGATGTCTACGTAAGTGACGGTGTCGAGGCATTGCTGGGCGTTCCGGCGAGTGCGCTGATGTCAGGCGAGGCCTCGCTCTTTGACTTCGTGCATCCGGAGGATCGTGACCGGAAGCTGCATGCCATGCGGGCCGCATCGCAAAGGGGCGAGCCCCTCGTGATCGAGGTCCGGAAGATCGCCCGACCCGATGGCAAGGTCAGGTGGTGGCGTGTCCACACCACGCCAACGCGCTTGCCCGACGGCCTCGTGCAGTGGGACGCGATGGCCATCGACATCACGGAGCAGAAGGCGGCAGAGCAGCAGCTCCACCATGCGATGAAGCTGGAGGCGGTTGGGCAGCTCACCGGCGGTATCGCCCATGACTTCAACAACCTGCTGACAATCATCCTGGGCAATGCAGAGACGCTGGTGGAAAAGCTGGCCGACCAGCCGCGCCTGCGCGCGCTCGCCGTCCTGACCCTCACGGCTGCGGAGCGGGGTTCGGACATGACGAATCGCCTGCTGACGTTTGCGCGCCAGCAGCCGCTCGCCCCGCGCATCGTTGACGTCAACAACCTCGTGCGCGCCATGGAGCCTTTGCTGGGAAGGGCGTTGGGCGAGCACATCGAGCTGGAACTCGCCCTCGGTGGAGGCCTCTGGAAGGCGCATGTCGATCCGGGCCAGTTCGAAGCCGCGCTGCTGAACCTGGCATTGAATGCCCGCGACGCGATGCGCGCCGGCGGCCGGCTGAAGATCGAAACGACCAACATCGAGATGGACGAAGGCGAGGCGCGTTTAACCGGTATCCTGTCAAAGGGCCGGTTCATTGCGCTGTCGGTGTCCGACAATGGATGCGGCATGTCTCCCGAAGTGATGGCGCGGGCATTCGAGCCGTTCTTCACCACGAAGCAGTTCGGCAGGGGATCGGGCCTCGGCCTGTCGATGGTGTTCGGCTTCATGAAACAGTCCGGTGGCCATGTCACGATCCGCTCGGAACAGGGGCACGGCACGACCGTGAGCCTTTACCTCCCCGAGTCATCCGCGCCGGCGGCACCTCTCGTCGTGCATGAGGGAGGTGAAGTCGTTCCCGGCGGCAGCGAGACCATTCTTCTGGTCGAAGACGATGCGATGGTCCGCGATCATGTGAGCCAGATGCTGTCGGGTCTCGGCTACAAGGTCATCGAGGCACCGGATGGTCCGCAGGCGCTTGCAATCATGCGCGAGGCGGGAGGGGTTGATCTCCTTCTCACGGACGTGATCATGCCCGGCGGCATGACCGGCAAGGAACTTGTCGAGGCAGCGCGCCACGAAAGGCCCCACCTGCAGGCCCTGTTCATGTCCGGTTACACCGAGAATGCAATCCACGACGGCGGCCAGCCGGACCCGCGGGTTCCGTTGCTGAGAAAGCCGTTTCGCCGACGGGAGCTTGCGGAGACGCTGCGCAATGTGCTCGACGCGGCTTATGCGTCAGGCACCTGGTACGTGGAGTGACAAGGCGACGCCTCGCCGGTCGATCCTGGGGGCTAAGTGACAAGCTTGCCCGGATTGAGGACGCCGGCCGGATCCAGTTCGCGCTTCAGCGCCCGCAGCACATCCATGCCCTGCGTACCCTTCTCGGCCTCAAGCCACGGCAGGTGGTCTTCGCCCACGCCATGGTGATGCGAGATCGTGCCACCCGCGCGGACGATCGCATCCGATGCAGCGCCCTTGATCTTGCGCCACTGCCCGATCTCGTCATTGAGGTCGCGCGGGAAGATGTAGGTGAAGTACAGGCTGGCCCCGTCCGTGTAGGAATGGCTGATATGCGTGAACACAAGGCCGCGCGCCCCGCGCACTGGTGACGACGCCTGCATGGCTCCCGAAAGCGCACCGCGGACATCATTGTAGAGGCGCTCGATGTTCGACCATGTCGTGGCGGTCTCGAGCGTGTCCACGCCCAGCGCGCGGTCCATCATCGGATCACGGGAGTAGGGGCCATGGAAGCGCGAAGCATACCAGCGCTTCGCAGGACCCGTGCCGACGGCAAGCCCGCCACACGAGCGGATGATGCGCTTGGCGGCACCGTCGGCAAACCGCGCAAGGTCACGCGAGCCTTCCACGCCGAGGATCAGCGCGCACGGCCGTTCGCCCATACCCATCAGCGACAGGTAGCGTGCCTGAAGCTTGTCCTTGAACGTCGGATCCTGTCCGGCCTTGGCGAAGGCCTGGAAGAAGTAGGTCTCGTCGGGATCCGACAGGCGCAGCGTCGATACCGGGATGCCGCTCTGGATGATCTGCCGGATCGCCTGTGCGCCACTGGCGAAGTCGGGGAACAGGCATGCGGAATAAAGGCTGGCTTCGGGCAAGGCATGGATGCGCACCGTGGCCTGCGTGATGACGCCGAGCGCGCCTTCGCTGCCGGTGAGCACGCCGCGCAGGTCAGGTCCGGCCGCGGATGCAGGCAGGGCCGGAAGCGTCCAGATGCCCTTGGCGGTGGCGACATCGCCGCCCGCGAACCAGTCTTCGGCGCGGCCATAGCCGTTGGATTGCTGACCGGCGCCGCGCGCCGCAATCCAGCCACCCAGTGTCGAGAATTCGAAGGACTGCGGGTGGTGGCCATGCTTGAAGCCGCGGGCGTTCAGCGACTTCTCGAGGTCCACGCCGTAGATGCCGGCCTCCGCCGTCGCCGTGTGCGCGACTTCATCGACGGACACCAGCCTGTTCATCAGCGTGAGGTCAAGCGCAACCGACGCCGAAAGCGATCCGGGAGATCCGGTGACACCACCGACGACGCTCGAGCCACCCGCAAACGGTATCACGGCGACGCGATGCTTGCCGGCCCAGCGCAAGAGGTTCACCACCTCGTCCGCCGTGCGAGGATAGACCACCGCATCCGGCGCCGCACTGAGGTCGCCCCGGCGCAGGTAGAGGAGGTCGAGATAACTCTTGCCGCGCGCATGCGACGCACGCTCCTGCACGCTGTCGCGCACCGCGTCGGGTCCGAGCCCGCTGACGAGTTCCGCGCGCGCATCGGCGTCGAGCCGTGTCGGCGCCAGCTTCACCTCACTGAGCGCGACCGCCGGCGTATGCGCCAGTTCCGGCACCTGGAGCGACTGCGCAATCCAGCCCCACGCGGCGTCGCGCCCTTCCAGCGGGTTGTGGGCCTTCACCCAGCCCCAGCCATTCCAACGGGTGTCTTCTCTCTGAATGGGCATGTCGGACCTCAGCCGCGGAACTTGATGATGCGGGGCAGCACTTCGAACATGGCCGGCAGCATGCCCGGCGACTCGCCGTCCGCCTCGATGCGGACCGGTGCACCGCCCGTGGCCGCCACCGGCGTGGCGATGACCGAGCGTCCCCGGAACACCCGCACATGCGGACTGTTGACGTGCGCCCCGGTATAGATGTCCTTCATGTTCGTCAGCGTGCGGCTCAGCGGCGCCGGCTCCATGATGATGACGTCGAACATCCCGTCATCCGGAGAAGCGTCAGGCGCCACCTTCATGCCGCCCCCGAAATACTGGCCATTGCAGACGGCGCAGGTCGAGATCGTCACCACGTCGTCAAACACGTTGTCCACCTTCAGGCGCACGGGCCTCGGCTTGAAGCGCAGGATCGCCGACAGGCTGCTCCACGTATAGGACAGCGAGCCGGTATAGCGCTTGAGCATCTTCGCGCTGTTCACGCGGTCCACCACTTCGCCGCTCAGCCCGAAGCTGGCGATGTTGGCGAAATAGCGCTTGCCCGACTGGCCTTCCGGGGACACGAAGGAAAGGCAGCCCACGTCGATGCGACGCGTGCGGCCCTCGGCGACGTGGTGCAGCGAGGCTTCAAGCCCGGCCTCCATGCCAAAGGTCTTGCGGAAGTCACCACCGGTCCCGAGGTTCAGGAGCGACAGTTCCGCCTCGGGGTTGATGATCTCGCCCTCGTGGAAGAAGCCGTTCACGACCTCGTTGATCGTGCCGTCGCCTCCCACCGCGATGATGCGCTCGAACCCGTCGACGAGCGCCCGCGTGGTGATGTGCGAGGCGTCCATCGGACCACTGGTGATGGCGACGCTCAGCGGTCCCGTGACCTCGGAGAGGCGCCGGGCAATGTCCTGCGCATCGCGACCGGTCTTGCCGGCGGCGGAGCGGGGATTGATGACTGCGAGGGTTTTCATGCGGCCCCTGCCAGTGGTTCATAGCGCCAGTTCAGGCTCTCGACCTGCTTCAGCCGCTCGGGTTCGGACCAGCCGAGCTCGCGTGCCATCAGGGTCGAGACAGTCTCGATGGCCGACGCCTCGAGCGGCCCCAGCGTGCCAAGACCCGTACGGCGGAAGACGACGTCTTCAAGCGTCATGGCCATCTCCTCGCGCACGGCATGGACGACCTGCGCCGCGATGTCGGGCAGGGCCTGGGACACGCTGTGCAGCAGCGTCGGATCGGATGCCGCCAGCTTCATGAGCCTGTCGGACTGCGCGCCATAGTTCCGCGCCAGGTTCTCGGCCGCCGAAGGGGCAAGCTCGGGATGCGCCCGGGCGAGGGCCTCGACCTTGGCGCGATGGTTGCCTGCCGCGCCCGGCAGCGGCGCCTGCGCCGTGTCGCAGGTCTTCGTCTCGGCCTTCAGCTTGCGCGCGACCATGTTCACGCACTTCTCGGCGATGTCGCGGGACGTGGTCCACTTGCCCCCGATGGCCGACAGGAGGTTCGCGGGCCCCCCTTCGATGCCGTGGTCGACGATCTCGGCCTTGCGGCTGGCATTGTAGCTGTTCTTCGACCCGTCATCGACCAGCGGGCGCAGGCCGGCATAGGCATAGCGTGCATGATCCAGGGACAGGTTGAGGCCCGGCAGACCCTCGTTCACGAAGTCGAGGAACGCGCTGACCTCGTCGCGCGTGACCCGCAGCTCGTCCGGCTGGCCGGTGAACACGGTGTCGGTCGTCCCGATGATCGAATGGCCGCGCCACGGCACGATGAAGAAGTGTCCGCCCTTGTGGCTGACCGCAAGCGCATGCTTCGAGGTCACCCCGCGCGTGACAACATGGATGCCCTTGGAGCGGATCAGCTTGTGCGCGGAATTCCCGCCGTCGATCAGCTCGAGCATGCGGTCGGCCCAGGGGCCGGCGGCATTGACGACGGTCTTGCAGCGCACGCTCGTGTCGCCGCCGCCAATGCGGTCGCGCACGCGCAGCGCATGGATCGTGCCCGACTGCCGCTCGAAGCCGGTGACCTCGGCGTGGTTCACGACGACCGCCCCGTGCTCGGCAGCGTCGATGAGGCATTCAAGCCCCAGCCGCTCGGGCGAGTACATCTGGCAGTCATAGTAGAGCATCGCGCTGTCGAAGGGCGCGTCGGCCAGCGCCGGTTCCAGCGCCCGTGCCTCCGCCACCGAGAGCGAACGATGCGCGGCCATGCGCTGGTCCGGATCATCGATCCAGTTGCGGTCGAACGAGAGCCAGTCATAGAGCGTGAGCCCCGTGCCGATCACCCAGCGGTCGGCGGGCTTCTGCAGCGGCAGCAGGAAAGGCATCGGATAGACCATGTGCGGGGCGATGCGCTCCCACACGCGACGTTCGCGCAGCGATTCCCGGATCAGCCCCAGCTCAAGCGACTTCAGGTAGCGCAGTCCCCCATGCACGAGCTTCGTCGACCCCGCGCTCGTCCCACAGCTGAAATCGCCCTTGTCGACCAGCGCGACGCTGAGGCCCCGCCGGGCCGCATCGCGCGCGATGCACGAGCCCGTGATGCCGCCGCCGACAATGGCAACGTCGAAGACCTGGGTGCCGAGATTTCTGAATGTCCGTTGCATGAAAAATATGGAATTGCGGGGTGTTGGCCTAACTTCAGCCTGCGGGGCCCAATGTCAACGCCTGAGTTGTGGTGGCAGGGTGCTTGCCTTCCGGATATGCCCTGCTAGGGTCGCCTTGACCAAGTTAATGACGGACGTGACACCATGCCCCAGATCAAGGCCAACGGCCTGAATTTCGAATACGAGACCTTCGGCGACCGGAAGAACCCGGCCATCCAGCTGATCATGGGCTTCTCGGCCCAGATGACGATGTGGCCCGTCGAGCTCTGCCAGGGTCTCGCCGACCGGGGCTACCACGTCATCCGCTTCGACAACCGCGACATCGGCCTGTCCCAGAAGATCACGACGGCAGGCGAGGTCAACGTGATGGAGGCCTTCATGAAGGCCGCCTCCGGGCAGCCTGTCAGCGCGCCCTACCAGCTGAACGACATGGCAGCCGACGCCGCCGGCATCCTTGACGCGCTTGGCATCGAAAAGGCCCACATCGTGGGAGCGTCCATGGGTGGCATGATCGCCCAGCTCGTCGCCATCAATCATCCCAACAAGGCGCGCAGCCTCACCTCCATCATGTCCACGACGGGGCGCCGTGACCTGCCGCCGTCAAAGCCGGAAGCCATGGCCGTGCTGACCCAGCCCGCGCCAGTCGAACGTGAAGCCCGCATCGCCCACACGAAGAACGTCTGGCGCATCATCGGCAGCCAGCCGGTCTACGCCGCCGATGACGAGGAACTCCAGCGCGTTGCGACCGCGATCGTCGACCGCGCGCCCTACGACCCCGCCGGCATCGCCCGCCAGCTCGTGGGCATCCTCGCCTCGCCGCCGCGCAACGAGATGCTGAAGAACGTGAAGCTCCCCGCGCTCGTCATCCACGGCGCCGACGATCCGCTGGTGAATGTTGAGGGTGGCAAGGACACGGCCGCCTCGATCCCCGGCGCGCGCCTGAAGATCATCCCGGGCATGGGCCACGACTTCACCTCAAAGCTCGTTCCCGTCTACCTGCGCGAGATCTCCGACTTCGTCGCCGAAGTCGACGCCCGAAAAGCGTAGGGTTGAAACTCGAAGTGCTCAAAGCACTCGAAGAATATCTGTCTGACGGCGCAAGGCGCCGTCTTCGACAGCCTGCCAGTGCCGGCAGATCGTTCGTGAACGGCGACCTGCGCCAGACTCTTTGAGTACTTCGAGTGCTTCGAGTTAAAAAAATCGACTGCCCCCACAGGACAACCACGACACCCACATGACCAGCTTCATCCGCGCCAACGGCATCGACATCTGTCACGAGCTCTCCGGCCCGGAAGACGGCATCCCCCTGGTCATCATCCAGGGCTTCGGCACGCAGATGACGAGCTGGCCCGACGCCTATCACCGCCACTTTGCCGAAAACGACTTCCGCGTGATCCGCTTCGACAACCGCGACGTGGGCCTCAGCCAGAAGTTCCACGGCATCATCCCCGACAACGCCGCCAACGCGAAGGCGATCGCCGAAGGCCGCAAGCCAGACGTGCCCTACACGCTGAACGACATGGCCGATGACGTCGCCGCCCTCGTCGAGGTGCTGGGCTTCACCTCTGTGCATGTCTCGGGCGCTTCGATGGGTGGCATGATTGCCCAGCTGATGGCCATCCGGCATCCGGGCAAGACGCGCAGCCTGATCTCGCTGATGTCGACGACGAGCGACCCGTCACTGCCGCGCTCCGACCCGAAGGCCCAGGCCGCGCTGATGCAGAAGCCGCCCGCCGAGGACAAGGCCTCCGTCGTCGAGCACACGCTGAAGATGCGCGCCGTCAACGCCAGCCCCGGATATCCGGAAGACCAGGACGAACTGCGCCAGCGCATCGCCGACAATTATGATCGCAGCTACTATCCCGAAGGCGTGCTGCGCCAGTGGGCGGCCATCATGGCCTCGCCGCCGCGCACGGAAATGCTGAAAAAGCTGAACTGCCGCGCGCTCGTCATCCACGGCGAGGACGACATCCTCATCAAGCCCGACGCCGGTCGCCATACCGCCGAATGCATCACGGGCGCCGAGCTGAAGCTGGTTCCGGGCTGGGGCCACAACATGCCCATCCGCGCCGTCGACGCGATCGCAGGCCCCATGATGGATTTCATGCGTCGCGTCGAGAAGGAGCGCAACGAAGCCTTCGCGACCAAGGTCACGCCAGGCTGCTGCGGCTCACAACTGCAGCAATAGCCGGATGGCGCTCGAACACTGCTGGAGAAGGCCTCGGCGGAAGATGACACTCTTCCCGAAGCGCCTGAGCCGTTTTTGGCCGCCCGCCGCGATTTTCAGCGAGGAAGATGACACTTTCGTCGTTGTTTTTGCATTTGTCAGAGAGACTTGGGGGCAGGGTGGCGCCAGACAGAGTCCGGGCGTCTCCCCCGACATTTCCCTTTCGCGCGGAGCTTGCGAAGCGGCTCCCGGGAACTCTGTCCCCCTGGTCCGCCGATCAATGATTCAATTGTCAAGTTGCATGGCAGCGCTGGCCACCTAAGAAAGAACATAATAAGAACATCAAGCAGAAGCAAGCGCCCCGATCCGCGACCTTTTGAACACCCCCGCCAATACTCTCTCCCCCAAGGCGCGCCAGCGCATTGGGGGAGTGGGTGCGCACCGCAGGTGCTGCACCCGAGGGGGGCAGCGCCGGCGTTGGATGTTTGTAGATTTGTTGTCGAGCGCGAGAGGGAGAGCGTCCTGCGAGGCTGAAGGAACACAACCCGGCAACCCTGAGCGCCGCCCCCTTCGGGTGCAGCCCGGCTTCGCCGCGCGCACCCACTCCCCCAAACGCTAACGCGTTTAGGGGAAAAATCCCGCGTCTTTCGCATGAGACCCTCTTCTTCGGCTGGACGCAAAGAGCCAGCCTCGGGTACACGGCGATCCTCAGCACAACGCCGACATGGCTCAGCACCATCTGCGGCTCGCAACCCTTTGGACAAGCACCTCCCGACGAGTTATTTTCAGACGATGACCAGTGCTCATCCGCTTGCAAACGCAATCCTGGGAGCCAGCCCCTCACCACGCCGACGGCTCGTGTGACTGTCATCCGTCGCGCCACACCCGGCGACGCGCCTGTGCTTCAGGTGATTCTGCAAGACACCTTCAACAGCACGTGGCTTCCCGAGCTGACGCCGGCCGCAGCCCAACGTTATCTCGACGAAGATCGTGCCGCTTCTTATGTCCACAAGCGGAGTGCCGAGTTCCGCGTTGCGGTACACGATGGGCAGGTCGTTGGCTTCGTGGATTGGGACGCAGACTTCGTGAATGCCCTTCACGTGCGCTCAAGTCACGCTTCAATGGGCATTGGAAGCCGCTTGATGGATGTGGCGGAAAGCGAAATCGCGAGCGCGGGCTTCCCGAATGCGCGCCTCGAGACAGACACCTTCAACTCCCGCGCGCGCGCGTTCTACGAAAAACGCGGCTATCGCGAAGTCGATCAGTATCCCGACATCGAGTGGAACAGCGGGCTAACGACGCTGCTCCTCGTGAAGGCACTCCCCTGAAGCAGTCTCCCCCGGAGCGCCGTCGCGTTCAGGGGAGATGGAAGCAGAGGCTACCTCCAAAACGGTGACGCAATGGAATGCCCTTGAGACGGCATCTGGCACTAGTCCTTGCTCTTGATGCTGTAGCGAGTAGAGTTCCTCACCATCAATCCCGCACCTCCCTCGAGCCCCCATGACAGAAAACCCGCCCCTCCTGGCCCAAAACCTGAGCGCACGCTTGAGCGCCGCGGCGGCCACCCATCGCGTTCCCGGCGCCTCGATCGCGCTTTATGCCGGCGAGACGCTGCACGAAGCGGCCTGTGGCGTGGTCAATGTCGACACCGGCGTCGAAGCCACGACGGACTCTCTCTTCCATCTGGCATCGATCACCAAGCCGATGACCACGACCATGGCGATGCAGTTCGTCGACGAAGGCAAGCTCGATCTCGATGCGCCCGTTCGTCGCTATCTGCCCGATTTCCGCGTGGCGTCTGAAGAGGCCGCCCGCCGGATGACAGTCCGGCAGTTGCTCTGCCATGCATCGGGAATCGACGGCGACCTGTTCATCGAGACGACGCGGGGACACGATCGGCTGGCGAAGCTCGTCGAGACGGGCCGCGATCTGCCGCAACTGCATGAGCCAGGACAGGGCTTCTCGTATTGCAACCATGGCTTTGCCGTCGCTGGTCGAATTCTGGAGGTTCTGGATCAGGCGGACTTCGACACGATCTGGCGCGAGCGGATTGCAAAACGCCTCGGCGTACCGTCGCTGCTCACGCTGCCGGAAGACGCGCTGCGCTACCGCGTGGCGGTGGGTCACGTGCCATCAAGGAACGGTCCCGTCGTACCCCGTCGCATTTTCCTCTCGACGTCGGCAGGCCCTGCGGGCTCCACGCCCATGGGACGCGCCCGCGACCTTGTATATTTTGCAGTAGCGCATCTGGAGGACGGCAAGGCGCGCGATGGGCAGCATTTGCTGAGCGGGCAGGCCGTACGCGCCATGCAGCAGCCCCAGACCGCATTGCCGCCATCAGCGCCCGCGACCCATTTCGGTCTGGGCTGGATGCTGTTCAACTGGGGTGGCAAGTTCCTTTATGGTCATGACGGCGTCTCTGTCTTCCAGCGATCCTTCCTGCGGGTGCTGCCGGAACGCAGGATGGTGTTCTCGCTCCTGACGAATGGAGGGGACGGCGCCGGCCTGTGCCGCGAGCTGGCAGGCGGCTTCTTCGGAGAGGCAGGCACAACCATGCCGCCGGTGCTCCAGCCCGTTGCGGGCGCGAGCGTCGACGCGCGATGCTTCACGGGTACCTATGCGCGGTTCGGAACAGTCACCACCGTCGAGGAACGCAACGGCGCGCTCGCGATGACATCCGCCTGGACCGAGGAGTGGGCCCGCGATCTCTATGGCCGCCTCGGCCCTTTTGCGCTCGAGCCCGTTACCGACACGTTGTTCCTGTGGCGAACACCCGGCGCCGAGCCGACGCTCGTGGCGTTCACCAACCAGGACAGTTCAGGCCACTTCCGCAGCCTCTATGCCGGCATGCGCCTCAGTCACAGGCACTGAGCCCCGAGCACCCCATCCCCAAACGCTCCGCGTTCAGGGGAGAAACTTCACGCGCGCTTGACGGGGCAGGTGTTTAGCCCCAGCAGCGAGTACAGCGGGCAGTAGCCGACGAGTCCGGTGATCAGCGGCACGAGGCCGACATAGCCCCAGGCCGACTGCGGGCCGATGAATGCAAGCGAGAGAATGCCGGCGCCGGCGATGACGCGAAGCGCGCGGTCGAGATTACCTTCATTGGTGGGCATGTTGGCCTCCTGTTCGAGTTGACAGGGGCAGGATAGGGCGGCGCGGACCGCCCGTCGGTGACGAAGTCACACAGGACGGGAGGAAATCTGCGACAGCTTGGCCTTGTCGAGGATCTCGATCTGGCCGCGGCTCATGGCAATGGCGCCGGCCTGCGCGAGCAGCTTGAGCTGGCGGGACACGGCCTCGCGCGCGGAGCCGATCTCGGTCGCGATCTCGTGGTGCGTCGCGGTGACGAGGCGACTGGTTCCGGCGAGCCGCAGCAGGGCCGAGGCGACGCGGCTTTCCAGGCCGGTGAACGCCAGCGTCTCCACGACGTGCTCGAACTCGGAGAAGCGCGCCGCGATGGCCTCGAACACGGCCGACCGGAACGCGCCCGACTCCGAGACGAGCTTCTGGAACTGCGCCGGCGGAATGAGCACGCCGTCGACGGGCGTCTCCACCACGCCTTCGGCCGCATAGGTCGTCCCCCTGGAGAGGCACGCAAATGTCTGCAGGCAGATCTCGCCAGGCCGCACGCGATAGAGCACCACTTCGCGCCCTTCCTCCGACACCAGCGTGACGCGGATCGATCCCGACTTCACGACGACAAAGCCCGGGCACTCGCTGCCCGGCCGGAACACGACGGCACCGGCCGGAAGGCTTAGGGGCCGTCCACCGGTCTCGTTCGCAAGTCGCAGAAGCGAAGGCTCAGCCAATTGATCCTCTCATGCACTCTCCCCCGAGGCGCGGCAGCGCATTGGGGGAGTGGGTGCGCACCGCCAGGTGCTGCACCCGAGGGGGGCCGCGCCAGCGTCTGATGATAGGTCACGAGTCGCGCGACACGCGAAGGAAATTGTCAGGCCTGCCGGCGGGTTAAAAGTCCGGCCACCCTCGGCGCCGCCCCCCTCGGGTGCAGCCCGGCTCCGCCGCGCGCACCCACTCCCCCAAACGCTCCGCGTTTAGGGGAGAAACTTTCGCGTGTTCTCTTCTGTTCGCGCTTTCGCGTGAACCTCTTCTGATCCCTCAGAAGTTCGCCGCATCCAGCAGCATGAGCCCGTCGGCGCCGACCTTGACGCGTTCCGACAGTGAAGCCGTATCCGGCACCATGCGTTCCATCCAGAATCGGGCGGTGGCGAGCTTGGCCTCGTAGAAGCCGGCATTGGACGGCTTGGCGGCAAGGCGCGTGAGTGCGGCCTTGGCCTGGCGGGCCCAGAGATAGCCAACCACGACAATGCCGAACATGCGCAGGTAGTCGACCGACCCGGCGCCCGCATTGTCGGGATTGCGCATGCCGTTCTGCGCGAGCCACATCGTGGCTTCCTGCAGGCGCGACAGCGCGACCTTCAGCGGTTCCACATAGGGCTTCATCTCTTCGCCGTTCTCGGCCTCGAGGAAGCGGTTGATCATGCCGAACAGCGCCATCGGCGCGCGACCGCCGCCGCGGCCGAGCTTGCGGCCAACGAGGTCGAGCGCCTGCACGCCATTGGCGCCTTCATAGGTCTGGTTGATGCGCGAGTCGCGCACGAACTGTTCCATGCCGTGGTCACGGATATAGCCATGACCCCCGAAGCACTGCATCGCCGCGTTTGCCGCCTCGAAGCCAAGGTCGGTGCAGAAGGCCTTGATGACCGGCGTGAGCAGGTCTGCGATGTCGGCAGCTTCCTGGCGCTCCTGCTCGCTGCGCTTCGAGTTGGCAACGCCCAGCATGAAGCTGATGAACGTGGCGAGCGAACGGCCACCCTCGGCCGCCGCGCGCGCGAACATCAGCATGCGACGGACGTCCGGGTGCACGATGAGCGGGTCAGCCGGCTTGTCCGGGTTCTTCGCACCGGTCAGCGAGCGACCGACAAGCCGTTCCTTCGAATAGATGACGGCGTTCTGGTAGGCGACTTCGGCAACGGCCACGCCCTGAACGCCCACGCCGAGGCGCGCGGCATTCATCATGCCGAACATGCCCTTCATGCCTTCGCTCGACGACTTCTTCTCGCCGGCGGCAGCCTTGGGCTGCGGTTTCGGACCCAGGCGCCACGCCACGGCCTCGTCGAAATTCAGCACGGCGGTAG